>BFBT01000001.1:3185174-3503692 GCA_003112755.1 Lawsonibacter asaccharolyticus | reverse complement strand
AGACATAGAATATAAAGTGGTAGTCGCGGTATTTGCGGACGATGGTTCGGAGCGAGACACCAGAACAAGAACATTCTATGTGACCGGAAAATAAAAAATCAAGCTTGGTGCGGCAGGGGGACCCCTTGCCGCGCCTTTCTTTTTTTCTGGCCGGAACTGCTCGGGTGGCAGATGAATCGTGCCAGCATGGATGCCCTGTGAGAGTTGCTGTCCGGCAATCCAGCCCTACATAAGGTCGCCCCAACGTAAGCGTCAAATATAATATGAGATAAAAAGAACGAGAGCAGCCAATACTTTGTCTGCTCTCATTCTTTGCTTCTGGAAGCAATAAAAATTTTGAGACTACAATTTAAGCAGGGCGCTCAAATTCGTCAGAGCAGACTGCATGGAAAGTACAGCAAGAAATTCAGCGGAACGCAAGCGCCTGTCAAGGTGTATGGGAAAGAGATTCCAACAAGGGGAGATTGTGCTTCCAGGCAATAGTAGATACAGTTCGAATATTTCGTTCCACCGCCTTCCAGTTCGTCCCATACTTCCTGGCGACATCGGGATACAGCCACTTTGTCACCAACAAAAGCCTGTCTTGCTGTTCCACGCACAAAGATACTGCATAAGCGGTATGGAGAAATCCTTTGTAATTAGCGGATATTCCAAGCTGGTATAATAGATCACAAATGGCTGAGGAGGCAACCATCGTATCATCTCCTTATATGGTTTCTAAAGACTTTATTAAATATTTCAATCCCTTTTAAGTGGAGATTAGAACATCATCCTTGTCAAGAATATTGAGTGCTGATTTTTGCCCGGGGTAGATGATCTGGGCGTGCTTGTACCAACGCCAATCCAGGCGTTGTCCGCAATGGTCACAAAAGTTCTGGCCTTCACGTTCCAAAGTGGCCATACACGCGGGACAGACAGGAAATGTGGTCAATCCGGCCGGGGATGTAAAAGCCATTGCTTGAGAAACCAGGAGCGGTTTGTTGCGCAGCAGCAACTTTGTAGTCGATTCAGGCGGAATATCAGACATTCCGAATATGTCAGGCGAGTCTCGGAAAAGAAAACCAGGGTCACGCTCAATGAATTCAAAAAACGGGATATCGGATTGAATGTAGACAGCTAGATAGGTAATAAAAACGCTGGGATCTGGTTCCTGCTTCATAGAGCGTCCCAGATAAGAAAGAACCAAATCTTGTTCCACAAGTGCATCCCAGCAGCGATGCGCCAAGCGTATCACGCTCTTGTACACAGTTTCAGGCTTTTTATGAAGCAGTCTGGCAACATCGGGGTAAATATGTTTCGTTGCTTTAATATCGGACATGGAGATATGCTGTTCAAATAAAGAGTCATTGGTAATGTTTAGAGCAAGAACGAGTGGACGAATATTCGGACGAGTTGTACCAAAAATATTGCGCAGGAAAATTTCTGTGTTTGCCATAAAAGAACCACCTTTCATAAGATAGTTCCATAATATGACAAGATCAGACAGATAGACGACATGGGATAAAACAGGACAAAACTTCCTTGTTTTTCCACACCGCGGTGCCAATAATCCCTATTGGAAAAAGCAAAAGCGGGCTTACCAATGGCAATCCCGCTTTCACAAGATATATTCTATTTCTTTGTAATACAACATTCTGGGGGAATATTTTCCGGGAGCAGCTTTGCGGCCCAGTTCTTGTCGGTAACTGCCAGTCCGGGTGCCTTGGAAAACACATGAACCAAATATCGGTATGGATCAAGGTTATTCTCCCTGGCCGTTTCAATCAGACTGTAAACAATGGCGCTGCTCTGAGCACCGCCCTCCGTATTGGCGAACAGCCAGTTCTTCCGCCCCATCACAAAGGGTTTAATGCTCCGCTCCGCCCGGTTGTTGCTTATTTCCAGACGCCCGTCCTCTAAAAAGCGTTTCAGATATGGCCACTGCTCCCGCAGATAGTACAGCGCCTTTCCCAAAGAGGACTTGGGCGGGGCGGTCTTCGTTTCCGCCCATGCCAACAAAGCGTCCATCACCGGCTTGGACCGAGCCAGACGCTGGATATAACGTTCTTCCGGCGGCAGATCCGCTAGTTCCTTTTCAATGGCGAAAAGATATTTACAGTATTGCAGTCCCTCCAACGCCGTGCAGCCAACCTGCTGCTCTTTTGGCAAGGCGTTCACCGCCTCGTCAAACTTTCGCCGCAGATGCGCCCAGCAGCCAACCACCCGGATGTTCTCCGGCAATCGGTGGTAGCCGGAATACCCATCCGCATGGAGCCAGCCCGTAAAGCCCTTGAGGAATGCTTCGGCATTCTCCGCCTTCCGGTTCTGCTGGTACTCATACAGAACTATGGGATGCTCGGCGTCTCCGCCAGTCCGGTACAGCCACATATAGCACTTGCTCCTGGCTGTCTGCCCTTCCAACTTCAGCACCTGCAAGGTTGTTTCATCCGCATGGAGAACCTCGCGCTGAAGCAACTGCCGGTGCAAGTGGTCATAGATGGGCCGCAGCCAGTCCTCCGCCACCCGCAGCACCCAGTTGCTCATCGTCTGCCGGGAGAGCATCACCCCAGCACGATTCCATTCCTGTTCCTGCCGGTACAGCGGAGCGTACATCACAAACTTCTGCACCATGATATGGGCCACAGCCTCCGGGGAGGCATAGCTGCCCGAAATCAGGGGAGGCTCTTTGGGGGCTTTCAGGATAGGTGTTTCCGTCCCTGTCTGCTTGCAGTTCTGGCAGGCGTATGTAAAATAAACATCTTCCCGGATCTTCACCTGGGCAGGGACCATTACCAGAGTACGGCGCACCTCGGTCCCAATCTCTGTCATGAGCGTACCGCATTCAGGACAGTTACGTTCAGACTCCGGACGCGGTGCTCCACCACCTCAACAGGGATGTTCTCAGGCAGAACCTCCTCCACACGGGAGGATCGCTTCTGCCGGGTATGAGCGGCAACCCTGGTTTCCCTCGTGGCAGTCCTCCTGGTAGACAGCCATGCTTCCGTCTCATCAAACATGAAACTCAGCTGGCCAACCAACTCCTCCTTCGTCTGCTCGGAGGATGTCCCATAGACCTTCTTTTTGGCAAGACGCACCTGTTCCATCAGCCAGTCCAGCTTCTGGTTCAGTTCGTCTCGTTCCGCCTTTAGAGACTCATATTCCGCACGGGAAATGGTCATCATTTCTGTGCTGCTTGGTGTAATGTTCACTTCGTTTTTCATATCTTTATTACATAAAAACCCTTGAAATACCAGTTCTTTCAATGGTTTGCGAGAAAATAGCATCCAATTTTCAATGCTATACCATACTCAGGCCAGTCACTGCTTTGTGCGCTTTGGGCTGTTCGATCTTCAGCCCTTCCATCAGCCAGCGGTACTGCTGCGGCGTCAGCATCTTCACCTCAACTTCGGACCTCGGCCACTGGTACGCTCCCTGCTCCAGCCTCTTGTAGAGGAGGATGAAGCCATCCGTTCCCAGTACAGCCCTTTTATTCGGTCCCGCTTTCGCCCGCAGAACAGAAACAGTGTGTTGGTGAATGGGTCCAGTTCAAACTGCTGCTGTACCATCGTGGCCAAACCATCGATCCTTTGCGCAGATCTGTATATCCACAGGCGATGTAGACCTTGTCTGCTCCGGTAAAATCGTTCAGCATTGTCTCAGCAGCTCCACCAGAGTCCCGCAGCAATTCCGGCCCCATTTCCTGATACAGATCAATGCTGCTACTCCCGATGTTGAGTGTAGCGGTACGTTCCGAATTATTTCGCAATGGTTGCGGTGCTGGCAGTTCTACAAATGTGCCCCCAGAACGTCCCTCGGCGTCTTTCCTACCTATACCGGACAGAACCTCTCTTTCCCATCGGTAATATGTTGTTGGCGTGATGCCCCGCTGGCGGCACCACTCCCGCACTGACAGCCCGCTGCTCCGGCAGTCCTGTATTGCCAATCCCCATTTCTGAACCTTTGCCTGGTGCTTCAGTTCATTGCTCGTCATCCGGATACACCGCCTAATAGTTAATAGTGCCGGAACGTCTCAAAACGTTCCACCACTATTCTCTCATGTCTGTCTACCCGTCACTTTACTTGACGCTTACGCCCCAACGCCCTGGTCGTTCCCCTGTTTTCACAGAGGGAAAGGAGGCGCAAAGAGCCCCTTCGGACCAGGAGCAAAAAAATTGGGAAAATTTAAAAATCAGTGCAACAAAATCCTGCACTGGCGACATAAAGAAGATGAAGGACAAAATCGGCGCCGAGATTTGCCCTGGAATAGGATTGACAAAGGGGCTGCCCTTTGCCGCTATTATGGAAAGGAGAACCCCATGAAACAGATGAAAAGATTACCGGTTCGCTGTCTGCCCTCCTGTGCGCGGCGCTCCTGGTGGGTATCCTGCCCTCCCAGGCAGCCTCGTATGAGATCAAGTCCGATGTGTGATTCTGTCACCACCGGCGGATTGACCTACGACTACTGGAGCTGTCTCTATCCTGATTCCAGCCGCACGTTCAGAGCCAGCGCCTGGACTGCAAATGCGGATGTCGAAAAGATGAGCGCAAACACCGTGGGGGCCCAGGGTGTCCTTTACAGCGAGACGCAGAAACAAGCCGCTCGCCACCTCCACAACCTTCTACAACGGGTCTGGAGATACCTTTGCCTCCTCTACAACAAGCTCGAAGACGACCTCTGACGTGGTCTATGCTACCGGGACCGTGTATGTCCGAAATGGTTCCAAATACAATTCTTATTCCACGCCGGACACCGATACCTACGGCGGCTCCCGGGCTGCTGCCGCCACTCAGGCGTTGGCCGCTGAGACCCTGGAGCCGGACGGCAGCTATCCCGTGACCACCGCCGGTGAGTCCTATGGCTCCTATCTGCTGACCAATCTGGTGGGCGAGATGCCCAATCTGGTGGCTGCTCTGGGCGTAAATGGCACCGAGGGCTATGTCAAGGCAGAGGATTTCCTGCCCAGCGCCAACACTCCAGAAGAGGCTGCTGAGTACCGTGAGACGGTGCTGGAGATGGCCCGCAACGGTCAGGAGGGCTGGCTGGTCCCCATGTATGACCTGGAGGGCAATGTGGTGGACCAGTACCAGATCGTGATCTCCGAGGAATACTTCCGCATGATTGAAAACGAGAGGGATGGGATTGCCTATGCTGTGAACGAGAATGGCGAGACCTATGGTCCGCTCCCGCCTGGGATACCTGCCTGATCTGGTGGCGGTGAACGCCACCAACGGGGCGTCCGGCTACTATCGTGTGAGCGACCTGGAGATTCCCAAGACGCCGGAAGAAGTGCCTGCCTATCTGGAGAAGTGGCAGGGAGGCCGGATGATTCCGGTCTATGAGTCGGACGGTGTGACTGTGGTGGGAGAATATGAGATCGTTGGCACGCCGACTCCGTAAAAATATAAAGTTCTTTGATTTCACTTTATGCAATCCATTAGTCTGATGATGGATAAATCATAACATTTGCTTTCAGGAATCAGTGCCATTTGCAAAAACACAGATGCTTCTTCGCAGTCTGTTGTGGGGATAGACACTCTCGGATATGTAGATTCTATCGATGTAACATTTTCGGATCTTTTATCCAATTCTATAATTACATACGCGGATAGTGAAGTTATGTCCGGGCACTATATGGGGATTTCACTGTGCTCTGGGTGGAGATTGGCGGAGTGGGTACACTTACAGATTTTGACTGGACTCAAACAATTGAATTTGATTGGACTGCAAAGGTAAATTCAAGTGGTGATTATATTTTTGATAAATTACCAATGCAAATTCCTCAATGTCGCCTGACTCCATTTGCTTTACTTTGATGTGGAGAGCAAAGAATTAAAGGATCAATACACTATTAGCACTGATCGAAAATCTGTCACCTTTACTTCCTCCTATGAACTGTCTTGGCGCTATTATAATGAGACTAAGGTTACTACTGGGATTGCAAACTAAAGCGAGTGATTGAGATGCAAGATCTGATTTGAATTACTTATAAGGAGTGAGTTGTATGTTAAAAAATATTGCGGCCGTTATTTGTGCCATAGCGTTGTTGACCACTGCTACACTTGCATTTTCTAGCGAGTCACTAAACAATCCAGACTATATCGAAGTATCGATAGAGGAGATTCAATCCGTATCAGGTGAGGATAACTGTGTTTTGACGCTTACGCCTTCAACTATAGTGTAGTGACTGATCTTGACAGTCCTGCGCTGCTAAAAAGGTTCCTAGCTAAAAACGGGATTATTGTTATCGAAACGATAACGGATCATCTACAACTGTTTTAGATCGCTATTTTGACCTTGCAGCCCAAGACAGTACAGAGCCAAGCTCTAGTATGATGTCTAACTCGTCTATCGGACCGGGGAGGATATTGCAACCATATATTACTTAGATCGCAATAATACGATTTCAACCCACACAATCAACGTCGGATATGATGATACCAAGACTACGATGCTTTGATTGACGAAACGGTTGCCCAGATTATGTCGAAAGACATCAATCAAAATGACCAGTCCCTTCGTCCTATGGCCAGCGATGAAGAGGGTGAATACTTGGGAAGTAAGTCCTACACATATACAAGACTCCAAAAGGAAAACTGGTAGCCGATTATGAATTCTATACTGTGCAGAACTATGACAAAGAAGATTACTATTTAGTGTTCTGTGACATTAATGGGATTCCTGGGCGGTACTGCATGATGATAATTACCAATACGAGAGTAAGTACGAAGGGGAAGAAATGACGGTAGAACTGGTACCGTAACTACCAGTGTGACCTTGGATGACTACGGTCCCAGTAGGATATTACATTGGCACTGAGACCTATGAAGTCAGCGTTGGTGTGAGTTTAGATAATATATCCTTTGGACATTCAAAATCCTATACTCGCAATATTTATGACACGGAAATCTCAACTCAGTGTACTTCCACAGATGCAATTTGGGAGTTAGCGCTTGAAAAAGATGCGCAGAAAGATAATTGTCGGTTTGAACCAGCTGCAACCTTTGTTTGTTCTTACAACAAGTCCAGCGTCAAACTTAATCTTTATGCTGGATATACGCTTGATTCGCTCTTGACCGCACAAGAAGAAATCTCTTTAGACCGGACAATTACCTGCACATCTAGTGATGTGTCCTGATGGGAACTAATTTGAAGACAGTAATTAAATCAACTATTAAAAAGGTTGCTATCTTTTCTGTAACCATTTTGCTCGGAGCAATAATAATTGAGTTCTTACGAAAATTTGACCTGTTTTATTTCCGAGGAGGGGCTTCGGATACTGTATGCGCCATTCTATATTTATCTGGAGTAGTAGCATGTTCTAGAAATTGGAAATAGCAAAATCAGAAGAAGGGGGGACATGCTTAGTAAGCGTCAAATATAATATGAGATAAAAAGAACGAGAGCAGCCAATACTTTGTCTGCTCTCATTCTTTGCTTCTGGAAGCAATAAAAATTTTGAGACTACAATTTAAGCAGGGCGCTCAAATTCGTCAGAGCAGACTGCATGGAAAAGTACAGCAAGAAATTCAGCGGAACGCAAGCGCCTGTCAAGGTGTCTATGGGAAAGAGATTCCAACAAGGGGAGATTGTGCTTCCAGGCAATAGTAGATACAGTTCGAATATTTCGTTCCACCGCCTTCCAGTTCGTCCCATACTTCCTGGCGACATCGGGATACAGCCACTTTGTCACCAACAAAAGCCTGTCTTGCTGTTCCACGCACAAAGATACTGCATAAGCGGTATGGAGAAATCCTTGTAATAGCGGATATTCCAAGCTGGTATAATAGATCACAAATGGCTGAGGAGGCAACCATCGTATCATCTCCTTATATGGTTTCTAAAGACTTTATTAAATATTTCAATCCCTTTTAAGTGGAGATTAGAACATCATCCTTGTCAAGAATATTGAGTGCTGATTTTTGCCCGGGGTAGATGATCTGGGCGTGCTTGTACCAACGCCAATCCAGGCGTTGTCCGCAATGGTCACAAAAGTTCTGGCCTTCACGTTCCAAAGTGGCCATACACGCGGGACAGACAGGAAATGTGGTCAATCCGGCCGGGGATGTAAAAGCCATTGCTTGAGAAACCAGGAGCGGTTTGTTGCGCAGCAGCAACTTTGTAGTCGATTCAGGCGGAATATCAGACATTCCGAATATGTCAGGCGAGTCTCGGAAAAGAAACCAGGGTCACGCTCAATGAATTCAAAAAACGGGATATCGGATTGAATGTAGACAGCTAGATAGGTAATAAAACGCTGGGATCTGGTTCCTGCTTCATAGAGCGTCCCAGATAAGAAAGAACCAAATCTTGTTCCACAAGTGCATCCCAGCAGCGATGCGCCAAGCGTATCACGCTCTTGTACACAGTTTCAGGCTTTTTATGAAGCAGTCTGGCAACATCGGGGTAAATATGTTTCGTTGCTTTAATATCGGACATGGAGATATGCTGTTCAAATAAGAGGTCATTGGTAATGTTTAGAGCAAGAACGAGTGGACGAATATTCGGACGAGTTGTACCAAAAATATTGCGCAGGAAAATTTCTGTGTTTGCCATAAAAGAACCACCTTTCATAAGATAGTTCCATAATATGACAAGATCAGACAGATAGACGACATGGGATAAAACAGGACAAAACTTCCTTGTTTTTCCACACCGCGGTGCCAATAATCCTATTGGAAAAAGCAAAAGCGGGCTTACAATGGCAATCCCGCTTTCACAAATATATTCTATTTCTTTGTAATACAACATTCTGGGGGAATATTTTCCGGGAGCAGCTTTGCGGCCCAGTTCTTGTCGGTAACTGCCAGTCCGGGTGCCTTGGAAAACACATGAACCAAATATCGGTATGGATCAAGGTTATCTCCCTGGCCGTTTCAATCAGACTGTAAACAATGGCGCTGCTCTGAGCACCGCCTCCGTATTGGCGAACAGCCAGTTCTTCCGCCCCATCACAAAGGGTTAATGCTCCGCTCCGCCCGGTTGTGCTTATTTCCAGACGCCCGTCCTCTAAAAAGCGTTTCAGATATGGCCACTGCTCCCGCAGATAGTACAGCGCCTTTCCAAAGAGGACTTGGGCGGGGCGGTCTTCGTTTCCGCCCATGCCAACAAAGCGTCCATCACCGGCTTGGACCGAGCCAGACGCTGGATATAACGTTCTTCCGGCGGCAGATCCGCTAGTTCCTTTTCAATGGCGAAAAGAATATTACAGTATTGCAGTCCCTCCAACGCCGTGCAGCCAACCTGCTGCTCTTTTGGCAAGGCGTTCACCGCCTCGTCAAACTTTCGCCGCAGATGCGCCCAGCAGCCAACCACCCGGATGTTCTCCGGCAATCGGTGGTAGCCGGAATACCCATCCGCATGGAGCCAGCCCGTAAAGCCCTTGAGGAATGCTTCGGCATTCTCCGCCTTCCGGTTCTGCTGGTACTCATACAGAACTATGGGATGCTCGGCGTCTCCGCCAGTCCGGTACAGCCACATATAGCACTTGCTCCTGGCTGTCTGCCCTTCCAACTTCAGCACCTGCAAGGTTGTTTCATCCGCATGGAGAACCTCGCGCTGAAGCAACTGCCGGTGCAAGTGGTCATAGATGGGCCGCAGCCAGTCCTCCGCCACCCGCAGCACCCAGTTGCTCATCGTCTGCGGGAGAGCATCACCCCAGCACGATTCCATTCCTGTTCCTGCCGGTACAGCGGAGCGTACATCACAAACTTCTGCACCATGATATGGGCCACAGCCTCCGGGGAGGCATAGCTGCCCGAAATCAGGGGAGGCTCTTTGGGGGCTTTCAGGATAGGTGTTTCCGTCCCTGTCTGCTTGCAGTTCTGGCAGGCGTATGTAAAATAAACATCTTCCCGGATCTTCACCTGGGCAGGGACCATTACCAGAGTACGGCGCACCTCGGTCCCAATCTCTGTCATGAGCGTACCGCATTCAGGACAGTTACGTTCAGACTCCGGGACGCGGTGCTCCACCACC
Organism: Lawsonibacter asaccharolyticus; assembly: GCA_003112755.1. Classification (NCBI taxonomy): domain Bacteria; kingdom Bacillati; phylum Bacillota; class Clostridia; order Eubacteriales; family Oscillospiraceae; genus Lawsonibacter; species Lawsonibacter asaccharolyticus. The sequence goes on along the minus strand of BFBT01000001.1, from coordinate 3,493,737 downwards.
TCAACAGGGATGTTCTCAGGCAGAACCTCCTCCACACGGGAGGATCGCTTCTGCCGGGTATGAGCGGCAACCCTGGTTTCCCTCGTGGCAGTCCTCCTGGTAGACAGCCATGCTTCCGTCTCATCAAACATGAAACTCAGCTGGCCAACCAACTCCTCCTTCGTCTGCTCGGAGGATGTCCCATAGACCTTCTTTTTGGCAAGACGCACCTGTTCCATCAGCCAGTCCAGCTTCTGGTTCAGTTCGTCTCGTTCCGCCTTTAGAGACTCATATTCCGCACGGGAAATGGTCATCATTTCTGTGCTGCTTGTGGTAATGTTCACTTCGTTTTTCATATCTTTATTATAACATAAAAACCCTTGAAATACCAGTTCTTTCAATGGTTTGCGAGAAAATAGCATCCAATTTTCAATGCTATACCATACTCAGGCCAGTCACTGCTTTGTGCGCTTTGGGCTGTTCGATCTTCAGCCCTTCCATCAGCCAGCGGTACTGCTGCGGCGTCAGCATCTTCACCTCAACTTCGGACCTCGGCCACTGGTACGCTCCCTGCTCCAGCCTCTTGTAGAGGAGGATGAAGCCATCCCGTTCCCAGTACAGCCCTTTTATTCGGTCCCGCTTTCGCCCGCAGAACAGAAACAGTGTGTTGGTGAATGGGTCCAGTTCAAACTGCTGCTGTACCATCGTGGCCAAACCATCGATCCCTTTGCGCAGATCTGTATATCCACAGGCGATGTAGACCTTGTCTGCTCCGGTAAAATCGTTCAGCATTGTCTCAGCAGCTCCACCAGAGTCCGCAGCAATTCCGGCCCCATTTCCTGATACAGATCAATGCTGCTACTCCCGATGTTGAGTGTAGCGGTACGTTCCGAATTATTTCGCAATGGTTGCGGTGCTGGCAGTTCTACAAATGTGCCCCCAGAACGTCCCTCGGCGTCTTTCCTACCTATACCGGACAGAACCTCTCTTTCCCATCGGTAATATGTTGTTGGCGTGATGCCCCGCTGGCGGCACCACTCCCGCACTGACAGCCCGCTGCTCCGGCAGTCCTGTATTGCCAATCCCCATTTCTGAACCTTTGCCTGGTGCTTCAGTTCATTGCTCGTCATCCGGATACACCGCCTAATAGTTAATAGTGCCGGAACGTCTCAAAACGTTCCACCACTATTCTCTCATGTCTGTCTACCCGTCACTTTACTTGACGCTTACCACATTTGCCACCATCGCTCTGGGAAACGGGATGGATGTGAAGACCCTCTCCGCCATGCTGGGCCACGTGTCGGCGGCCACTACGCTGGACATCTACACTCACATCACCAACCCGATGCGGTCCGAGGCTGCGGCAAAGATCGACCAGAAAATAGGAAAAGCGGCTCCGCAGGAATCACCTGCGGAGCCGCAAGAGAAACAAGCCATGACCACATTCCAGCCCTATGTAGGAAGGAAACGGAAGCCCGGCACCGGCTGCATCACCCAGATCAGCGAGAACTGCTGGGAGGGCCGTTACTCCCCTATGTGGCCGGACGGCAAGAAGCACTCCCGCAATGTGTACGCCAAAACGCGGGAGGAATGTGAGGCGCTCCTGCCTGGGCTGATCGAGCAGATGAGGGCGGAGATTAAGGCCATCAAAGAAAGCGGAGACCTGGAGGCTATCCCGGACGGAATCAGTGAGAAGAAGAAAGCCATTGCCGCCTATATGCGGGAGCACCCGGAGGTCACCAGCAAGAGCCTTATTGCAAGAGAGGTGGGGGTAGATAAGAATACGGTGTATAGATACTACAATGAGGTGCGGAAAGAACTTGGCCGGCAATAATTGAACATACAAAAAATGCCGAAATGCAAGTTCGGAGTTTTGGGGGGAGAAGAATGGATATATGCTATTTAAGAATTAATCATCTCACTAATTTCTTTTGAGTAAGCACTATAATCGTGTTTGCATAATAGCTTTGGATTTGCGGAATCATCCATGGGAAGACTCTCTATATCAATAATATTGATTTTCTCTAATGAGGCACCGGCCTTAGATATTCGTTCTTCACAATTGATAGAGAATATAAAGCTTTGAGGATAAGTTTTTGTATCAGAAATTTTTTCGCACATTACTTGAAAACATTTTGTTAGGTTTTCCTCGGTCATATCCAAATTTGGAAAGTCGAAGATAATAGGCATAACAATACTGTCAGCAGTTTTACTTTCTAATAAGGAAAAGAACCGCGAAATTGCTACCCGAGGAATTTCGCTTCCACTTAAATGTAGAGAATCATATAAATTCAAACTGCTAATGTCGAGTCCATCTGTACTGATATTGGTTGCATTTAGCAGTGTGACAAATGCAGATCGATAACTTTTATCAGCTGATTGCTTTTTTTCGTTATAGTTTCTCATTTCCTCTGAGTATCCTTTTATTGATGCCTCAAGGGAATCTATCTGCAACTGTATTTCAGCAAAATTTTTCTTTGCAACCAACAACTCTTCATTCCAAACAATAATGGCACGTGTAATCTTAACATTTTCTCGTTGCTGCTCAATCAACATAATTTCTTGATGTAATTCATCTAATTTAGGCTTAGCAAGCGCAATTTTTCTATCAGTATTCAGCAAATCGGCCTTCAGACTGGCAAGTTCAGTGTTTATATCACTTTCCGCAATTCCAACCTTTAATGCTGAAGAAATAAAGTCAGTAATATTTGAGTTGCATACAGGACAAATAATATCTTCCCCATCTAATAATTTTGCGGTATAGACCAAATTGTCTTTTAATGTAGCGTTCAACAACTTGATTTTATGCTTTATATCAGATTGGGTCTTAACCAATGAGTAATAATCCTGCTTCTTCTTAGAATATTTCTGGTATACAGCGATATCTGCGTCTAAATCAGCATCACTATCTATTAACTTTGCGCTTTTAGATTCGGCCAATTTTCTTTCCAAGTATTCTATTTCAGAAATTTGCTTTTCACGTGATTTTCGTAGTTCTTCAAGCTTTTTTCGCGACTGTGTCAGTTGTTGAATAACGGAAGAATAATGGTTATCTAATGCACCTACATGGTAGTACAAAGCGTCACGTAAATCGGACTTTAAATACATATTTAAATCCTCAAAAACTGATCTATCCTCATCAGTTTTTGTTTGCGATAAGAAATAGGGAAGAAGATACAGTGAGGGTATAGCAGTAGAGTATGTATCGGAGTTTTTATCCTTGATTTTGATGGTGAGGCCCAGCAGTTCATACAGTTTTTCTGCATAACCATTTTTTTGAAGAGGGTAATAATATTTTTCGTCGCCAGTAATAATTGTATAAGTGTCCCTGTGCCGGATAATCTCAATTTCACTTGAATCTTTTTGTATGGTCAATTTTGTAAATACATTGGATAGGTCCCATTTATCGCTGAATCTAACTTTGGCACCAAAACTATGCAAAAGCATCAAAGATAATGATGTTTTTCCGACACTATTGAGATGCGAGGTGACAATATTAATGCCCGGCTGAAATTCGATTTTCCTTGCAACATTTTTCCCTTTATCGAGTATCAATAGGCTTTTATAAAATATACTCATACGTTCACCTCTTAACTATATACAATAACAATTGCCATTATTTGTATAATTGCAAGGCTATAATAGGGAATCTTTTGGCAACAGTTTTGAGCAGTAATTCGGATAATCTCATCAAGAGAGTCATATTTTGCAGTTAAGGACCAATATTCTTCTTGAAGAATTTTGAGTGCATCTTGATAAGCTTGGTCAGAGAGATTGGCTCGATAGGATAAAAAGGTAGGGTATTCACTTTTAATCGCCAAAAATTCGGCAGGACTAAATATTTGCGAGGCGTGTTGAAAAATCTCGTTCTTGGTAAGGTGTTGAAATTTGGCCGCTTGATCTATTACTGCTTTAACATCAGATGTGCGGATTCCCTTCTGAGAGAGTGCATCTTCAACATCTATTTCGGAAGTAGTAATTTTATTTCTCCGCTGTTTATCAATCAAAAGTCTTAGAGTATTAAAAACAATTTGTGGATTGATTGAGTGGTTTTCATCGCCTAAATAATGGGAAATAACACTGTTGGTTTTTCCAACTAATGTCTCACTATATCGATCTTCTTTTCCTGAAAAAGGCAACGAGGATTTGATATAAATAAGTTTGCCCCAATAGGATTCTAAGGAACCTGTGAAATCGGATTCTTTACTTAGATATGTCTTTACATTTAATTTTAACTCAGTAAGTTCTTTAGGGGTCAATGAGTTTTCAAAAACAAAATTATCGAGAGTCTCAGTTGATGCACCTTTAAGTGGGGTGTTGCATACAATATTTAGCGTTTTAGATTTTGAGTTAAAATAAAAATCGGTTAGAATAATTTTCCCGAGGACATTATCAGAAAGTAACGTTCGTTTTTCATATAAACCGCTATTTTTAGTTTTTACTTGGTAAATCTCTATTTCTTCAAATTCGGTACCATGGTTGCGAAAAACCGCAAAATCTTCTAAAGTCTCTATAAGGATGATGGTATCACTATCTATTTCAGATAATAAATAGTCTAACGCAACTGCCATTTGGTAGTCAAATTTTCTAACAGAATCTGTTCCGGCTTGCTCTCTAATCCGTATATTCATATGCAACCATTCTTTCACAATAAAAGTGGGAAAATAATGGACTTAACATGCTATAGATATTCACAAATTTAAGATAGATTATAATGTATTATAGCTAAAGCATAATGGTAATACAATACCGAGGAGCAGTAAAAACTTATTAATTTTTGATGTGCTCCCCGACAATAGCAAAAAGCCCCTTGGAGCATTATTGGCACCAAGGAGCTTTTGGTCCGAGTGGAGCGATTCGAACGCTCGGCCCCGTGAACCCAAATCACGTGCGCTACCAACTGCGCTACACCCGGATATTCGATTTTCTGCATGATACCATGCGGAGAAAGAAAAAGCAAGTTTTTCGTGTCTGTGGGCAGTGCTGTGGTCAAGCCCGATTTTGCCGGAATTTTTCAACCGGAAAATTTCCGCCGCAAGCTACTGTCCCAAGGACTTCCGGACTCTCGCTTTTGGGGGAATGGATAGGTCATCTATCCTCCCAAAGCTGGCGCGCTACCAACTGCGCTATACCCGGATATTTCATTTTTCTGCATGATACCATGCGGAGAAAGAAAAAGCAAGTTTTTCGTGTCTGAGGGCAATCCTGTGGTCACGCCCGATTTTGCGGGGATTTTTCAACCGGGGAATTTCCGCCGCAAGCTACTGTCCCAAGGACTTCCGGGCTTTCACTTTCAGGGGAATGGATAGGTCATCTATCCTCCCAAATAGATATTGAAAGATTTTTCGCATTATTTTCGCTTGTTTTGCGTCGTTTCTGCTCCATTTTATTTGCTTTCCGTCACTCTTTGAAAGCGCTGTTTCCATATACTCCACGTCACTCTGTGGCTGAAACTGTGGTCAGAAATGCCTCCCGCCCTTTACCGTCGGCACGTTCCGCCGGAGCAGAGGATAGGTATTTTTCTCTTCTCTGACCGTCTGCATTGTCACTCTGGAATGGAAATAATGCAAGCCATTTCTGCAATGAGAACTCAAAATTTGCAGGGCAGTAAACAACATTGCCCTCTCTATCCAGAAGCCCCGGTAACCAGCCGCACGCACGGAGAACAGATTTATCGCCTTGGCTGAAAGGCACTCCGGTTCAGCCGACCCTCATCCCTTGACTTTTCCGCACACGATCTGTATGATAGCGTCAGAGTTTTCTCAAGAGGAGGAACATGATATGCCGCAAATCCGAAACGAGGTGAAACGGGATTACCAGGCGGTGGAGGAGCTCACCCGGCGGGCCTTCTACAACCTTTATGTGCCTGGCTGTGTGGAGCATTATCTGGTCCATATCATGCGGGAGCACGAGGACTTCATCCAGGAGCTGGACTTCGTCCTAGAGGAGGACGGCCGGATCATCGGGAATATCATGTATACCAAAGCGAAGCTGGTGGATGAAACAGGGCGGGAAAAGAAGATCCTGACCTTCGGTCCCGTCTGTGTGGAACCCGACCTGCAACGCCAAGGCTATGGAAAACAGCTGATGGAGCACTCCTTCACCAAGGCTGTGGAACTGGGCTACGATGCCATCGTCATCTTCGGCAGTCCCGCAAACTATGTCTCCCGCGGGTTCCAAAGCTGCCAAAAATTTCAGGTCCATGTGGAGGGCGGGAAGTATCCCGCGGCCATGCTGGTGAAGGAGCTGATCCCCGGCGCTCTGACGGGTCACCAGTGGACCTATTCCGACAGCCCGGTGATGGCGATCCCCGAGGAGGAAGCCCGGCACTACGATGACACGCTGCCTCCCATGGAGCGCCGCCATCAGCCCAGCCAGGAGGAATTTTATATTCTGAGCCGCTCCTTTGTGGAGTGAGTTTGGCACACGATAAGGAGAACGAAAGCATATGCAGAGAAAGATCGAGGAAGTGCGTGAGCGGACGCCCCAGCTGCTGGAGCAACTGCTGGCGGTGTGGGAGCGCTCCGTTCAGGCAACCCACCTGTTCCTGTCCCCCGAGGAGATTGCGGAGATCAAGGCCTATGTGCCCCAGGCCCTTCGCGAGGTTCCCCATCTAATCGCCGCATGGGGTGAAAACGGGACCCCTGTGGCGTTCATGGGAATCGCTGGTGAGAAGCTGGAGATGCTGTTCCTGGCCCCGGAGGAGCGGGGGCAGGGGCTGGGCAAAGAACTCTTTCAGTACGGCGTGGAGCACTTCGACATCCGGGAGGTCACGGTCAACGAGCAAAACCCCCAGGCCCTTGGCTTCTATGAGCACATGGGCTTCCGCGTCTATGAGCGGCTGGATCATGACGAGCAGGGCAAGCCTTATCCAATTTTGAATATGCGGCTTTGAGCATGAAAATCAATTTTTGATATAGCACAGGGCAGGCGCTGAACGGCGCCCGCCCTGAGTTTTTATATCTGTTCTTCCACGATCTTTCGGCCCTGACTGTCTACGATGACCCGGATGGGTGAACATACCCTGTTGTTGCACGCCCCCTCAGACACGCTGCACGCCGCGATGCCCAGCCGTACATCCATTTGGGCCTGCAAAACGATTTTATTTCCAGCTTTCGACACCGGCGGGTGGATGGTGATCTTCCCAGTCCCATCTACCGTGGTGTGCATGAACAGATTGACGGGCTGGATGATGGGCCTGTGCTCTCCCAACGCCCGATTGATATTATCGTAGCAGTTTGGATGCCCGTCCCCGTTCTGATAGAAAAAGTCGTACATCTCCGGACGGCAGCAGGGAAAGAGAAGGTCATGCTCCCCCACCTCGTTGCAGACCACCTGGAACATGGGGCGGTACCGGTTGGTATAGAGAAAGTCCCCAACATGAAGCCGCAGGGATTCGTTGCAGTCGATGGTGACCGCCGGAGAGAGGAATTCCCCGGGATCTCCGGCGCGCTCCGCAAAGAAGTCTGCCACCTGACTGCCCTCCACATCGACGACCGTGACAGTCTCGCCCTCTGCCATCTCTATGGCGGCTCCGCCGCAGGCGGGGATGAAATATTCCCTCATCGCTTGAGGTCCTTTCGCATGATGTAGTCGGTCTGTGGGTCATCCCCCATGACAAAGGTATGGGTCCCGATGGGGTAAAAGCCGTTCTTCCGATAGAAGGCGAGTGCTTTTGTGTTTTTCTCCCACACACCCAGCCAAACAAATGCCTTTCCCCGCTGTACGGCAGTGGAAATGGCATGTTCCATCAGGCACCGTCCCAGGCCCATCCCCTGAAATTCCTTTCCCACATAGATCCGCTCGATCTCCAGGGAATCGGAGTCGTGGAGATCCGTCTGGGCCGGGGCCTCGTTCAGCTTCAGATAGCCTGCCAGTGTTTCGCCGCAGTACAGGAAGTAAAACGCGGAATTTGCGTCCTCCAGCTCCCTCCGTAGCTTTTCCGTCTCAAAGGCGTCATCCAAATATGTGGCCATATTCTCCGGCGTGTTCTGCTCCGCGAAGGTCTCAAAATAAGTCCGTCTGGAGAAATCCTGAAGGACATCGAGATCATCCTGGGTACATGGCCGAAACAAAATGTTCTGATTCATCTACGATCCTCCTCATTTTGGTCGTTGCAATCCTTCCCCCATTGCAGGAACACCCTCACCTTCTCCCGGTTGTTTTTTAGATAGGAGATATAATAGAGCACGTTCAACTCCGGGTCGGTCATGGGAATCAATCTACGGTGGGGGCCATCGTTTCGCAGATCCATAGACAGGGTGGAAATAGTGGCGAGGAAATTGGTGGTGCGGATTAGGTGCTGAGTGACGTTGTAATTGTTCTTGACCAGCGTGATGGGCAGATGATCCTCCGTGATGACTTTTTCCATCTGCGAGAGGAAATACCCGCCGATCTGGGGATACAGAAGGGCCTGCGCCGGAATCTCCCGAACGGAAATACTGTCCCGTTCCACCAGATTACTGTCCTCCGGAACGGAGAGATACACCTGATCGGACAGGAAGGGCAGGCTTTGGATGCGGGCGTCCTGTATTTTCTGCGGTGTGACCATCAAGTCATAGACCCGCTCACGGAGGAGTTCCACCGTGTCATCGCCCTCGTAAAGGTCATCGTTTACCTGGACTTCCGGATGAGCCACGGAAAAACGGGGAACCGAAAACCAGCGGACGCCCGGGTCACAGAAGGCGATGGAGAGAGTCTGGATCTGCCGGGCGGCGCTGAGCACGTCGGCTTTCAGCTGCTCCACGTTCCGCAGGATCGTATTCACATGGACGAGCGCGACCTCCCCGGCTTTGTTCAGATGGATTCGATTCGGGCTACGGTCAAACAACTCCACCTCCAATTCCTCCTCCAGCTTTTTGAGCATGGCGCTCATGGCCGGCTGGGTGATATGGAGCTGCTGCGCGGCCTTTGTCAGAGAACCGCTCTCCGCGATGATCTTGAAGTATTCCAGGGCCGTAATGTCCATGTGTCCTCCTTAGCATAAACGAGCGCTTATGCAGTATAAAAATCATGTAGTGTTCATCACAAATTAAGCGTGTTATACTGAGAATTGTAAAGAAAAGGCTACGCTCCAATCTCATTATAGCATAATGAAATCGCGAGTGTAAACCATGCAATGCAAGACAGGAGGAATTTATGATGGAGTACGTCACTTTGTCAAACGGCGTCAAAATGCCGCTGGAGGGCTTCGGAGTGTTCCAGGTGCCGGAGGCCGCCGTCTGTGAGCAGGCGGTGCGCGACGCCCTCTCGGTGGGCTACCGTCTCATCGACACTGCCGCCGCCTATTTCAACGAGGAAGCGGTGGGCGCGGCCATTCGGGGGAGCAACATCCCTCGGGAGGAGCTGTTCATCACAACCAAGCTCTGGATTCAGGACGCCGGGTATGAGAGCGCCAAGAAAGCCTTCGAAACTTCCATGGAGAAGCTGGGGCTGGACTACCTCGACTTGTATCTGATCCACCAGCCCATGAACGACTACTACGGCGCGTGGCGGGCTATGGAGGAACTGTACGAAGCCGGGAAGATTCGGGCCATTGGCGTGTGCAACTTCTACCCCGACCGGCTGACCGATCTGTGCCTGAACGCCCGCATTGCCCCTATGGTCAACCAGGTGGAACTACACCCCTTCTTCGCTCAGACTGGCGCTGTTGAGAACATGAAGTCCCTGCACGTCCAGCCGGAGGCATGGGGGCCGATGGCCGAGGGCAAACACGGCATCTTCACCCACCCGGTGCTGACCGAGATTGGCCAGAAGTATGGCAAGACCGCCGCGCAGGTGGCTCTGCGCTGGAACACCCAGCGTGGTGTGGTCATCATCCCCAAGTCCATCCATAAAGAGCGGATGGAGGAAAACTTCAATATTTGGGATTTCACCCTGAGTGAGGAGGATATGACCGCCATCGCCAAACTTGATCTGGGCCACAGCGAGATCATCGACCACAGCGCCGCTGAGACGGCTCAGTTCCTGAACGGCTGGAAGATCCACGACTGAGTGCTGTATAGATACCGCTAAAGGAGTATTTACAATGAAAATTGCAGAAGAAAAGCAGTTTGAAACGGTAAATGTGTTTGGAAAGGGACAGCCCAACGAAGCATTCGCCCAGTATTTTATCGGCAATTCCTATTTGAACCCCTTGACAGTTCCCGGCCAGAGCCCTATCTTTCTGGCTAATGTGACCTTCGAGCCGGGCTGCCGCAACAATTGGCACATCCATCACGCCAAGACCGGCGGCGGACAAATTCTGATCTGCACCGCCGGGGAGGGCTGGTATCAGGAGGAAGGCAAGGAGGCGCAGAGCTTGACCCCCGGAACCGTTGTGGTCATCCCGGAGGGCGTGAAGCATTGGCATGGTGCAAAAAAGGACAGCTGGTTTTCCCATATCGCTTTTGATGTGCCGGGAGAAGATGCCTCCAACGAGTGGTTGGAGCCGGTGGCGGACAAGGAATATGAAAAGCTGGGCTGACGGGAGGAATATGGGATGGACTACAGAAAGACAGACCCGGAGTTTATGGAGCGTGCGGAGCGGTTCGCCTTTGAGGAAGTGGTAAATGAGCCGGGGCAGGAGCTGGACGCCCCCACCCGCTGGCTGGCGATCCTGGCGGCGCTGGTGGGCTGCCAGGGGCTGGACGCCTTCCGGACATTTCTGCCCAAAGCGCTGGATGAGGGCCTCTCCCCCGTGTGGGTGAAGGAGATGGTCTATCAGTCGGCGGACTATGTGGGCCTTGGCCGGATGTGGCCTTTCCTGGGCGCCGCCAATGAGGCGCTGGAGGCCCGGGGCATCGCCCTTCCCGCCTGCGGAGAGGCCACCACGACCATGGAAAGCCGGCTGGAGCGGGGAGTCCAGGCCCAGGTGGACATCTTCGGCCCCCAGATGCTGGAGGCTTGGAAAAACGGTCCTGTAAACCGCTGGCTGGCAGCCAACTGCTTCGGGGACTACTACACCCGCACCGGGCTGGACCTGAAGCAGCGGGAGATGATTACCTTCTGCTTCCTCATGGCCCAGGGGGGCTGTGAGCCCCAACTCACCGCCCATGCCAAGGGCAACATGAACCTGGGCAACGACAGAGACTTCCTCACCAGAGTAGTGTCCCAGTGCCTGCCCTACATCGGTTATCCCCGCAGCCTCAACGCCATCACCTGCGTCAACAAGGTGGCGGAATAATACGGGAACCCTCTCTTTGACAGGAGGCCTCACCGCGTCGTTAATGCGGTGAGGCCTCCATGATTTCTTTCTGCTGCGTTTGACTGATATGCGGAAAATTGTCTCCCAATTTCTATGATCAGCCGCCAGAGTCATATTGAAATCCAAACGCCAGCAGAAAAGCTACCAGAAATCCTGCCATGCAGCTGACGATATACAGTCCGAATCCGTCGCCAAGAAAAAGCGGCAGGGTCGCGAGCCCCGGAAACGCAAAGGCCTTGGCGCTGGCGCCTGAGATACCGGCCAGCGCGCCGCCTATGGCTCCGCCGGCGCACACCGCGATCATCGGTTTCTTACGGGGGAGGTTCACGCCAAACATCGCGGGCTCTGTGATCCCGAAACAGGCAGACAAGACAGCCGAGATGCAAATCGACCTAAAGTTTCGATCCCTGCTTTTTAAGCAGACCGCAAGGGCAGCTCCGGCCTGGGCAAAGGCAGGCGGGCCCATGAATGCCAGCACAGTGTCTGAGCCGAGTACAGAGATGTTGTTCATCGCGATGAGCACGAAACTCCAATGAAATCCGAAAATGACCATCGGCTGCATGAGCGCACCCAACAACATTCCCGCCGCCACAGGACTGGCTCTGTACAGCGTTTCGTATACTGCGGCCAGCGCATCTCCAGCCACCGCTCCAAGCGGGCCAAAGACAAACAGGGTGGCCAACCCCACCAGAACGATACAGAGAGCGGGTTTCAGAAAACTGCGGACCAGTTCTGGGAGAACGCGGTCAGAAAATCGTTCCATCCATACCAAAAACCCGACTGCCAAAAGAATCGGGAGCACGCTGGAGGGGTAATTGACTGCCTGTACGGGTATTCCGGCGAACAGAAGGCCGTCTTGAGAATCAAACGCCTGTGTCAGTGATGGATACAGGAGGACTCCGCCGATTACTGCGGCAGTAAATGGATCTGCACCAAATTTCTTAGCCGCGGTAAACGCCAGGATCATGGGCAGGAAATAGAACAGGCTGTCCGCCATGGCGTTCAGCACCAGATAAGTACCGCTCTCCTTAACCAGTATGTCCGCTGCGGTCAGAATGGCTAACATTCCTTTCAGTAAGCCAGCGGCACTGAGCAGGTTGATGATGGGTTGGAATATCCCCGATACCCCGTCGATGAGACGGCTGATCATGATATGTTTCTGCACGATATTGCCCCCTCACTCCCACAACAGCATCCGGTCGAACTGCGGGAAACAAGAAATCACATCACATACGCCCGGCAGATCTTCAAATGGGGCTTTGGGGCCATTCCGTACAATGGCAACGATTTTTCGGCTTCCGGCACGATAAGCGGCCTGAATGCCTGAAACGGAATCCTCAAATACGATGCATTGCTCTGGCTCCACTTGAATCGCCTTTGCCGCCAAGCGGTACAGATCTGGATTCGGTTTTCCCGGGATCGTACCGTCATTGAACACGATTTTATCTGGCGTAAACCACTTCTCCAGCCGGAACTTCTTGATATAGTACTCCACATTGCTTTTCGGGGAGGCAGTGGCGATTGTCATAGGGATATGGCGGTCCCGCAGTTCGCTCAACAGCAGCTTACACCCCAATGACAGGCGAGTATGGAGCGGGTCGGCATCGCAGAGCGCCCGGTAGGTCGTCTCCTTTTCTTCGGCGTATTGGCGGATCTGTTCCTGACTCAGCTCTGTATCCGACAAATACTGTACGATAAATTCGCTGTTCCTGCCGTGGACATAGCGCCGGAACTCTTCCGGGGATATTTCGCGGTGGAATCTGCTGCCCGCAAATTCTTTCCACGCGCGCTCCTGCTTGTCGGAATCGTCAAAGAGCGTACCGTTGAAGTCAAAAATCACACCAGCCATCATGTACCTCCGGCAGCCTTATGTTATGGCAAAAATGCCAGTAACAGCGACCGCACAAAAGCGGCCGCTGTTGCTTCACCGTCACCTCTGCAGGTATATTATACGTTGCGTTGCTCCTGAGGAATATCAGATAGAAGACGAGAGAATATCACGATCCTGCCATCCTGCGATATTCTTGGGGCGTACATCCCATTGCACGGCGAAAGATCTCGCCGAAATGACTGCTGCTTCCAAACCCGCAGGCCGATCCGACCGCTGTAATGGACGCTTTCCCCTGCGCCAACATTTGACATGCTTTCTGCAGGCGATAGGCCTTCACATAGTCAGCCGGCGTCGTATGAAGGGATCTCTGAAATACGCGGAAGCATTCCCGCTCACTCATGAATGCGGCAGAGGCGATCTGCCCCACAGAGAGCTTCTCCGTATAATGCTCATGGATATAGACCATAGCCGCTTTCAACTTGTCGCTCCCCTTGTCTACGGCAGTTCGCTGCGGCAGCAAGGGACGGATCAGCTCCAATATTTCGCACCAGATTCGGGACAGGAGCTCCCTCAATTTTATTTCATAAGCGGTATCGCCCTCAGATAAGGAAAAAGACTCCTTGATATGCCGCAGGATCTCCCCCTGCTTTGAGTCATCCGGGAACAACGGAATGATGTCGATCTGCGGAGCGGTCATGATCGGGGCAACATATTTCCCCTCGATACGGCTTCCGGGCCAGCCGCCGATCAGGACTGGATCAAAGATATGCAGGCGCTGTACAGTGCCCGCCGCAAGAGATCTCGTCATGTGAAGCACATTGGCATTGACAAGGCCGCCGGAACCTTTGGGGAAGCACATGCTGCCATCTGGAAGATCATACTCCAGTATGCCATCTACAAGATAGAACAACTCTACTTCTTTGTGCCAGTGCCAGGGAACAACTCCGTCTTTGTAGTCATTGATCGTTACAAGCGAAGTGACACAGGGAAAATCGTCCTCCAATCCATCATGAAACTGCTCCCGGCTCAGGTTTTTGTACTGTAGACCATGCTGACTTGATACTCTGGCCTTCTCCATGGATCGACACCGCCATTCTCACATGCTTATTCTGCGTATAGCCTGCGTCCAAACTCGTAGGCCTCTTGGAGATGATTCGTCTTGTCGATCTGAGGTTTCCCGTTGGTGTCACCGCAACCGCCAGCCAGGAGCATTCCTCTGTCGTGGAAGCCGATATAGTTGATCAGCGCAAATTGATAGTAGGACACCGCCTGCTGAAAGGTCCAGAAAAAATCGTCGGCAGATGTCATCAGCAGGGCGCAGTCCTTCACTGGGTACCTCTCATAGCGGCCAAGGGGTGGTTCCGAATCCTCCTCGGCGATGCAGTAAAATCGCTCAATGAACGCTTTGATTTTTGAGGACAGTGTCCAGAAGTAGAGCGGCGAGGCAAATACGATGCAGTCTGCCGCCTTGATCTTCGGTACCAGGTCGTTAAAGGCGTCCTTCTGCACACAAGGCTTGCCATACCGACAGGCGTTGCATCCAATGCAGCCTTTGACCTCCTGCTTGAGCAGGGAAATCACCTCTAACCTGTGACCAGAATCCTCGGCACCGCAGACAAAATGGCGCACCAGTTGGTGCGCGAGGCGGGACTTGAACCCGCACGTGCGTAATGCACACTAGAACCTGAATCTAGCGAGTCTGCCAATTCCACCACTCGCGCATGGGGGACTGCGCTCTTCAGCGCAAGTGGTATCATACCATATAAGGGCCTGCCTGTCAACACTTTTTTGGCCCTCCCTGGATCTTTTGTTTGTCCCCGCCCGCGAGAGCGGGGACAAACGGAGGGCTTTCCGCTGGGAGCCGGAGAAAAGAGGGACTTTTGAGCGAGCAGAGGGATCGGCCCGCCCGGGCCAAGGAGAGGCCGGGATTCAGGTGGATGGGGTGGAGCCTGCCAGGCGGTTCTCCGGGTAGCGGCGCAGATCGATGTGGCTGATGACAAAGAGCTCATAGAGGCGGGCCAGAATATCCCAGGTCTCTCGGTCCAGCTCACCAGTCTGGGGCAGCATAGCCTTCTCCTGGAGCCACTGGGTATTCCGGACCGAAGCAGCATCGTGGATGCCGTCGATGGACTCCGGCTCCAGCCCATCCAGGACATGGGAGAGGCTCTGAAACATGGCCTGTACCGGGAGAAGGTAGTTGTGGGAGGAACCGGCCTGAACTTTAGCACTGGGAGGGAAAGCACGTATCTGTCTGGGATCGGCAAGCTCTCGCTCCAGATCCAGCCACTCGTCCAGAATGGCCTGCCAGGTCTCACGGTCCACCACGCCGGTGACAGGGGGGTGGAGCTCCCGCTGGAAGAGCATCACCGCCTCCAGGGTACGCTCCCCGAACACACCGTCCGGGACCAGAGCGGGCAGAAAGTCATAGCGCAGAGACAGGCGGTTCAGCATATACTGAAGACTCCGTATGGGCTGGGCCACCATCTCGCGTTCCAGCTGCTGTAAGGTCATGACAAGGACACCTCCTGTTGATCCGACTGCCCCAAACGCAGATCGGTGCCGGGATGCTGCCCGAAGCGGGGCGTCTCACTGTGTCCGCTGACCGCCGCCAGGGTCAGGTCCACCAGCGAGGGGATGAGCTCGGAGGCCTGAAAGGGGAAGCGAGCCACATCCTGTTGGAGCACGGCTTCCAGGCTGGCGAACTCACGGTACAGGGCGTCCCAGGTGGCTTCCCCCACTACGCCGTCGGGGAGGAGGTCAGTCTGCCGCTGAAAGGACTGGACCGCATTGGCGGTGGAGGGGCCGAATACGCCGTCCACCGTCAGCGGGGGGATGACCTCATCAAATTCAGCCAGTACGGCCAGCATGTACTGGAGGACCTGAACCTCGGTGCCGGTGTCCCCCTCTCGGAGGACGCCAGGGTACTGGAACTGGACCTTATAGAAGGTCTGCCCTTCGCTGACCAGCTCAGAGAGCCGGGTGACGCCCACATAGAGGTAGACCAGCTTATACCAGGTGGCCTTTCCCACCACGCCGTCTGACGCCAGGTTGAAGATGCGCTGGAACTGCCGCACGGAGTATTCGGTGTCTTCCCCGAAGATGCCGGTGACGGGCTGGATCTTGGGGATGGCGGGGTAGTTCTGGGAGATGCGGTTCAGGCTGGTCTGGACCACGGCCACCTCCTCCCCCACAGAGCCCAGCCGCAGGGGGCTGCCGGGATAGGACTGGGTGATGTCCTGGATGGGGGCGTTGACCACCAGCTCGATGTCGTCCCCGTAATAGTGGCGGAGGATCTCCATGGAGTTGTAGCCCGTCTGGGCCATCTCCTGGCTGCCCCACTGGGAGAGCCCGTCACAGGTGGAGGTGGTCCCGTTGCAGAACTTGGCGGAGAGGGGCTCCACAAAGCCCTGACGGCGGATGTAGTCGTTGAAGATCTCGTCCACCACTGCGCTGATGCTCTGGAAGAAGCTCCTTCCCCGAATGAACTTCTGGTCATAGGCGGTGGTGTTGGTGATCTGGAAGTTGTAGCCCCGGCTGGGGTAGAACTCGGTATAGACCCGGTTCAGGGCAAAGGAAATGATAGCCAGCACATTGGCCCGGATCGCGGAGAGCTCCCAGGTGGGATAGATCTCACTGGAGGCTACGTTTTTGACGTAGTCGGGGAAAGAGACCGTCACATTTTCTGCCCACTGGTCGGGCAGGCCCAGATGCACCGTGATGGTGCTGGGGATGTAAGGAAGGACGATGACCGGCATAGGGACACCTCACAGATTCTGAGGGGAGGTGTTCAGGATGGAGCTGTCAACAAGACTGTGCTGCCCCTCGGCCAAGGGGATGAGCTCCATGTCCTGGTCGGTCTCTTCGCCGGAGAAGATCTGGACGCCGTCCACCCGCAGGGCGGTGTAGCCTGGGTGTTCCGCCCAGACCTGGCAGACGGAGAAGGGGACCATGTCCTGGGTGGGACCGGTGCTCTCCCAGCGGGGGGGCGCAGGGATGGTGAGGGGCTGGACCCGGCCCTCACGGTCGGTGATCTGGACAGACAACAGGTGATATTTCCCGGTCGGGCTGATCTGGGTCACCACAACAGTGGCGTCCTCGATGGGGAGCTGCGCCCGGGAGGTATAGACTCTGATCTGCAGAGTCCCAAACTCTTCCTCCATATGGAGCCTCCTTCCGGCGTGATGGTGCGCCGTTTACTGGACCATCCTATGCCGGGACCGCGGAGCGGGTTCCCCTGTGGAAAAAAGATGCCCGCCGGAGCAAAAACGCTCCCGGTCGGGCATCTTTTTTCCACAGAAACCGCATCTGCGGTGGGTTTCCCTTTTTTTCTACACAGACATACCATATAATGTGGATAGATTTTTAAAAAAGGAGAAATGGGCACAATATGATGGAACTTAAGATCGCGTCAAGATTCTTGACGGACGAGGCGGGGAAACTGCGCCGCCTCCACTATTTTCTGCTGGTGGACGAGCTGGAGGCGGGGAGCTTCTTCTGCGAACAGTACGGGGTGAAGATCGCGGAAGAGGACGGAGACTGCGCGCAGATCCGGGGCATCACCACCAGCGCGGTGCGCATAGACGAACTGATGACCACACTGGTGGAGCAGCAGGTCAGCCCTACGGTGCTGGAGGATGTGGTGCAGGACTGGCTGTGACAGAGACACAGGTCAGCATATCCCACGCCTCCCTCTCAGAGAAACGCTGTTATTTTTTCTTTCCCCTGTGGTCGATGCGCTGCATCAGCGCCACCAGCAGAGCGATGGCGCCCAGGACCACAAAGATGCCCAGCATTCCCTGCCCCATCATTTCCAAAGCATGCGTAATATTTTCCATGTTCGAATGTCCTCCTTTTTACTCCATCACAGGATGGGATTGTTGGCAAAATACTGAAGCACCACACCGCCGGCCACCACAGAGGCGATCTGGCCGGAGACGTTAGCCGCCACCGCGTGCATCAGCAGGTGGTTCTGGGAGTCGGCCTCCTGACCCAGCTTCTCGATGACCCGGGAAGACATGGGGAAGGCAGAGATGCCGGCCGCACCCACCATGGGGTTGATCTTGTTCTTGGGGGTGAAGATGTTGAGTACCTTGACGAAGAGCACGCCCACCATGGAGTCCAGCACAAAGGCCACCAGGCCCAGACCCATGATCATGATGGTCTCCTTCTGGACGAACTGATCCGCTTTCATAGAGAAGGCGATGGTGATGCCCAGCAGCAGGGTGATCAGGTTGGCCAGCTCATTCTGGGCGGTCTGGGAGAGGGAGGTGAGCACGCCGCACTCCCGGATCAGGTTGCCGAACATGAGGAAGCCTACCAGCGCCACGGAGGAGGGAGCCACCAGGCCGGCGATGACGGAGACCACGATGGGGAAGAGGATGCGCAGGCGCTTGGATACGCCCTGGGCCCGGTAGGGCATGCGCATGGCCCGCTCCTTCTTGGTGGTGACCAGCTTGATGGCAAAGGGCTGGATGATGGGTACCAGAGCCATATAGGAGTAGGCAGCCACTGCGATGGCCCCCACATAGCGGGAGTCGAGGATCTGGGAGACCAGGATAGAGGTGGGGCCGTCTGCGGCGCCGATGATGCCGATGGAGGCGGCGTCCTTCAGGTCAAAGCCCAGGGCCGCAGCCAGGAGGATGGTGAGGAAAATACCGGCCTGGGCGGCGGCGCCGCACAGGAACAGCTTGGGGTTGGCCAGCAGGGGACCGAAGTCGATCATAGCGCCGATGCCGATGAAGAGCAGGATGGGGAAGGCCTCGCTGGCCTCGATGCCAACCTCAAAGAGCCACTGGATGATGCCGTGGGTCTCACCCACGCCCTCGCTGAACTGATTGATGACGCCGGACAGGGGCAGGTTGACCAGGATGGCGCCGAAGCCCATGGGCAGCAGCAGGGCGGGCTCAAACCCCTTCTCGATGGCCAGCCAGATCAAAAGGCCGCCCACGACGTACATCAGCAGCTGCTGCCATGTGATAGACAGAAGCCCCTCCCAAAGAAATTCCATGCTTTCTTCCTCCATTTCTTTATAGTATGTGTACCCTTTCGGAGAAAAATCGGCCCGCGCCCGGCAGACAGCCCGCAAAAAAAGACCTGCGTTCCCATTGGAACGCAGGTCTGGTCATTTCAGGAAAAACCAGAATGGAACAAGCTCCATCCATGCTTGTTGGCCTTTCCGCGCGGGAACCGCGCCGACTACTCCCCTTTGTATTTACGGATTTTATCATCTTCCCCTGGGGCTGTCAAGAGAAATCTCCGCTTTTTTCACCATGCAGAAACGGCGGGCCATTCACCCCAGGGAGCGGGTCCGGAGGTGACCCAGGCCGCGGCCGGGCAGGGGCAGCCTGACGGTGAAGAGGGTGCCGGAGATGGCGGAGCTGGAGACGGAGATCCGGCCCCGATGGCCGTCTACGATGCTCTTGGCGATGGACAGCCCCAGACCGTAGCCCCCCTGGCTCCTGGCCCGGTCGCTGTCAGTGCGGTAGAAGCGCTCGAACAGGCGGGGCAGATGCTCCGGAGGGATGGGCTCGCCGGTGTTGTGGACGGAGAGGACTGCCTCGTCTCCCTGGGGGCGGAGGATCAGTGAGGCCGAGCCGCGGGGCCCGGCATACTTGACCGCGTTGTCCACCAGAATGGCCACCAGGCGGCGCAGCTGCTCCGGATCGCCCAGGAGCTCCAGATCAGGCGTGATCTGGCTGTCCAGGGCCACGCCGGCCTCAAAGGCCACCGACTCAAAGGGGAGCAGGGCCTCCCAGGCCAGGTCGCTGAAGGACACCGTCTGGAGACGGAGGGGAGAGCGCCGGTCATCAGAGCGGGCCAGGAAGAGCAGGTCCTCCACCAGTGACTTCATCCGCTGGGCCTCTGCCTGGATGTACTCCACCCACTTGCGCTGTCCATCAGCCATGTCTCCGGAGTGGGCCAGGAGGATGCCGGCGTTGGCCAGGATGACAGTGAGGGGGGTCTTCAACTCGTGGGAGGCGTCGGCTACGAACTGCTTCTGCTGCTGCCAGGACCGCTCGGCGGGGCGTAAGGCCAGGGTGGAGAGGAGCAGGGAGATGACGAAGAAACAGGCCAGCCCCAGCAGCCCCACCAGCAGGCACGTCCGCAGCAGGGCCAGAAGATTTTCCCGCTCCCAGGTCCGGTCAGCAAAGGCCAAGCGGACCGCGCCTCCCTCCGCATCCTCCCGGAGATAGCGGAGGGAGGAGACGGTGCCATCCCGGCGGCCGTCCTCCAGAGCGGCCTGGGCGGCCTGTTGGGCCACTTCCGGAGAGACATCCACTTGGTCTCCGTCGTTGATAGCGGTGACCACACCGTCCTCCACTGTGACGGTGAACACCGGGAGCAGGGAGCGCTGAGCGCCCTGGCCGCTGGAGGGGCGGCGGGACCCATCCAGGGGAAAAGCGATCTCCGGCCGGAGGGGACTGCCTTCCTCTCCCCACATCAGGGCGGCACGCATGGCCAGCAGGCTCTGGTCCTTCAGGCGTTGAGCACTGCTTGCCATAAAGACCCCAAAGACCATAAGGAGGACCAGGGACACCAGCAGCATGTTCACCAGAATAAATTTGCGCCGCAGGGTACGGATCATGGCATGCCCCCTCCGCCAAAGCTGCCGGGCTCATCCGAGGTAGTGAGGAAATAGCCCACCTTCCGCACGGTGCCGATGGAGACCTGGGAGGCCAGGAAGGACAGCTTCTTCCGCAGGAAGGAGATGTACACCTCCACATTGTTGTCCTCCGCCTCCGAGTCCAGCCCCCACACCTTGGCAATGATGTCGTCCTTGGGGGTGACCAGCTTGGCGTTCTGGAGAAGCAGACGCAGCACCTCGAACTCCTTGAAGCCCAGCCGCACCGACTTGTCTCCCCGGCGCAGGCAGTGGGAGGAGAGGTGGAGGGACAGGTCTCCGAAGGCCAGCTCCTCGGACACCACCTCCCCCTGGCGGCGGGTGAGGGCCCGGACTCGGGCCAGCAGCTCGGAGGTGTCAAAGGGCTTGGTCATGTAGTCGTCCGCCCCACAGTCCAGGCCCTTCACTTTGTCGGAGATCTCGTCACGGGCGGTGAGCATGAGGATGGGAGTGGACACGTGGGCGGAGCGGAGGCGGCGGGCCACCTCCAGCCCGTCCAGCTTGGGCAGCATCACATCCAGGACGATGACATCGTACTGGGCGGTGAGCGCATAATCCAGGCCGTCGGCACCGTTGTGGACCTGGTCCACCTGATATTTCTGCTCTGCCATGATCTGGGCCAGGGCCTCCGCCAGCCGGACCTCGTCCTCCACGATCAGGATACGCATAGTGGGCCTCCTTTCCAAATTGGGCTCTGTTTTTTCTCACTATACCACAAAAAACTGAAAATGCCCTGAAAAATTCAGAGTAATTTCAGCTTCTCCTGTTATACTGGCCCCAGAAGAGCATCAAGGGACAGGGGGGATACTCGTGCGTTATCGCGTGGTGACCACCGTGGCCGCGTTGCTGCTGTGTCTGGGCCTGATCGCCTGCTTTGTCCCGGGGGGCGTCCCGGCGGCAACATCTGGGGAGGGAGACGGCAGGGCGGCCCTGACAGCGGAGGACCGGTGATGCCTCCTGTAAAAGGGACCGGCGCGGAGCCACAGGCTCCGCGCCGGTCCCTTTTGGCGGTGGAGAGAGGGGGAAGGCCCTCAGGCGGGGAAAGCGCCCCGGCGGGTCAGCTGGCGGGAGAGGGAGAGCAGCACCGGGATCAGCAGGATCTGGGCCGCCACCATGCAGATAGTCTCGGTGAAGCGGGCGGGAAGCATGCCGAACAGGCCTTTGCCGTACATGATGTAGAGCCAGACGCTGTTGAGCACGAGCCGGGTCAGGCTGGCGCACAGGGAGGCGCCCACCACCCGCAGCCAGAGAGCGCGTCCATGGAAGCCCTCCCCCTTCTGGTGGAGGAACAGGCCGTAGATCAGTCCCACCAGTCCGGCGGTGACAGTGAAGCCGGGGAAGAAGGCGCCGAAGGGGAAGAGGGTGGCGCCGATCAAGTCGCTTACCGCGCCCACGGCCAGAGCCCACAGGGGGCCGAAAAGGATGCCGGACAGGGCGACGGCCAGGAAGGAGAAGTTGACCACCACGAAGGTGGTGTTGATGGAGAGGAACCGGGCCAGGATGACCTGGAGGGCCACCAGAAGGGCGCAGGTGACCATGATCTTGGTGTTTTTCTGAGCTTTCATTTATCTCTTCCTTTCACGGGCTGAGAGAGCCTCTCAGCGGTTTCCTCTTCAGTTGCCGTAAAAGGATACCCTGATACGACAGCGGAAGCGGAGCACCACCGCAAGACAGCTGCCTTTTCGTCCGGCGGCCACTTCCCATCCGCCGGCACTTGACGCGGTACTCCTATTCTGTGTATGGTCGCTGGGAAAACGGGGGAGGGGTCAGCACAGCCCCAGATGGTGGCGGATCTCCCCTACGGAGTAGAGGGAGCCCCAGGCGCAGATCACGTCCTCCGGGCCGGCCAGGGCCAGGGCGGTGTCCACCCCCTGGTCCAGGGTCTCCTGGACGGAGACCGGGATGGAGAACTGGGCCAGCCAGGCCGCCAGCTCGGCGGCGGGGAGGGCCCGGGGGCTGTCCGGTGTCACCGCCACAAAGGCCTTTGCCAGGGGGAGGACACGGCGGAACATGGAATGCCAGTCCTTATCGGCCAGGACACCGGAGAGGAAAATGAGCTTCCGACCGGGGTAGAGGCTCTCCAGGGCGGCGGCAAGGGCGTCCACGCACTGGGGGTTGTGGCCGCCGTCCACGATGAAGTCGGGGGAGCGGCGGGCCAGCTCCAGGCGGCCGGGCCACTGGGCCGCGGCCAGCCCCCGGACTGCCGCCTCCTCCGGGATGGTCCAGCCGGCATCCCGGAGTGCCTGCACTACCTCCAGGGCGGTGATGGCGTTGGAGAGCTGGTAGCTGCCCAGCAGGGAGAGGCGGTAGGGGCCACGGCCCCGGTAGCGGAAGTCCTGGCCCTCCAGACCGGAGGAGAGGACCTCCAGCTCCTGGGGGTCGGTCTGACGCAGGGGGATGTCCAGCTGGCGGCAGACGGACTGGATCACCTGGGTGACCTCATCGCTCTGGCGGTAGAGGACGGCCCGGCAGCCCGGCTTGAGGATGCCGGACTTCTCCCGGGCGATGAGAGTGAGGGTGCCGCCCAGCTCCTGGGTGTGCTCCAGGCCGATGTTGGTGATGACCGCCGCCTCCGGGGCGGGGATCACGTTGGTGGAGTCCAGGCGGCCGCCCAGACCCACCTCCAGCACCACGATGTCACACTGCTCCTCCAAAAAGAACTCCATGCCCACCGCGGTCATCAGCTCGAACTCGGTGGGGGGATCGGACATCCCCTCCGCCACCTCCAGCACCTGCTGGGTGAGGCGGCCCAGGACTTCATCCGGGATGGGTGCCCCGTTGACCTGCATCCGCTCGTGGAAGCGGTAAAGGTGGGGAGAGGTGAACAGGCCAGCGCGCAGCCCAGCCTGAGCCAGGATGGAGGCTGTCATGGCCGCGGTGGACCCCTTGCCATTGGTCCCGGTGATGTGGACGAAGCGCAGGCGGCGCTCAGGATTGCCCAGGCTGGCCAGCAGTGCCTGGGTACGCTCCAGGCCCGGCTTCCGGCCGGTCCAGGCCCGCTGATGGATCAGTTCAATGGCTTCCTGTCCTGTCATGAAGGAGTCCCTCCCTGCTTTAAGTGACAATACCAAAGGAGCAAGGCCAGCCCGGCACCCCCCAGGATGTTGCCCAGGGTGACGGGGACCAGGTTGGAGGCGGCCCCGGTCAGGGTGAGAGGGGCCAGATCGACGCCCGCGGCTGCTGCCAGCGAGGCGTACTGGGGGACAGCGGCGGCCATTAGGGCCGCGCCGATGTAATAGAGGTTGGCAACGGAGTGCTCAAAGCCGCACAAGACGAAAAAGCAGACCGGAAGAAAGGCGCCCATCAGGCGGCCCGGTGTCTCCCGGGCGGAGGCGGCGGCCAGCACCCCCAGACAGACCAGCAGGTTGCACAGCACGCCCAGGCCCAAGGCGCTGCCGAAGGGAAGGGCGCATTTCGCGGCCCCGACCCGGATGGTGTATACGGCCAGGGCCCCGGCGGAGTAGTCCAGCTGGCCGCAGGAGACACACAGCCAGGCCACCAGCAGCGAGCCCAGAGCGTTCCCGGCAAAGACCAGCGCCCAGTTGCGCACCATCAGGACCGCCGATCCCCCCTTTTTCTCCAACAGAGTGAGGGGGAGCATGCAGTTTCCGGTGAACAGCTCCGCACCGGTGACGACGACCAGCCCCAGACCGAAGGGGAAGAGCAGGCCGCAGATGGTCCGGACGGTCCAGGTGTCTGAGATGCCGTAGACCGCCGTGTTGGTGGCGGCCGCGGCGATGGCGATGATGGCCCCGGCCAGCGCTCCCAGCAGGAGCAGGCTGGCGGCGGAGCGCTCCATTTTCCTGACGCCCGCCGCACTGTACGAGGCGAGCAATTCTGCGGGGGAGAGGTAGTTGTTCATGATCTCCTTTGTTCCAGAGACCGGCAGGCCGCCTGGGCCACATGCAGGGCCAGCACGGTGGAGGTCACCGCGCCCACGCCTCCGGGGACCGGCGTGATGGCAGCCACGATGGGCTCCACCTCGTCAAAGGCCACGTCCCCATGCATGGCGCCGTCCGGGCCGATGTTGACGCCCACATCTACCACCACCTGGCCCGGGCGCACATAGTCGGCCCGGATCAGGTCCAGGCAGCCGGCGGCGGAGATGATGATGTCGGCGTCCTGGCAGAAGCTGCGGGTGTCCTCCTTGTCTGTGAAGATGTGACAGACGGAGACGGTGGCCTCCTCCTTCATCAGCAGCAGGGCGGTGGGCAGGCCCACGGTGGCGCTTTTGCCGATCATAGCGATCTTCTTGCCTTTCAAGGGGATATCATAGTAGTGGAGCAGTTCCAGGCAGGCGGTGGCGGTGCAGGGGGGAAAGCCGATGTCACTCTTGGTGAGCAGGCCGCCCATGGAGGCGGTGGTGATGGCGTCGATGTCTTTCTCCGGGGCCAGGACGCTGGTCACCGCCTCGGTGTCCAGATGGGGCGGCAGGGGGCGGAATAGCAGGCAGCCGTGGATGGAGCTGTCCTCGTTCACTGTCCGCAGGGTCTGGATCAGCTCCTGCTGTGAGGCGTCCGCGGGCAGCAGGAAGCGCCGGACGGCGATGTTCAGGCTTTCCGCCCGGCGGATAGCCCCCCGCTCATAAGCGATGTCCTCCTCCCGGCGTCCCACCCGGACGATGCCCAGGGTGGGAGTGACGCCGCGGCGGGAGAGCTTCTCACAGCGGAGCCGGATGTCCCGGCACATGTGTTCCGCCACCGGTTTTCCGCTGAGCAAAACTGCCATGGGTCTCCTCCTTTTGGTGATTCGGGCAGGGGGAGGCGGCGTGCGCCTCCCCCTGCATGTGGTCATATGCTCAGAACAGGCCGGTGATCTTGCCGTTCTCGTCTACGTCGATCTTCTCGGCAGAGGGGACTTTGGGCAGGCCGGGCATGGTCATGATATCGCCGGTGAGGGCCACGATGAAGCCGGCGCCGGCGGAGACCTTCAGATTGCGCACCGTGACCTCGAAGCCGCTGGGCGCGCCCAGCAGGGTCTGGTCGTCGGAGAAGGAGTACTGGGTCTTGGCCATGCAGATGGGCAGGTCGCCGAAGCCCAGGTCGGTGAGCTGCTGGGCCTGCTTCTTGGCGTTGGCGGTGAGCACCACCCGCTCGCCGTGATACACCTTCTTCACAATGGTGTCTAGCTTCTCCTGGATGGAGGCCTGGGTATCATACACGAACTGGAAGTGGCTGGGCTGCTCGCACAGGCGGATGACCTCCTCGGCCAGGGCCTTGCCGCCCTCGCCGCCCTTGGCCCACACCTCGGACAGGGCCACATTGACGCCCAGCTCATTGCACTTCCTCTCCACCAGGTCCAGCTCGGCCTTGGTGTCGGTGGGGAAGGCGTTGATGGCCACCACGCAGGGCAGGCCGTACACGTTCTTCACGTTGTCCACGTGCTGCAGCAGGTTGGGCAGGCCCTTCTCCAGCGCCTCCAGGTTCTCCTGGTTCAGCTCGGGCTTGGGCACGCCGCCGTGGTACTTCAGCGCCCGCACGGTGGCCACGATCACCACGGCGGAGGGCTTCAGGCCGGCCTTGCGGCACTTGATGTCGATGAACTTCTCTGCGCCCAGGTCGGCGGCGAAGCCGGCCTCCGTGACTGCGTAGTCCCCCAGCTTCAGGGCCATGCGGGTGGCGATGATGGAGTTGCAGCCGTGAGCGATGTTGGCGAAGGGGCCGCCGTGGATGAAGGCAGGGGTGCCCTCCAGGGTCTGGACCAGGTTGGGCTTCAGAGCGTCCTTCAGCAGGGCGGCCATGGCGCCCTCGGCCTTCAGGTCATGGGCGGTGACGGGCTTGCCGTCATAGGTGTAGGCCACGATCATCCGGCCCAGCTTCTCCTTCAGGTCGGTGATGCTGGTGGACAGGCACAGCACGGCCATGATCTCGCTGGCCACGGTGATCTCAAAGCCGTCCTCACGGGGCACGCCCTGGGCCTTGCCTCCCAGGCCGTCCACGATGTGGCGCAGCTGGCGGTCGTTCATGTCCACCGCGCGCTTCCAGGTGATCTGCTTGACATCGATGCCCAGGGCATTGCCCTGCTGGATATGGTTGTCCAGCATGGCGGCCATCAGGTTGTTCGCCGCGCCGATGGCGTGGAAGTCGCCGGTGAAGTGGAGGTTGATGTCCTCCATGGGCACCACCTGGGCCCAGCCGCCGCCGGCCGCACCGCCCTTGACGCCGAACACAGGGCCCAGGGAGGGCTCACGCAGGGCGACCACGGACTTCTTGCCCAGCTTCCGCAGGCCGTCCGCCAGCCCTACGGAGGTGGTGGTCTTGCCCTCGCCCGCAGGGGTGGGGGTGATGGCGGTGACCAGGATCAGCTTGCCGTCCTGAGCCTGGGTCTCGTTGAGCAGCTTGTAGTCCACCTTTGCCTTGTAGTTGCCGTACATCTCCAGGTACTTCTCGTCCACGCCCGCCGTGGCCGCGATCTCCCGGATGTTTTTCATTTCACAGCTCTGTGCAATTTCAATGTCGCTCTTGATTTCCATGGGAATCAGTCTCCTTCTTTTATGATTTATCGTGGATGTCTATGAAGTTAGAAGTTAAGGGAGGGAACGGACCTGGGCCGCCATAAAGGAGGCCGGGCCCGGGCAGTCCAGGTGCAGCGGAGCGCTGCCGGGGTCCTGGATCAGAACGGCTTCTCCTGAGGAAATGGTACTCGATTCCCCAGCGAAAGTCAAGGTGCCGCTCCCCTCCGCGCAGTAGAGGATGAGGGTGGAGGAGCCGGGTTCGGCGGAGAAGCTGACGGGGCCGCCGCTGGTGCGCAGGGGGGAGACACTGCCGACGCATCTGTCCTTGCGCAGCATCAGGTTGAAGTCCACGCAGCGGCCCCGGGAGTGGGTGTCCGCCCCGCCGTCGAAGGCGTGGACCTGATAGGGGGCCAGGGAGATGAGGGGGCCGCCGTCGTGGGTCAGTTCCATCTCTCCCCGGAGAGGGGCAATGAGCCGGTGGTAGTCGGGGAGGGGGGTGAAGTCGGACTCGTCCAAGTCCACGGTGGCGGAGCTCAGCCGCCAGAGGAAGTCCCGGTCCGCATAGAGGGCCCCCTGGGGGGCGATGGCGATCTGGGTGGTGGTCCCGCCGGACCACTGACTGATCTGGTAGTCTGCCTGGGTGAGGTGAGTGATATGGGGTGCCATGGGGACTCCTTTCTGAACGAGGACGCCCCCGCGGCGGTTCACGCCGCGGGGGCGTCCCGTCGGTGATTCATGGGAGGGGGATCACAGGGACTCCAGGACCTCCTGGTAGATGGCGTCGGCCAGAGGCAGGGCCTTGTCCAGCAGGGCCTGGCCCTTCTGGCGGTACTCGTCGGCAAAGGCCTGGTCCTGGATACCGCCGATGTTGATGAGCACGTTGAGCCAGGCGCCCTGGATGGCGGCCTTGAGGCTCAGGGCGGCGCAGCCCAGGTCGCTGGCGGCGCTGGCGTTGAGCTTGCCCACCACGGAGCGGGTCAGCTCCAGGGCCTGGCAGGCCAGCTCCATCATCTCAAAGGGGGTCTTGGTGCAGCCCTTCAGGGCCTCCTGCATGGCGGCCTTGCGGGCGGCCTTCTCCTCGTCGGTGTCCTTGGGCATGGCGAACACGGCGCTGACGGCGTTGAACGCCTCGGTATCCCGGTCGATCACGTCCACGAACTGAGCCTTGAGCTCGTTCCCCTTCTTCTGGGACTCGATGGCCAGCTCCTGCACGTCGGCGTACTTCTTCTTTCCCACGGTGAGGGCGCACACCATAGCGGTGAGGGCGGCGCCCAGGGCGCCCTCCAGCGCGGCGGCGGAGCCGCCGCCGGGCGCGGGTTCATCGGAGGCCATCAGGTCCACGAACTCATTGACCTTCATTTCCACAAGCTTCATAACAGTCGATTCTCCTTTTGTCAGAACGGCTTATTCCATGCCGATCAGGTGGTACTCCATGATCTGATTGTGGCAGTCGAAGTCACGGGCCTTCAGATAGAACTCAGCGCAGTCGATCATGGCCTTGGCGGGGGTCAGGCCCACGATCTCGCTGTCCACGATATAGGTGCCGTAGCGCTCGGCCAGGGAGCGGATCATCTCATAGACCACATACAGAGGGGTGTCCTCATAGTTGACCATGTTCATGGAGACCTGAGCGATGCCCCGGTCCTCCAGCATGAAGCCCATGGCCTTGCAGCTGCGGAAGCCGCCGGAGGAGCCGCGGATGACCTTGGCGATCTTCTTGGCGATCTCCACGTCGGAGGTGGCCAGGTTCACGTTGAAGGCCACCAGGGGCATGCGGGCGCCGATGGCGGTGATGCCGGCGGTGGGATGGATCTTCCGCTCGCCGAAGTCGGGGGCCCACTCGGGCTGGAGCAGCTTCTCGGGCATGCCCTCGAACTGCCCCTTGCGGCAGGTGGCCAGATTGCGGCGCTCGGGACGGGTGGCGGAGTCCTCATACAGGAAGCTGGGGATCTTCAGCTCGTCCCAGATCCGCTGACCCAGGCGCTTGGACATCTCCACGCACTCCTCCACGGTGACGCCCATGGTGGGGACGAAGGGGATGACGTCGGTGGCGCCCATGCGGGAGTGCTCGCCCACATGCTTGGTCATGTCGATGACCTCGGAAGCCTTCTTGGTCAGCTGGAAGGCGACCTCCTCGATGGCCTCGGGGGAGCCGATCATGGTGAACACACAGCGGTTGTGGTTGCCGTCGGTCTGGGCGTCGAACAGGGTGCAGCCGGGCACGCTGTTGGCCACTTCCACCAGGGCGTTATAGGCGGCCTCGTCCTTCTCCTTGCTGCAGCTGAAATTGGGGATGCATTCTACAAGCTTGGACATAAGAAATTCCTCCTTAAAATATCGGTATCAAAAATGTTTTGAGATGTAGCGCTTGAAAGGATCAGCCCACCAGATTAGAGGCGGCGGGGACAAAGAACTTGATGAAAGCGATGGTCTGGGGCTGATAGATGAGGTCCACCAGGAAGGCGCCCACGATGGGGACCACCATGAAGGCCCGGCTGGACATGCCGTACCGCTCAGTGACGGCGGTCATGTTGACGATGGCGGTGGGGGTGGCGCCCAGGCCGTGGCCGCACAGGCCGGAGCACATGACGGCGGCGTCATAGCTCTTGCCCAGGATGCGGAAGATCACGAAGTAGGACACCGTAACGATGAACACCACCTGGCAGATGACGATGAGAAGCACGCCGCCCATCAGGCTGGCCAGCTCCCACAGCTTCAGCGTCATCAGGGCCAGAGCCAGGTACAGGTTGAGCATCACGTCGCCGATGCCGTCCACCAGGGGGAAGGAGAACTTGTAGAAGTGGAAGGTGTCGTTGAGGTTGCGGACGATGACAGCCACGAACATGGCGCCCACATAGTTGGGGAAGGACATCCCGATCAGCTTGCTGACCCATCCAGACACCATGGTGCCCAGGGCCATGCACACGATGATGACGACCACGTTCTTGATGACGTCCAGAGCGGAGAGAGGCTCCTTGCCGGCGGCATTGACGCTCTTGATATCATCGTAGTTGGCCTGATGCTCCTCGGGCTTCAGGTCATACTTGACGATGAGGCGGCGGCCCAGAGGTCCGCCCACAAGCACGCCGGAGATCAGGCCGAAGGTGGCGGCGGCGGCGCCCACGCCCATAGCGGCGGAGTAGCCCAGGCTCTCAAAGGTGGAGCCGTAAGAGCCGGCTGCTCCGTGGCCGCCGATCATGGAGATGGCGGAAGACAGCAGGGCGTAGGGGGCCTCCAGACCTACCGCGGTGCCCACTGCGATGCCGATGATGTTCTGGAAGATGGAGATCACACCGGCGCACAGCCAGTAGACGATCAGCAGGATGCCGCCCTTCTTCAGCAGGGAGAAGCTGGCGCCCAGACCCACGGTGGTGAAGAAAGCCAGCATGAAGGGGTCCTGGAAGGTGTTGGTGAAGTTGAAGGTAAAAGTACCAGTGGTGTGGCCGGCGAAGGTGATGAACATAAAGATGAAGCCGCCAATGACGGGAGCAGGGATACAGTACTTGGCCAGGAAGTTGACCTTGTTTTTGATCGCGTAACCGATCAGCAGAAGAATGGAAGCCATTGCCAGGGTCATGATTGCGTCGGTGTTGATGTTGAGGACGTTTTCCACAGTTTCAAATGACATAATGTTACCCTCCCATTGATTCTCTTTTTTCCTCGGACCGCTCTCCTTACGGACCGAAACACTGCCCCGGCCAGCCGACCTCCTTTCGCCGGAACAGAATTAGACGTTTCTGACGCCAGTATAGTCAAAGAGCATCTAAAAAACGTCTAATTCTAAAAATTGAAAAAAGACGCCGCAGTCCAAACGGACCGCTGCGTCTTTGCGTGTCCATAATATATCCATAGAAGAGCATCTGTCAAGACGCACCGATAAATTTTAGGCGCATCTATAAAAATGGCGATCATGTGGGGGCGGTTACTGCTCATTCCGCCATAAAATGCTTGTTTTTGCTGTACAGCTCAGAGGCACGGTACCGCTGCTGGGTGGCGATGCCGTTGCGCAGGCTCTGGGAGAGCTGCTCCGCCTCGAATACGCTGGGGACGCTGGAAAGCAGGCGGACCCCCTGCCGGGCGTAGCTCTCCGGGGAGTAGGTGAGCAGAGGGGCGAGGGGGGAGCCCGTCCGCTGCTCCAGGTCCAGCCGGCTGCGGATGTGCATGGAGACAAAGTGGAGGATGACCCCCTCCAGAGGGGAATTCAGCCGCTGCTGGCAGGACTGGGCATCGGCCAAGCTGACCGCCGCCCGCTCGTAGTCCCCCTCCATGGCCTGATAATAGGCGGTGTAGGCTGAGGCGGCTGTCCGGCCCCACAGCTCGCCGGAAACTTTCGCGTTGTCATACCCATGCTGAAACAGCTCACGGGCCCTGGGATGGTCCTCCAGGGCAAAAGCGGCCCGCCCGTAATGGACATAGACCCAGACGCCGCCGGGCCAGGGCAGGTCTCCCAGCAGGGAGAGGGCCCGCTTATAGTAGGAGCAGGCGTCGGCGTACTCCAGCCGCTGACGGCAGACCCGGCCGTAGTCACAGTAGACGGCCGCCAGCTGGAGCCGGACCGCGGTGGAGCGGGGCTGTCCCCGCAGAGCGTCCATGGCCTCCAGCAGATAGTAGCGGCTCTTGTCATAGGCGCCCTGGAGACAGAACAGGCCGCCCCGAAGCCGCTGGAACTGGGCCTGCTGGACCGGGTCCCGGGTGCGCTCCAGCAGGCGCATGCCGGTGGCGGTGTAGCGCTCCACCTGTTCAGTGGCCTGGCGGTAGAGGGCGGAGGAGGCCAGCAGGTAGCAGGCCCGGATGAGCACCCCCGTGTCGGGGTGGATGCTGCCGCCGCTGAGGGCGCCCAGGATGTCGCTGCCCCGGGCACTGTCCCCCTGGAACAGGGCGATGCGCCCCTGGATCAGAGCGGTGGCCAGCTCCAGACGGCCCAGGACTGCGGGGTCCGCCCCCTCACGGCGCAGGGCGGACAGCTCCCGCAGGAACTGCTGGGTCTGCTCCTCCAGCTCCTCTGGGGAGCGGGGGGCGGGGGCGTCTCCCCCCAGGGGGGAGAAGGGCTCGAAGGCCCGGGAGCTGTCCAGATCACAGGCCCGGATGCGGTACTCCAGAGCACGCAGGCGGCTGCCGGCCAGCTGGAAGTGGCGGGCGATCTGGCGGCAGGCGCCCCCCTCCTGGGGCTGCTCCCCCTGGGAGAGCAACTCGGCGGCCTGGAGGTGGAGGGGCTGACGCTGGGAGTAGGAGAGCCGGTCGTAGACCAGCTCCCGGATGCGCTGGTGGGCAAAGCGGTAGGTGGGGTCCCCCTCGGTGTGGTGCTCCAGGATGATGCCCCGGCCCCGCAGCTCGTCCAGACCGGCGGTGAGCAGGCGGTCATTCTGGTCCATCAGCTCCAGCAGCAGGCGGCTGGGCACCTCCTCGGAGAAGAGGGAGATGAGCTCGGCCACCTGGAGGGCCGCTCCGGACAGGCCGGAGAGCCGGTCCATCAGGATATCCCCCAGGGTCTGGAGGGTGGCCTCCACATCGCCGCTGCGGCGGTAGGCCTGGGTCAGCTCGGTGAGCAGATAGAGGTTGCCTCCGGTCTCCCGGTGAAACTGGGGAGCCATGCGCCGGGCGGCCTCACCGCCCAGCTCCCTGCGGAGCAGCTCCTCTGTCTGTTCCGGGGTGAGAGGGGGCAGGCGATGGCGGCGGAGCAGGCCGTCCGCCTCCAGCGACTCCAGCCGGGCCAGGGCAGAGGGGGAGAGGTCGTCCCGGGCGGTGAGGATGGTCATCAGCCCCCTGCCCTCCAGGCGGCGGAGCAGGGCGTCCCCCAGACGCAGGCTCTCCTCGTCAGCCCATTGCAGGTCCTCCAGCACCAGGAGCACCTTTTTCCGGCGGGTGACAGCGGAGAAGAGGAGCAGGAGGCTGTCCTCCAGCCCCTGGTCCCACTGGCGCAGCGCCCGGGCGGAGACTCCGCCCGGCCAGGCGTTCTCAGAGCGGAAGAGAGGGAACGCCTGGCCTAATCGGACCTGGACCGGGACCGGGAGGGAGAGCTGCTCCTCCTGGATGAACTCCCGCAGGGACAGCAGGATGCGGTCCCAGGGGGCCAGAGGGAGGCCCTCCTCCGACTGGAGGCAGCCGCACCGCAGCACCAGCAGGGCGGACAGATCGGACCAGCGGAGGAAGTGGCTGATGAGCTCGCTCTTGCCGGAGCCCACCTCCCCGATGAACAGCTGGGAGCAGCGGCGCACCGCCCCCTCGGCGAAGGAGCCCGCCGCCGCCCGCAGGGCGGCATAGAGGGTCTCCCGTCCCACGGGGACCTGGGGCGCCTCTGCCTCCCCGGGGGCCTGGGTGGTGTCGTTCCACTGGTTCATGATCTCGTAATAGAGCATGGTGGTGCTCTCCAGGGGGTCCACACCCAGCTCCTCGGAGAGCTGCTCCTTCAGCCGCTGGTACACCTGGGCGGCCCGGGAGTACTTCCGGGCCGCCCGCAGGCGCTCCATGAGGAAGGCGGCCATGGACTCGTCAAAGGGGTCCTCCCGCAGATACTCGGTGGCCAAGCGGGCAGCCTCCTCCGGGTCGCCGGCCTCCAGGGCGGCCTGGGCCTGCTGGGCCAGCCGGCCCAGATACTGCTCGTGGAGCTTCTCCCGGGTGCGGTCCAGCCACTCGTCGAAGGAGAAGGCGTGCTTGACGGCGAAGCCCTGGAGGAAGGGGCCTCGGTAGGCGGAGAAATCCCCCCGCTGGGTGAAGCGGTCGTAGTCGCAGTCCACCTCCCAGGCGCTGTTCACCACCACCAGGGACTTCTGGGGGGAGAGGAGAAAGTCGCCCCCCAGGGTCTTTTTCAGCGTATATAAGGTGTTGCGGAGATTTTTCAGGCCGGTGGCCTCGTCGCAGCTCTCCCACAGCAGAGAGATGAGCTCCTGCCGGGTGGCGCTGCGGCGCACCAGCATGTAGTACAGCAGGGCGTCCGCCCGCTTGAAGGGAAAGGAGACCGGGACCCCGTCCAGCGTGACGCTGGGGGTCTGGAGCATGGTCACATTGAGCATCAGAAAGCCCCCCTCTTTGGTCTGGGTCCAGTATATCGGATTTGGGGCCGGGTGTGCAACTGTTCCCGGGCAAAAATTTGCCGGGGACGCGTTTTTGCCTTGCCAGGGGGAGGGGAAAACACTATAATAATAATATAAAAAGGTAAAAGAGGGGGGCGTCCCCGTGGCCCAGGACAGAGAGAGGAGAGAGACATGAAGCTGGATAAATGGATCGAATCCGTCCCCAATTTCAGCGAGGGGCGGGACCTGAAGAAGGTGGAGCGCATCGTGGACTCCTTCCGGGCCAAGCCGGGAGTGAAGCTGCTGGACTACTCCACAGACCCAGACCACAACCGCTGCGTGGTGACGGTGCTGGGCCAGCCGGAGCCCCTGAAGCGGGCCATGGTGGAGGCCATCGGCACGGCGGTGGAGCTGATCGATATGACCCGGCACGAGGGGCAGCATCCCCGCATCGGCTGCGTGGACGTGATCCCCTTCATCCC
This sequence comes from Lawsonibacter asaccharolyticus, assembly GCA_003112755.1. Classification (NCBI taxonomy): domain Bacteria; kingdom Bacillati; phylum Bacillota; class Clostridia; order Eubacteriales; family Oscillospiraceae; genus Lawsonibacter; species Lawsonibacter asaccharolyticus. The sequence continues at coordinate 3,459,175 of BFBT01000001.1, read as the reverse complement.
GGTGCGGGACTGCACCATTCAGGAGGCGGACCAGCTGGCCCGGGAGATAGCACAGGAAGCCGCTCTGCTCTACGGACAGCCCTTCTACCTCTATGAGAAGTCTGCCACTGCCCCCCACCGGGTGGACCTGGCCAACATCCGCAAGGGACAGTTCGAGGGGCTGGCGGAGAAGATGAAGGACCCCCTGTGGAAGCCGGACTTCGGGCCGGATACCATCCACCCCACTGGCGGGGCCACCGCCATCGGGGCCCGGATGCCTCTGATCTGCTTCAACATCAACCTGGACACCCCCAATGTGGAGATCGCCCGGCAGATCGCCCGCCGGGTGCGGAACATCGGCGGCGGCCTGCACTATGTGAAGGCCATGGGCATCGCCCTGGAGGAGCGGAACCTGGCTCAGGTGACCATGAACCTGACCGACTACACCAAAAGTTCCATTTACAGTGTCTTTGAGATGGTGAAGATGGAGGCCCGGCGCTATGGCGTCCGGGTGGTGGGCAGCGAGGTGGTGGGCATTGTCCCCATGAAGGCCCTGCTGGACTGCGCGGAGTACTACCTCCAGATCGAGGACTTCTCCTCCGAGCAGGTGCTGGAGCTGCATATCGAATAGACGGACAAGCAAAAGGAGCGGCCCCTCTGGAACAGAGGGGCCGCTCTCGCTTTTTCGACAGTTTCAGGAGATCTGGATGCTGACGCCGTTGACCTCCACGCCCTCGTTGGCCCGGATGAGGATGTACCGGGTGCCCTCAATCATGCGGGTCTCCACCAGGTCGCTGCGCTCCGGGTTGACGTGGATGGTGACGTCGGGAGTGCGGACCTCCAGCTGCTTGGGGTCCACCAGATTGCGGGGGCTCAGGCCGGCCTCCGGGCCGAAGGCCTGGTCATACTGGGCCTCAAAGGCATCCACATGGGGGGCGGCCACGCCGCAGGAGGACAGGACGGACCGCACCTCCCCCTTGGAGAGCAGGAGGGGCTGCTCCTCCTTGCTGGCCTTGTGCTCTTCGATCATGTCCCGCAGCTGGCTGTGGACGGCCTGGACCACGTGATAGCTGCAATCCTCCGCCAGCGTCTCCCCCAGGAGGGACTCAAAGGTCTCCTTCTGGACGGCGGCAGGCATGGGAGGAGGGGTGCGGAACAGGGCGTCAATGAGCTCCGGGTGGTTCTCCCCGATGTCCCGGGAGTAGTAGAGGGCATTATAGAGGTTGGTGGTGCGCTCGTCAAAGGCGGGGAAGAGGAAGCCTGCCTCCGGCGGAGAGACGACCCAGTCCGCCTTCAGGTCGTGGAAGGCATTTTCATAGACAAAGTAGCTCAGGGCGGGCTTGGTCAGCTTCACCGGGCAGATGGAGCACAGGATGTAGGAGAACACCTGGTCGGAGGCGTCGTCCATCCGCTCCCCGTCTTTGGCCCGGTAGGGGACGTCGTAGGTGTCGTGGGCCAGGAGGATGAGATAGTTCCCCTCCAGGGTGAGGGAGGAGATGACCCGCTGGAACAGGGCCTGCACGGCCTCTTCGTCCGCCAGGGAGGAGCCCCGCAGGGCCATGAGGAGCCGGTGCTCCTCGCTGTCCACCACCTGCTGGGTGGAGAAGGTGATGTCCGCCAGGTTTTTGCCCAGGGTGCCGGACAGGGTGCGCCGGAGGATGGCCAGCAGCTTTTCCGACTCCTCCTGGGACATCAGCCCCAGGGACTGGTCGAACTGGGAGACGATCTCCCGGTTTTCATTGACATAACATCCGCGGATGTGGGAGATGCCGCTCCTGTCCGGCCGGAACCGGCGGCGGATCTCGGAAATTTCCTTTTCGTTCATAGAGACTCCTCTTCTGTACAGATTTCAGGCCGGCGCTCACCGCTGCCGGGCCAGCTCCTTGCGGACGGCCTGGGTGAGGATATCCTGCCCCTCAGGGGAGCGCAGGGCCTCCTGTACCGCGGCGCGGATCATATCCTGAAACGCCTTGCTGTGGAGGAAGGCGTCGAACACCGTGCCCTGGTCCTGGCCGGCGGGGCCGCTCTGGGGGACGGGCCGGGCGGCGCGGCGGGGCGGGGGAGCGGGCTCCTCCTCATCCTGGAAGCCGCCGTCCATCCAGGTCTCCTGACGGGTGCGGTCGTTGCTCTCCCCCCGGAGATAGAAGAGGGAGACCCCGAAAAAGGCGGCCATCTTCTCCTGCTGCTCCCGGGTGGGGGTCTGGCGGCCGGTCTCGAACTTTTCCGCCGCATTTTTGGGAAAGCCCAGGGCCTGGGAGAGGGCGGGACGGCTGAGACCCCGTTCGGTGCGCAGGGCTTCGATGCGCTGTGCCAATGTGATCATAGAAAAGACCTCCTCAGTGGAATGGCTCTATTATACAACAAGAGGGACAGGGGGAAAAGAGGAAAAGAAGGGGGCGGTCATTTGACCCACTCCCGGGCGAACTGGACTGCGGCGTCCACCAGGGGGGAGGCCGCGTCCCGGCGCCAGGCCACCCCCACCTCCTTGACGATCCGCTCCTCCAGTTTGATCTCCCGGACGCCGGAGAGGGTATGGGAGCGGAAGTCCTCCGAGGGCAGAAAGGCAACCCCAAGCCCGCCCTGGACCATGTAGAGGCTGGTGGTGGGACTGCTGGAGCGGCAGACGATGTCCGGCTCAAAGCCCGCCCGGCGGCAGGCGGTGAGGCACAGCTCCGCGGCCACCTGGCCGGTCTGGTGGAAGATGAAGTGCTCCCCCCGCAGCTCCCGCAGGCTGACCTCCTCACGACCGGCCAGGGGGTGGACACGGGGGACCGCCAAGGAGTAATGGTCCTCCCCCAGCTTGACGAACTCCAGGCTGGAGGCCAGCTGGGACAGGGGGCGGTTGAGAAAGGCCAAGTCCACCTTCCGGTCCAGCAGCAGCTCCAGCAGCCGGTGGGTCCCCTCCTGAACGATGTTCACCGAGATGTCGGGGTAACTGCCGCAGAAGGCGGAGAGCATGCCGCCGAAGTTGATGCACTGGAGGCTGGTGATGATGCCCAGGTTGAGGGAGCCCTTGCGCAGCCCGGCATAGAAGGACATCTCCGCCTGGAGGGCCTGGGCGCGCTGAAGGATCTCCCTGGCTCGGAGAACAAAATCCTTGCCCGCCTCCGTCAGGGTGGCACCCCTGGGATTGCGGGCGAAGAGGGCCACCCCCAGTTCCTTCTCCAGCTTGGCGATCTGCTGGGACAGGGCGGGCTGTCCCACGTGGCAGGCCTGGGCCGCCAGGGAAAAATTCCCCGAATCGGCCACGGCCAGCACATAGCGAAGCGTGTAAAGTTCCATATGGTTTCATGCCTCCGATCAATGGGATGGCCGCTAGTCCCCGCGGCGGGCGGAGCGGGCGGCAAAAGCGTTTTTTCAGACCAACAAAATAGAGAGCATCTGTTTTGTGCAAAATGTCAAATCAAAAGGAAAAGCGGGGGCTCGTTCCAGAGTGGAGAAGGGCTGCCAAAGCTCAGTATCCGCTATTTTCCCGGACTTGTCAAGAAAGTTTGGGGATGCGATATCATTTTTAATGATACCAGCTGTCACAAACAAGAATTGGACTTTTTTCGCCGGCGGAGGTAGTCTATGGGCGAAGAAGGAAACAGGCCCCCGGCAAAAGGCTGGGAGCCAGGGAGAACAAAAACTGATGTAGAAAGGATTGAACGATGGTGAACCACAACTACTTCACCCAACGGGATGTGGAACGGCTGGAAGAGCAGGCCGTCCAGATCCGACAGGACATCATCTCCATGATCCACGCCGCCAAGGCTGGACACCCCGGCGGCTCTCTCTCCGCGGTGGAGATGGTGACCGCCCTGTACTTCCACGTGCTGAATATCGATCCCCAGAACCCCCGCTGGGCTGACCGGGACCGCTTCATCCTCTCCAAAGGCCACTCCTGCCCGGTGCTCTATGCGGCACTGGCCCGCCGGGGCTACTTTGACCCCAAGGAGCTGAACACCCTGCGTCAGTACCACTCCATCCTCCAGGGCCATCCGGACATGAACAAGACCCCCGGCGTGGACATGACCGCCGGCTCCCTGGGCAACGGCCTGTCCGTGGGCGTGGGCATGGCCCTGTCCGGCAAGCTGCATCACCAGGACTACATGACCTACGTCATGCTGGGTGACGGTGAGATCCAGGAGGGCATGGTCTGGGAGGCCGCCATGGCAGCCAGCCACCACGACCTGAAGAACCTGGTGGCCATCGTGGACTGCAACGGCGTCCAGATCAACGGCTGGGTCAATGACATCATGACGGTGGAGCCCCTGGCTGACAAGTGGCGCGCTTTCGGCTGGAAGGTGGTAGAGGTCAACGGCCACAATATGAAGGACGTGCTCACCGCCCTGCACACCGCCAAGACCATGCGCCACCCCACTGCCATCCTGATGCGCACTGTCAAGGGCAAGGGCGTCTCCTTCATGGAGGACGACTCCGTCTGGCACGGCTCCGCGCCTGACGACGAGCAGATGGTCAAAGCAATTGCGGAAATCAAGGAAGGGGGCGTTGTGTAATGGCAAAGACTCTTGCCACCCGTATGGCCTTTGGACAGGAGATCATTGAGATCGCCAAGACCAACGAGAATTTTGTGGTTTGTAACGCCGACACCAAGACCTGCGGTCTGGAGAAGTTCGGCAAGTATTTCCCCGAGCGGGAGTTCTCCTTCGGCATTGCCGAGCAGAACCTGGTGGCCGCCTCCGCCGGCATGGCCGCCTGTGGCAACAAGGTGTTCCTGGCCACCTTCGCGGTGTTCGCCTCCATGCGGGCCTGCGAGCAGGTGCGTACCTTCGTCTGCTACCCCAACCTGAACGTCACCGTCATCGGCACCCACGCCGGCCTCCAGGTGGGCGGCGACGGCGCCACCCACGCCGCCATTGAAGACGTGTCCATCATGCGCTCCTTCCCCAATATGACCGTGGTGCAGCCCGCCGACGCCGTGGCGGCCCGGGCCCTGGCCCATGCGGCGGTGGATTTCACCGGCCCCCTGTACGTCCGTCTGCACCGCAACCCGGTTGCCGACCTGTATGACCCCGCCACCTACAAGTTCGAGTGGGGCAAGGCCAACACCGTGGTGGACAACGGCAGCGACATGACTATGATCGTCTCCGGCATCCTGCTGAAGAAGGCGCTGGACGCGGCCGCCATCCTGAAGGAGCAGGGGATCGGCGTCCGGGTGCTGGACATGGCCACCATCAAGCCTCTGGACAAGGAGGCCGTGCTGAAGGCGGCCGGCGAGACCGGGGCCATCATGACCATCGAGGACCACTCCATCTTCGGCGGACTGGGCTCCGCCGTGGCTGAGGTGGTGGTGGGCAACTGCCCCGTACCCATGGAGATCGTGGGCATCCAGGACCGCTTTGGTGAGTCCGGCGACCCGGAGCTGATCTACAAGGACCACGGCATGGACGTGGACTCCATCGTGGCCAAGGCCAAGGCTCTGGTGGCCCGGAAGGGTTAAAAGAGACAGGCACTTCGGACAGGGCGCTGTCCCTGCCCGAAGTGCAGAAAAATGTGAGAAAGGATGAACCCAACTATGGCAGCACCTCATGTGTGTATTCTTCAGACCAGCTTCGCCAAGCGGGAGGACACCGTCGCCTTCCTGAAGGAGAAGGTCCCCGGCGTGCGGGTGGAATTCATCACCGACAGCACCCTGCTCACTGATGTCCGGGCCAATGGCGGCCCCAGCCAGGCGGTCATCGACCGGATGACCCTGTACGCCAAGGCGGCGGAGATCTCCGGTGCGGACCTGATCGTCAACTCCTGCTCCACTGTGGGCGAGGTGGCGGACATCTACGCCAAAGAGGTCAACGTCCCCGTGATGAAGATCGACCTGCCCATGGCCCAGGAGGCCGTTCGGCTGGGCACCAAGATCGCCCTGATCGCCACCCTGGAGACCACCCTGGGCCCCAGCCAGCGGCTGATCGAGAAGGTGGGCGCGGAGCAGGGCAAGAAGATGGAGTGCACCCAGTACCTCCAGAACCCTGCCTGGGATGCTCTCCAGGCCGGCCACCCCGAGGAGCACAACCGCATCCTGATGGAGAGCATCCGGGAGCTGGACAAAATGGGCTATGACGCCATCGTGATGGCCCAGGTGTCCATGCGCGCCCTGTTGCCCGACCTGAAGGACGTGAAGACCCCCCTGCTGTGCAGCTTCTTCTCCGGCTACGGTGCCATCGCCGACAAGCTCAACGAGATCGCGGCGCAGAAGCAGTAAATCCCCCCTGAAATTCGGAAGACCGAGACAATCAAAAAACGGAGGAATCGAACTATGAGCAAGAAACTGGTATCTGACCTGTTGGTGGACTACCTGGAGCGCCGGGGCGTCACCAAGCTGTTCGGACTGTGCGGCCACACCGTCATCGGCATGCTGGACGCCCTTTCCCGCAGCAAGAAGATCGAGTACATCGGCACCCGGCATGAGGCCATTGCCTCCACCGCGGCTGACGGCTACGCCCGCATCACCCACAAGGCCTCCGTGGTCATGTGCCACCTGGGCCCCGGCCTGACCAACGTCATCACCGGCGTGGCCAACGCCTCCCTGGACTCCATCCCCATGGTGGTCATCGTGGGCGATGTGCCCAGCTATTACTTCGGCCGTCACCCCCATCAGGAGGTCCAGATGCATGAGGACGGCGACCAGTACAGCATGCTCAAGCCCGTGTGCAAGCGCAGCTGGCGCGTGGACGATGTGGAGGCCCTGCCCTACATCCTGGACAAGGCGTTCCGTCTGGCTGAGGCCGGCCGTCCCGGCCCCGTCCTGGTGGACGTGCCCATGGACATGTTCTCCCGTGAGATGGACGAGGAGCTGTGGGCCCGCACCTACAAGGACAGCCACGAGACCCTGAAGCCCGCCCTGGACCCCGCTGCCGCCAAGGCCATCGCCAAGAAGCTGGTGGAGGCCAAGAACCCCGTCCTCCACGCCGGCGGCGGCATCCTGCTGGCTCAGGCCTCCGAGGAGCTGGCCGCTCTGGCCGAGTTCCTGGATCTCCCTGTGTCCCGCACTCTGGCCGGCCAGGGCTGCCTGTCCGACCAGCACCCCCTGATGATCGGCCAGACCGGCTTCTGGGGCCTGGAGTTCACCCACTCCCTGACCACCAATGCCGACGTGATCCTGGGCCTGGGCACCCGCTTCGGCGAGGCCGACAGCTCCAGCTGGTATCAGGGCGTCACCTTCGATCCCGATAAGACCACCTTCCTGCAGATCGACATCGACCCCAACGAGATCGGCCGCAACTACCCTGTGGAGATCGGCGCTATCGGCGACCTGAAGATCGGCCTGGCCCAGATCCTGGAGGAAGTGAAGAAGATCTGCCCCAAGGGCAAGAGCAACCCCGAGCTGCGGGCCCAGATCGCCAAGGCCAAGGCTGCCTTCAAGGAGAGCAACGCGGCGATCTCCAGCGACGGCCGCTTCCCCATGACTCCCCAGCGCATCCTGAAGGACGTGAAGGAGGTCATCCCCGAGGACGCCATCATCTTCACCGATGTGGGCTGGAACAAGAACGGCGTGGCCCAGGAGTTCGATATCACCCTGCCTGGCACCATCCACCACTCCTCCGGCCTGGCCACCATGGGCTTCGGTCCCTCCGCCGTCCTGGGCGGCAAGCTGGCTGCCCCCGATAAGATCGTGCTGAACCTCACCGGCGACGGCGGCTTCGGCATCAACCCCTCCTGCCTGGCTGCCGCCGTGGAGCACGGCATCGCCTGCACCTGGGTGGTCATGAACAATGCCGCCTTCGGCACCATCGCCGGCCTGGAGAACGCCAACTACAAGACCAAGTTCGGCACCGTGTTCTATGACGCCAACGGCGAGCGCTACACCCCCAGCTGGGCCGACGTGGCCAAGGCCTACGGCGTGGACTCCATCTGCATCTCCTCCGCCGACGAGTTCAAGCCTGCCCTGGAGAAGGCCATCGAGGCCAACAAGGCCGGCAAGCCCTTCCTGGTGGAGGCCCCCATGGAGAACATCGTGGTGCCCACCCCCGGCTGCTGGAACATCAACGACATTTACAGTCCCAACGAGCTGGTCAAGGAGGGCAAGCTGGTCAAGAAGGAGAACGGCCAGTACGTCGCCCCCAGCCACTCCAAGTCCCACGACGCCTGATCGGGACATCCTGTTTGCTACCTGTCTTCAATCCTCTATATCAGCCGAAGGGCCGCTCCATCTGGGGCGGCCCTTCGGCTCAGTTTGCTGAAAGCCTTTTTTCAGAGAAGATGTTTTGGGATCGGGCGGGGGAGTTCGAGGGGGCGGAAGTCCGCCTCGAATGGAAATCCCAACCCCCGCCGCCCTTGCTCCGCAAGGGGGCGGCGAGCAGAGCGAGGCGAGGGCTTTTCCGCCCTGGACGGGGCGGAAAAGGATCGGGGTGCCGGCTGAGGGAAAAGTCCTCCAGGGACTTTTTCCTCAAACTGAAGGGCCGCTCCAGATGGGGCGGCCCTTCAGCATTTGTACTGCAAAGTTTTACGGATAGAGTGCCAAGATCCGGGTCCAGACGCCGGTGGCACCCTGGGAGTTGGGGAAGGTGCCGATGGTATAGCAGCGGTCGGCCTCGATGTCGCCCAAGTTGCACACGTTCTCTACCACGCCGACGCCGTTGCCCAGGAGGATCTGGTGGCTCTCGGTGGTGGTGGTGTCGGGAGAGATAGACTCCATGGCGATATAGCGCACTCCCTTGTCCACCATATATTGGGCAGTCTCGGGGAGAAGATAGGGGTAGTTGGTGATATACTCGTCGGGATCAGTCTCCCAGAGGGCGTCATGGCCGGTATGGAAGAGGACAGCCTCACCGGACTGGATCTCTCCGTTCTCCTCCTCCCAGGCTTTGACATCGTCTACTGTGATGCCGTAGGAGCCGGCGGGCACATCCAGCTTTACTACACAAGCGGGGCCGATCAGAATGAGGGGGTCCACGGTGTCGATCCCACCGCCAGTCTCGATGACATGATAGGGAGCATCCATGTGGGTGCCAGTGTGGACGCAATAGCTGAGGACCTCCAGGTTGTGCAGTCCGCCGTCTACGCCGATACGGCCGAAGAAGTCAGACTGGGGGAGCTGGAGAGCGGGGTCCGCCGGCATATCGGCTTCTTGAAGATGAGAGATGTCGACCACCGTGTACTGGCTCAGGTCCATGCCCAGGGAGGCTGGCTCTTCGGCTTGAGTGGAACAGGCGGAGAGGGACGCCGCAATGGCGCCGGTCAGAAGGATCGCAGTCAGTTTTTTCATCGTAATTCTCCTTTCAATCTGGTCCGGAAGGTGATATGAAATCTTCCAGGGGCCCGCTGGAAGGACTTCATCTTGAAATGGCTCTACCAGGGAAGATCCTGGTCCAGATACCACTGGGCGTTTTCCCGCGTGATGATATCGGTTTGCTGATAATTGGAGAAGGACAGAGGCTCGCCGTCCAGGTAGCGGCAGATCTCTTCTACGGCCTCCAGCGCCATATCGGGATATTGAATGACAGTGCCGTCTATGCCGCCAGCGGCGATCTCCTCCACCACAGAACGCTGGCCGTCGATGCCCACCAGAGCCACCTCTCCGGCCAGCCCCCGGCGGACCAGAGCCTGGTAGCAGCCCTCGGCCATGAGGTCATTTTGGCAGATGACCCCATGGAGATCAGGGTAAACATTGAGGCAGTCATCCAGGATGCTCTCAGCGTTGAGGCGGGAGAACTCCCCGTTATAGGTGCCCAGGAGACGGATGCGGGGCTCCTGAGAGAGCACCTGGGTGATCCCCTTGTCCCGGTCTACGGCGCCGGAGGAGTTGGGAATGCCGGTGAGGTAGATCACGTTCCACTGGGCGGCGTCAGGAAAATGCTCCTCCAGAGCGGAGATGAGCAGCCGGGCGGCCTGTTCCCCCATGGTGACGTGCTCAGCCCCCACATATCCGATGGTGCGGGAGAGGGAGGAGGACTCTACCCGGTTGTCCAAGGTGAGGACCGGGATGCCGCGGTCGTTGGCATACTGGATCGCGGGAAGGGGGCCCTCCATGGTATAGGGGATGAGGATGATCCCGTCCACAGGATCATCGATCAGATTTACCAGGTCCTGATTCTGTTTCTCCTGGCTGTTTTCCCCATCGCACAGGATCAGCTCCACAGATCCCTCGGAGAGATCGAACTCCTCCAGAAGCTGAAACATAGCGCTGCGGAAGAGCAGGCTGGTGGTGGGAAAACTGACGCCGATCCGGTATGATCCCTGATCCGCCTCCTGAGAGGCGGGCGAGGAGGATGGGGGAAGGGACGTCCGGCAGGAGCAGAGCAGGAGAGCGAGGGTGAGAAAAAGCGGTGTCAGCGGTCTCATGGCAGAGAGGTCCTTTCTGGTAATATGGCCATTCGCCCCCTTTAAAAGTTTGCTTTCTCTCTCTACCAACATTGTATCAGAAACTTTTTCAGGGTAAATGGGGCAATCTTTCATTTTGGTGTGTTATTTTATGCCTTCCCTCAGAACAGATGGCTCTCCCGGTATTCCCGCGGGGTCATCCCCACCTGCTTTTTAAAGACCTTCATAAAATGCTTCACATCCTGATATCCGACCTGGGCGGCGATCTCATAGATGCGCCTGTGGTAGTCCAGAAGGGCCTCCTTGGCATGCTGGATGCGGAGAGCGGAAAGATATTCGGAAAATCCCATCCCTTCCACCTCGGCAAACAGCTTGGAGAGATAGGTGGGGGTGAGATACACCAGGGCGGCAGCGGAATTCAGGGTGATGCGCTGGGTGTAGTTTTCCTGAAGATACTCCTTGACCTGCTGGATGAGCAGGACCTTGCTCCCGCGGGGCTGGGCGTTCTCGTGATAAAGAAGGAGGTTCCGGTCCGGGCTCTTCCAGAGGGACCGGGTCGTCAGGGCCGCGGGTCTGATCGATGCGCTCGATGCATTTGAAAACAGCTTCAAAGAGCTCGTCTTCGGAGGCGGGTTTGAGCAGGTATTCCACCACCATCCCGCTGGAAAGCATTTTCCTGGCCGCTTCAAAGTCACTGTAACCGCTCAATGTGATGACCTTTGTAGAGCTGTGCCGGAGGACCAGCTCGTCCAGGAGCTGAAGCCCGCTGAGGCCGGGCATTCGGATATCTAAGATGAGAATATCGGGCTGATGTTTCAAAAGCAGGGCCAGGGCCTCCCAGCCGGTGGAGGCCTGATAGAGGGGACGGATGTTCAGCGTGTCCCAGGAGATATCCTCCAGGATGTGCCGGCGGGGGATCTCCTCGTCATCAGCGACTAATAAAGAATAGTTAGACATGGGGCTCTCTCCTTTCCAGAGGGATGCGAAAGAAAACACGTGTGCCCGCACCGGGGCGGCTCTCTATGTGGATATCCCGGGGCCCATAGGCAATGCAGAGCTGCTCATGGATATTGCGCAGAGCGAAGCTCCGCCCCTGGATGGGCCCCTCACCATTGATCTGACGCAGCAGGGGCCCCAGATCCTGGGGCGAGATCCCGATGCCGTCGTCGGCCACCTGAAAGAAAAGCATGTCGCCTTCTTTTTGAAATGTGATCTCGATTCGGTGCTGCGCGGGGCGTTCTTCAAAACCGTGGACGATGGAATTTTCCACAATGGGCTGAAAGAGATATTTGAGTGCCACAAACTGCTCCATCTCCGGGAAACGCTGGATCTGAAAGACAAGCGAGCGGCCGAAGAGCATCTGCTGGAGCTGGAGATAGCTGCGGAGCAGGTCGGCCAGCTGGTCCAGAGGGAGCTTGTCGCTGCCCTGAGAGAGACTGATCCGGAAATATCGGGACAAGGTCAGGATCATCCGGGCAGAAGTGTCCGCGTGTTCATGGCTGGCCTGGCTGTAAATGGTGTTCAGAGTATTGTACAGGAAGTGCTCGTCCATCTGGGACTGGAGAAACGAAAGCTCAGCCTGCTTTCGGAGCAGCTGCTGGACATAGATCTCGTCGATGAGCTTTTGCAGCCGTTGGATCATTTGGTTGTACCGGTGGAAGAGCAGGCTGATCTCATCCCGCTGGACCGGGACTGGAGCCTGGGCGAGTGTGCCCTGCTCCATATCGCTCAGATGGCTCATAAGGGCGGAAATGGGCCTCACCACATACCGGTACAGGATCAGACTGCCCAGAGAGATGCCCAGGGCACCGCACAGCAGGGCAAGGAGAGAGAAGGCCCGAGCGCCGCCGGAGCCGGAGAGGACGATATCTTCCGGGACACAGGAGAGATATTTCCATCCGCTCTCTACGGCGTTATAGTAGGAGATCAGATAGTCGGTGCCATCCTCCTGGTAGGAGTAAGTCCCATACTGGCGGTTTTGCGCAAAAGCCTGGGAAAAGCGGCTGTCTTGGCCAATGTTCTGGGACGTGGAAAGCGTGCTCCCATAGGAGAGGAGCACCTGTCCTGCATAATTGCTGATCCAGACAGAACCGGAGTACAGCTCCAGAGCGGAAAGAGCGGTCTGCCAGGCGGAGTCCTTCAGATTGCAGATCAGGATGCACTTTTCCTGCTGGGCAGGACCTGAGACCGGCCGGATATGGGAGAGCATCCGGCTGCCTCCGCCGGCGGAGGGGAGCAGGTGCCAGACGATGGGGGACTCAAAAACATCGTAGTACATCTGGTACAGCTGCTGAGCATAGTGGTGGGAAAAGGAGAGCTCCTTCTGCCCGGGCAGCATGGTGACCACTGTCTCTGTCTCAGGAAACATGAGATAGATGGAATCCAGGGTGCGCAGCTGGCCCACATACTGGCTCAGAGCCAGGGAGAGCTGGCTGCGTGCTTTTTGGCGCTGGTCAGAACTGGCATCGGCCTGCTGGTATTGGGAGATCAGAGAGAGAAAGCCGGGGTCCTGACTGATCTCCCGGCTGAAATCACTGACCTGCTCCATCACATCATCCATCAGGAGAGAGGCCCCGTAGAGGTTGGTATAGATCAGATTTGACGTTTGACTCAGCATATTTTTTCGGGTCAGCTCCATGGAATAGTGCCAGAAGACCACGATGGGGACCAGAAGGACGAGAGCGATGACAGCAGGGATGCGGAAGCGGATGCTGCGGTACCAGGAAATCTGTTTCATAGGCTTCCTCCAGCAATAGAGTGGTCTTGTTTGTGTTCTATTATAGGTATTTTCCGGCGCACCGGCAAGAGAAATCGTACCGGTGAGAGAAAAGGGCCGGACGGCGAAAGCCGCCCGGCCTCAGGCTGTTGAAAGAGTCCTCGCTAAGGTGGGGGTGGGAGAAAGCGGGGAGAATAAGACCGCGGCCGGACAGGATGCTCCCGTCCGGCCGCGTATCGTCTGGGGACAGCTTCAGTTCCCCAGCATGATGTTCAGGATCTCTACGTCGGTGCTCTTCATACCCACCCGGCCCATGCGGCCCACTGCCGCGATGGTGTCCTCCGGGTCCTCCATGGTCATGCCCTCGCCGGGCTGGAAGACGTTGCCTGCCAGGCTCAGCTCCAGGGCCATCAGGGCGTTCTCCACCGCCAGGCCGATCTTGGCCGCACAGCTGGCCTTGGCCCCGTCGCACACCATGCCGCCCAGGGTCTCGATGCTGTTGGTGATGGTGTCGCAGAGGATCTGATAGATCCGCTCCTGCTCCCCCTTCTGGCGGAGCATCATATAGGCCACGCCGCAGGCGGCCCCGGTGGCGGCGCTGGTGGCGCCGCAGTAGGCGCTGAGGCTGCCGATGTACTTCTTCTGATGCACGCTGATCAGATTGGCCAGCACCAGGGCGCGGAGGATCAGCTCCCGGTCCGCCTGCCAGGCCCGCCCATAGATGACGATGGGCATGGTCACAGTGATGCCCTGGTTGCCGCTGCCGCTGTTGATGACTACCGGCAGGGAGCATCCGCTCATCCGGGCGTCGCTGCCTGCGGCGGCGGCGGCCCGGGCCTGGAGGCGGACACGGTTCAGCCCGCTGGCATTCCCCGCGTTCTCCATAAGGATGCGGCCGGTCTCCACACCGTAGTTGCCCTTGAGACCCTCGTCAGAGATGGCGGTGTTATAGTCGATCTGGCGGCCGATGAGCTCCTCCACATCCTCTATTTTCACCGTGTCCGCGAATTCCAGGATGTTGGCCACATTGAGGAGCATCCGGTCCGGACCGCCGCTCTGTTTTTTGCAGCTGGGGTCGGGGCGGCTGTCCAGCAGGACCGTGCCGTCCTTCTTCATGTAGGTGATGTTGTTGTGGTGCTCCTGGATCTCGATCTCGGCGGAGTGTCCGCCGCCCTCCAGCTCCACCACGATATACAGGTTGTCCACGTCCTCCACCAGCTCGCAGGTGCAGAAGCCCTCCTTCACCAGTGCCTGGGTGGTCTGGATATCCGCCGGCGTCACGGTCTCCAGCACGGCCAGCTCCCGGTCCGGGTCTCCGCCCACGATGCCCAGGGTGGCCGCCACGTCGATGCCGCGCATACCGCCGGAGTTGGGGACGATGACGCCCTTCACGTTTTTGATGATGTTGCCGCTGCACCGGACCCGGCAGTGCTCTGGCATTACGCCCAGCAGCTGCCGCGCCTTGGCGCCGGCATAGGCGATGGCGATGGGCTCGGTGCAGCCCAGGGCCACCAGCAATTCCTCCCGAAGGATGCCGAGGTGATTCTGATAAAGTGCTTGATCCATGCTGTATCGCTCTCCTATCTGGGGTGGTATCTGAAAATGAACACTTGTAAAGCACAAGCAAATCGAATAAAATAAGCAAGAGATAGACAACTGTTTGATTGGAGGAGACGGCCATGTTCAGTCTGACCAGTCTGAAATGCTTCGCGGCGGCGGCGGAGGAGCTGAACTTCACCCGGGCAGCCAAGCGCCTGTTCATCTCGCAGCAGGCCCTGAGCAGCCACATCTCCAAGCTGGAGGAATATTACGGGGTCAGGCTGTTTGACCGGGGCATCCCCATGACCCTGACCGATGCGGGACGGGCCTTGCAGAAGCATGCCCGGGAGATCCTGAGCTCGGTGGACGACTACGCCCGGGAGGTCCAGGACATCAAGAACTTCCGGCAGGGCGAGCTGACCGTGGGCATCCCGGTGACCCGGGGGACCATCATGCTGCCGCCCCTGCTGTCCGCCTTTCATCAGCTCTTCCCCCAGATCCGGCTCCATCTGGTGGAGGGGACCGTCAGCGGGAACATCGCGGATGCGCTGTACGATGGCACAGCCGACCTGTGCATCGGCTATCAGCCCGAAAACACGGAGGAGCTGGCGGTGACGCCGCTGTTTGAGGAAAAGTTCGTGGTGCTGGTCCCTGACCGGCTGATGAAAGAGCACCATCTGGACCGGAAGCTGGGGGAGGGCGCCCTGTCCATGGACCGCTTTGCGGAGCTGCCCTTTGTGGTGCAGCATCCGGAGACCATGAACGGCCGGGTCTTTCAGACCCTGTGCCGGAACGCCGGGATAGAGCCGGAAGTGGTGGTCTCCACCCAGAATCTGATCACGGAGGCATCCCTGTGCATGGAGGGGATGGGGGCCTGTGTGCTGCCTCTGACCTTCCTGTCACCCGACCAGCGGCTCTCCGGCCACGGGAGTACCCCCCTGTTCAGCCAGGAGGGGCTGGACAGGCTCTCTATTTTCCTGCTGGATACCAGCGGGATCGGCCGGTTCCAGATCTCAGTCTGCCGCCTGAAGAGCAAGCTGCTCACCCGGGCGGGCCGGGAATTCATCAGCCTGGCCCGGGAAATTTACAGCGGCGTCAGCGCTGGTCAAATACCGCCTCAATTTCATTTCGAGTCGTCCCGATAAAGGAGAGCATGTCGTCGTCCAGGGGGTAGCGGATGACGCAGCCCGGGGTGAGGATCTGATGCCGCCCGCCCAGGAGCTTGAAGCACTGGAAGATCTGGTTCTGGATGGCGCCCCGGTTCTGCTGGGTGATGTCGGTCCGGCTCAGGCCGCCCATGAGGCACTTGCCGGTGAGGGCATAGGCCTCGTCCAGGGCGGGCAGGGATTCCCAGGCGTGCCAGTTGAAGACCTGGACGGGGTAATCCTTGAGGATGTGGAACATGATGTGGTCTCCGTGGCAGTGGATGGTGTTCATCCAGCCCTTCCCGGCGGCCTCCAGCACCCGCAGGTCGTAGGGCTTGCCGTACTCCAGATACTGGCGGTCCGTACACTTGTCATAGGAGCTCATCTGGGAGGCCAGGAAGATCCCGTCGGCCCCCATGTCGATGGCCGCGGCCACCAGCTGGGCGGTGGTCTCGGTGATGACCTCCAGCGCCGCCTTGACATCGTCGCCATGGCCCTCCTCGATGTAGGAGATCAGCTTCCCGCCGCTGATCTTGTCTGCGATGGTGATGGGGGTGAAGGCGGTGAAGATGACGGGGACCTCCTCGCCCTTCAGCTTCTCCAGGACCAGCTGCAGATGGCGCAGCTCCCGGGCGTTGCTGCCCTGGGTGCAGGGGCAGACCGTCAGCTTCCGCCAATCGGCGGCGCAGGAGATGGGGGTGCTCACCACCTTGGCCACGCCGCCCTTGACGATCTCGGAGTAGTCCACGGTGCAGCCGAAGTCCTCGATGGCGTACATGCCGTTGTTCATGGTCTTGACGAAGTCGAAGTCATATTTTTTGTAGAACTCATAGGTCTTCTGGGAGATGGCCTCCGGGTCCAGATCGGTGCCCGGCATGTGGGTCCAGAAGGAGTAGGGCATCTTGTCCGGCTTCTCGCCGCGGATGGCGGCCTGGATGCGTTCTTTTTTTGTCATGAGATCACAGCTCCTTTTTTATGGCGCTCTCGTGCGCCTGCGTCAAGCTCCGGCCCGCCTCCAGCAGAGGCGGGCCGGTCAGGTTCAGCCTTTTTTGATGATGATCTTGTCCCGGGGGGAGTTGGTCAAAAACTCGAACCCGTCCTCGGTGATGAGCACTGTGTCGCTGTTGCGCACCGCGCCCAGCTCTGCGCTCATCAGGCCGGGCTCCACCGTGAGGATCATGCCGGGAGCCAGGGGGGCCTTGTTGCCCTTGGTGACGGAGGGGAACTCGTGGGTGGACAGGCCCATCCCGTGGCCGCAGCGGCCGGGGAGGATGCTGCCGAAGCCGGCGTCCTCGTACTCCTTCATGGCGGCGAAGTACAGGTCCTCGAAGATGGCGCCGGGGCGGAGCATGCGGAAGATGTTGTCCCGGGCCCGGAGCATGGCGTCATAGGCCCGGGTGCGCTCCTCGTTCACATGGCCCACGATGACGGTGCGCTCGTTCTCCACGTTGTAGCCCGCGATCCGCGCCCAGCTCATGGGCATGGTCAGGTCGCCGGGCATGGGGACGTAGCCGGTGGGGCAGTCACAGCCGTAGTTGAGCCGCTCGTTGGACATGCACCAGACCACGAAGGTGTCGATGTCGGCGGTCTCCGAGTTGGAGAAGCCGGACACCTCGTACTGCTGATACTTCTCATGCCAGCGGTTGCGCATGGCGTACTGTCCCT
Source organism: Lawsonibacter asaccharolyticus (assembly GCA_003112755.1). NCBI lineage: Bacteria > Bacillati > Bacillota > Clostridia > Eubacteriales > Oscillospiraceae > Lawsonibacter > Lawsonibacter asaccharolyticus. The sequence goes on along the minus strand of BFBT01000001.1, from coordinate 3,441,874 downwards.
CAGTGGCGGCCTGAGCCTCGCTGGCGCCGCCCTCCAGGGCCTCGATGGCCCGGGTGACACCCAGGTCCACCAGCTCGCCGGAGATACGGCACATCTTGATCTCGTGGGGGTCCTTGATGAGCCGCAGGTCCACAGCGTCCTGGGCGATATCCACATAGCCCTTGACCTGGAGCTTCGTCTTCAGGCGGTCCAGGAAGTTCATGCTGGCGTAGTCGCCCTCCACGCCCACGGTGAGGGGGCCGCCGCCCAGAAGCTCCCGCATGGCGTCCATGGCGTCCATGGCCACGGCCTGGGTGGCGCCCCACTTGCCGTAGCACAGGACCTTGTCCACCGCGCCCTCATTGACGGCGTGGTCGTGGCGGATGCAGTGGACCAGCAGAAAGGCGTCATCCCGGGTGAGGATGAAGTAGGGGACGTGGCTGATGAGGATGGGGTTGAAGTTGCTGAAGTAGAACACGTTCTCGGGGCGCATGAGGATGGTGACATCCACCCCTTTGCGGGCCATGACGTCCTGCATCTTCCGGATGCGCTCCTTGACATAGCCGCGCAGCTCCGGGCTGGAGCGCTTTTCGTCTAAAACATTCATAGATGACCTCCTGATAAGATTAAAATTGGACAGTAAACGAAACAAAAATATTACATGGAGAAAAATACGGAGCTGTTGGGGCCCAGCGGCAGGCCGAAGAAGAACCAGACCAGCAGTTCCACTACCATGAACAGGAAGAACGCGATGACATAAGGCATCATGTTGGACATCAGGGTGCCGAAGCCGGCCTTCTTGTCATACTTCTGAGCCAGGGCCAGCAGCATGCCGAAGTAGGCGAAGGTGGGGCAGATGGGGTTGGTGAAGGCGTCGCCGATGCGGTAGGCCATCTGGATCAGGGCGGGGGAGTAGCCCATCAGCATGAACATGGGCACGAACACGCTGGCCAGGATGGACCACTTGGTGGAGGCGGAGCCGATGAATAGGTTCAGGGCACCGCACATGATGACAAAGATGACCAGGATCAGCCAGATGGGCAGCCCGGAGGCCTCCAGGGCACCGGCGCCCTTGATGGCCAGGATCAAGCCGAGGTTGGACCAGTCAAAATATTTCAGGAACTGGGCGATGAAATAGAACAGAGCAATGTATCCGGCCATTCCCGCCATGGCAGAGGTCATGGCTGCGGCTACGTCATCAAACTTTTTGAAGCGGCCGGAGGCGTAGCCGAAGGCGATGCCAGGGATGGCGAACATCAGGGCGATGAGCACGGTCATTCCGCTCATCAGAGGCGCCTTGGAGTTGAGCAGAGAGCCGGTCTCGTCCGCCAACACACCGGTGACGCACAGGACCACGATCAGGGCGATATAGGCCAGGAAGGCAATCAAAGCTGCCTTCAGCCCTTTGTTGTCCAGAGGAGTGGGATCATCCGCCTGCTCTACATAATCTCCAGTATAGCGGCCCATGCGGGGCTCCACGACCTTGACAGTGATCAAGGTGGAGAAGAAAGTAAGGAATACCACGGAGACCGCGGAGAAATACCAGTTCATGGAGGGACTCAGGGAAATGTCGGGGATCAAAAGCTTTGCTGCCGCTTCTGTGTATCCCATGTTGACCACATCCATAGATGTGATCATCAGGTTGGAGGCGAACGCGCCGGACACAGAGGCATAAGCTGCCAACATGCCGGCCATGGGGTTGCGGCCCATGGCCGCCCAGATCAGGGCACCCAAAGGAGGCATAACAACGAAGCCCGCACCGCCGGTACAATCTGCCATCACACACACAAAACAGAAGATCGCGATGACCTTTAGGTCGGAGCCTTTGGCTTTTGCCAATCCTCTTAATGCGACGTGGAAGAGCCCTGAGGCCTCAGCCACGCCCACACCCAGCATACAGGTCAGGGTCAGACCCAGAGCGGAGGTGCCGGTGAAGTTGGTCACAAAAGTAGTCAGCATACGGACAAATCCATCCTTGCTGAACAGATTGACTACTTCTACCAGTTCACCTGTGACTGGGTTGACTGCGCTGACATGAAAAATGGAACAGACTGCGGAGATTGCGATAACAGCAATACATAAGTAGATGAAGAGCAACATGGGATTTGGAATTTTATTTCCCATGACCTCCACACGGTGCAGGAATCGCTCCAGCACGCTGACCTTTTTCTTCTCTCCCATAAAACCTCAAGACCTCCCCAATTTTCACTTTTTTGATGGCCTGTACCGGAACGTGGATCTGGCACAGGCAGCTTCTCTCCTGCCGGAAAACCGGCGCCAACGGCTTGGTGGGCCCCACTAGGGCAGATTTTGGCCTTCCTGCCCTAACACAATGCCAATTATAACGGGACATAAAAACTAAGTCTAACAGAAAAATGAAAAAATCAACAAGCAATTGGTTGTGACATTGAGGAAGCCATAGGTTTTTCCCCCAGAGCGGCCCGGGGAGCTGCAAAAAATGTCTAAAACCGGCGGATAAATTTTGTATGCTTCTGCATCCCGTGTTTGCGGTCAGGCTCTCAGCCGGGGCCGGGGCTGGAAAACATGAGGGAATATGCCTGGATAAGGCGGCCCGGGGGGTGAGATCTTGGATATTCCGCACAAAGATGGGGAGATGCACGGAAAGAGAGGAGTTGAAAAATTCCCCGCTTTATGCTCTAATAGAACAAACTTTCAAAGGTAGGGGAAGCAGAATATGAAGTTTGCGATTTTGGGAGCGGGAAATACCGGAAAGGCGTACAGCGCATTTTTGTCCCACGGGGGGCATCAGGTCCTTCTCTATGACCGGAGCCAGGAGCGGCTGGCGCCCATCCAGGCCCGGGGGATCTCCGCCACCGGCGTGGTGGAGGGGCGCTTCCCTGTCCCGGTGACCACACAGCTGGAGGACTGCGGGGACAGCGACGTGATCCTGGTGTGCACGGTGGCGGCGGGACACCGCCCGCTGGCGGCGGGGCTGGGGGGCGTGCTGCGGCCGGGGCAGATCATCCTGGTGACCAACTGCTGCTGGGGCGCGGTGGAATTTGATATGGAGCTGGGAGCGGAGGCGGAGCGGAAGGGCTGCCCCATCGGGGAGACGGGGGGACAGCTGATCCTGTGCAGCTCCCCCGCGCCGGACGCGGTCTATCTGAAGACCGTCAAAAAGAGCATGGGACTGGCATGCGTCAGGCCGGGGGATACCGCCGGGGTGCTGGAGCGGCTCGCCCCTGTATTCCCTCAGCTGTGCCCTGCGGCCAATGTGCTGGAGACCTCGCTGAACAACTCCAACCCCATCTCCCACGGGCCGCTGGCCCTGTTCAACATCACCCGGATGGAGAACGGGGAGGACTTCCTGCTCTTCGGGACAGGAGTGACCCCCAGGGTGGCCCGCTTTATGGAGAAGATCGACAGGGAGCGGGTGGCGGTGGTCCGCGCCTGCGGCGTGTCCGCCCCCACAGAGCTGGAGATGCTCAATTCCTTCTGGCCGGAGCCCCAGGAGAGCCTGTACAATGTGCTGCACAACACGCCGGCCTATTCCGTCACCAAGGGCCCCAGGACCCTGGACCACCGGTATCTTACGGAGGACCTGCCCTATGGCCTGGTGCCCTATGTGCGCCTGGGCCGGAAGCTGGGGGTGGAGACCCCGTGCCTGGAGGCGCTGATCGGGATGTTCGGACTGTATATGGACCAGGATTATTTCCAGCAGGGGCCGGAGGTGGAACAGCTGGACCTGTCCCGGTACCGGTAAGACCAGCGGGGGCCGCACGGATGTGCGGCCCCCGCTGCAGCTTGTCGAAAACCCCCTCCCACGTGAAGCCTCGCAGAGTTCCGTCGCCCGCAGGCGACGGAATTCAATTTAAATCCGTCATTTCCGAGGACATGAGCCTCGGAAATGACACTTCTCATGGCGGGCGGGGCGACTATTTCGCATGAAATCGAGTCCCACACGCCATGCAGCCTCTTCTCGAAAAAGGCACTTGTGCCTTTTTCGAGAGTCTCCAACGGGGGCCGCACGGATGTGCGGCCCCCGTTGGCCCTTCCTTTTCCCTGAGATCGATGGTAAAATAGCCCTGTGGAACGCCGGCGGGACTCCGGCGGAAAGGAGGCACGACTGATGCAGCATGAGATCACACAGGCCATCCCGCTGCTGGACGAGCAGGGGGAGCTGACCCAGCCGGGGTGGGCCCGGAGGCTGCTGCCTGTGTACGACCGCTCCAAGGTGAGGGGCGGCCCTCTCCGTCTGAAGGAGAGGGACTGCTATCTGGTGATGAACCGCCAGTGCGCCCTAGCCCTCACCATTTCGGACAACCGCTACATGGGGATGGACTCCATCTCCCTGATCGACCTCTGGGAGGGATGGCAGGTGACCCGCAGCCCCATGCGGCTCATGCCTCTGGGCGGGACAGGGCTGCCCCAGAGCTCTCTCCGGGGCAGCTGCGCCAGGGCCGGGCGGGGCTACGGCCTGCTGTTCCAGCATGAGGGAGAGGGGCGCACCCTCCACGCCCATATGGACCGCTTCCGGGACGGGCAGGCGCTGGACGCCCAGATCCTGCTCACCCAGGAGCCGGAGGAGTCCATCGTGATGTGCACGCCCTTTGAAAAGCCGGGGCAGTTCTATTTCAACCAGAAGATCAACTGCATGCGGGCCCAGGGAAAGGTCACTCTGGGGGACCGGGAGTATGTCTTTGACCCGGAGGACTCCTTCGCGGTGCTGGACTGGGGCAGAGGGGTGTGGACCTGCCGCGGCACCTGGTACTGGGGCTCCGCCTCCGGCATGGTGGACGGGGTCCCATTCGGCTTCAACATCGGATACGGCTTCGGGGACACCTCCGCCGCCACGGAGAACGCCCTGTTTTATGGCGGGAAACTCCACAAGCTCTCCCAGGTGACCTTCCATATCCCACGGAAGAACGGACGGGAGCACTACCTGGCCCCCTGGACCTTCGACAGCGACGACCGGCGCTTTCGGATGAAGTTCCGCCCCATCCTGGACCGGGCGGCCTGCCCCAGTGCCGGCGTGGTGCGGTCCGGCCAGCACCAGGTATTCGGCAGCTTCACCGGCACCGCGGTGCTGGACGACGGCACGGCGGTCCGGCTGAAGGAGCTTCTGGGCTTCGCGGAGAAGGTGGACGACCGCTGGTAGGCAAGATTCAGACAAATACGCCGCAAATTGAAACCAAAAGCCCGTCTTCTGTGTTTATAGGGGTGAAACGCGTTTCAGGGAAAGGATGTGACACCCATTCAGGAACAGGAGATGTGGCGGGCCCTGCGCCGGGGGGACCCCCGGGGGCTGGAGGAGCTGATGAGCCGCTATACCCCCTATGTGGCCGCGGTGGCCGCCCGGGTGCTGCCCGGCCGGCCCCAGGACTGGGAGGAGCTGACAGCGGACGTGTTCCTGTCGGCCTGGGAGCACCGGAAGGCGCTGCGCCCGGAGCAGATCCGGGGCTGGCTGGGAAAGGTGGCCCGGAACCGGGCGCTGAACCGCCTGCGGGCCAGCCGGGAGGTCCTGGCGCTGGAGGAGGACGTGCTCTGTCTGGCGGAGGACGGCCCCCAGCGCCTGCTGGAGGAGCGGGAGCAGGCGGAGCTGGTCCGGCGGGCCCTGGGAGAGCTGGAGAGGCCGGACCGGGAGCTCTTCGTCCGGCACTACTACTACGGCCAGACGGTGGCCCGGGCGGCGGAGGAGATGGGGCTCAACCCGTCCACCGCCAAGACCCGGCTCCGCCGGGGCCGGGAGAAGCTGAAGGAACATTTGCGGAAAGCGGGGTTTTGTGTTGAAGAAGCTGAAGATCTCAAGCCTGATGAACGAGTATCAGGATCAGGAGAGTGAGCCTGTCCCCCAGCCGGGACTGGTGGATGGGGAGCGGGTGCGCCAGCGGGTGCTGGGACAGGTGGCCGGACGGAGAAGACGGAAGCTCCGCCGGGCCGTGATCGCGGCCGTGGCCGCGGCGGCCTGCCTGGGCCTGGTGGCCTGGACCTGGGGAGAGAGGATCTATCAGATGGCCTCCGGAGGCCAGGTGACCATCGGAGAGGGCTATGGGTCCGTCACCATGTCGGACGGGAAGGGAGAAGAGGGGGAGCCGCTGGTGGTCTCTCTGGAAGCGGGACGGCTGTGGTTCGTGGCCGGCGGCGAGCGGACCGATATCACCGATCTGGTGGACGAGGACACCCCCTACGTCCACACCTACACCGACGGGGAGGGGGTGCTCCACTATTTCCTGGTGGGGGGCACCCCGGAGGACTACGGCTGGTTTGAAGGGCTGAAAGCCCCGGACGGCAGCGGCGGCGGCGCCGGTGTGCTGAGCAGCGTGGTGCCGGAGCCGGGAACCGTGGAGACGGCGGAGGAGCCCGGATGGTACACGGCGGGAACGGCGCAGGTCCAGGCCCTCTGGCGGGCCCAGCAGGGAAAATAAAATGGGAGAAGCGGGCGGCTGTCAGGCCGCCCGCGACCTTTGTTTGGGGAGAAATGCCGGCCCACGGGCCGTGTGCCGTGGCTTCGGGCCCTGTATGGTGCGCACCCCTCCCGGCCCCTGTGCAGGGGCGAGGCCCAGACCCGCCCGGCCTTCTGGGGCGATTGCCCTCCTCATCCGGCACAGCATATGCCGCCCTGCACAGGGGCTGAGGAGAGGGGCGCCGTTGTACGACCCGAACCGGCCGCCGGGAGAGCGGTATGGGGGGAGCACACCGGGCGGAGCTGAGGCACTCACCGCCCTTGCATTTTCTCCAAAATTCTGTTATCCTCCATGGAAAGACCGGGTACAGAGAGGGGGCGGAACAGGATGGAGCAGCTGCGGATCACGGACACTCCGGCGGGGCCCATCTCCTATCTGCTCACCCGAAAGCGGGTGAAAAACCTCAACCTCCGGGTGCGGAACGGTCAGGTGAGCCTGTCGATGCCGCTGGGCTGCCCGGCAGAGGAGGCGGACGCCATGGTCCGGGCCAAATGCCGGTGGATCATCCAGGCGCTGGAGCGGCAGTGGGCCCCGGGGCCGGAGCTGCCGCCGGAGCCCGCCCGGCGGGAGTGCCTGCGGCTGCTGGGGGAGGCGCTGGACCGGGTCTATCCTCTGGTGCAGCCCCTTGGGGTGGCCTGGCCGGAGCTGAGGCTGCGCCGTATGAAGAGCCAGTGGGGCAACTGCCACTGGCGGCAGGGCTACATCACCCTGAACACCGCCCTGGCCCGCTGCCCGGAGACCCTGCGGGACTATGTGGCCCTCCATGAGCTGGTCCACTTTGTCCACCCGGACCACGGGCCGGGCTTTTACGGGCTGATGGACCGGCTGATGCCGGACTGGCGGCAGCGGCGGAAGGAGCTGCGGCGCTATGGCGGGGCACTGGCGGGATGACGGCCCCCTCACCCCGGCGCGGCGGGGGGCTCTGGTTGTACGATCCCGTGCAAATAGGGCCCCGTAACAGTAACAGAGATAGTAATGGAAAAGAAACAGTTATCTCTGTAATAGGAACAGTCAGTGTGGCGCCGCGTGCGCTGGTGAGAGAAAGAGAGAGCGGTTTTTTAAGGGATGCGTCTCCGGACTCCCCCGTCCGGAGGTTTCTTTTCCCTTTGAATTTATCGAAAAACAATAAAAATATATTGACAATCGTGTTTTGAGGTGGTAGGATATGGGCAATTACAAAGGAGGGAGCCGCGCTCATGGAACACAACGTGGTCGTCCGCATGGCCAAGGTCCTGTATGGGATGGTGCTGGCGGTATTTGTCTTCAATCTGCTGGTCCTGCCTCTGGTGCCGGGCTATACCATGATGGCCTATAAGGGGATGGGGATGGGACACCCCAGCATCAGCTCCCTGATGGGGACCATGCGCTCCCTGCTGGGGGCTGGTGTGCCCGCATGGGAGATCCTGGTGGTGCGGCCCCTGGCCATGCTGGGAGGCGACTGGTCGGGGTACGGGCCGGAGGTGTGGTGGAGCGCGGCCTTTTTCCTGGGCTGCGGCATCTGTACCGCCGTGCTCCTGTGGCAGGCCCGGTGCATCCTGTCCACGATCATCGTCCAGACTCCCTTTCAGCGGTCCAATGCCCGGTCCATGAAGCGGGCGGCGGCCAGCTGCTGGGGCATCGCCCTGCTGGCGGCAGTGCGGATGGCGGTGTGGTTCCTACGGCTGAGGAGCGCAGCCCCGCTGTTCACCTTCACAGCCTTGTTCATTCCGGTGTCGCTGATGGCGGGCCTGCTTTTCCTGGTGATGTCTGCCCTGTTCCGCCAGGCGGCGGAGCTGAAAGAGGACCAGGACCTGACCATCTGAGGGGGCGGAGCATGAAGATCGTAGTCAACCTGGACGTGATGATGGCCAGGTGCAAGATGTCCCTGGGGGAGCTGGCCCAGAAAGTGGACATCACCATGGCCAACCTGTCCATCCTGAAGAACAACAAGGCGAGGGCTATCCGCTTTTCCACTCTGGAGGCCATCTGCGCCGCCCTGGACTGCCAGCCCGGGGATATTCTGGAATTCGTGCCGGAGGAGGGAGACCGATGAAGGCGCTGCCCATTCTGCTGGTCCTTCTGATGCTGTGGAGCGCCATCTGGAGGCCCGGCCCGGGGGACTATGTGGCCCGGGAGCTGGAGCTGGAGCTCCCCTCGGCCCAGACAACGGACACCTATGACGACCACGGCGGCTTCCACGGGGACGGCCTGCTCCACACGGAGCTGACCTTCTCCCCGGAGGACGGGGCCCGGGTGGAGGAGGCGGTGTCCCACCATCCCTCGGGCAGGTGGAACCCCTTCCCCATGGACGACAAGATGGAGTCCTTCCTCTACCGGGGCGGGGCGGCGGAGCTGGCGGGCTGGACGGTGCCGGAGCGCGGATGGTGGTATCTGCTGGACCGGCAGGAGGACCGGGAGGGCAGCATGTTCCAGCGATCCTCATTCAACTACACCCTGGCGGTGTACGACAGCGCCGCCGCCACCCTGTCCTATCTGGAATTTGACACCTGAGGAGGGAGAGCGGGATGGAGCGGAGGGAAAAGAGGGCGCTGGCCTTTCTGCTGGCCGCCTCGCTGCTCTGCCTGGCCCTGGTGGGCCTGGCCGCCGGGGACCCTCCGGCGGAACGGGCGGAGGCCCTCTTCCGGGCCGGGCGGGAGGAGTTCGACTGGGCGGCGGCGGAGCTGCTGGCGGGGAATGGGCCGGCGGAGCTGCCCCGGGGCGTGACGGAGGTCACCCTCTACCCGGCGGGGGAGGGGCGGGTCCAGACCGTGGAGTTCCTCTGCGGAGGCTGGGGGGTGGGCCCCTCCACCAGCTATTGGGGGATCAGCCATGTGCCCTCAGACGTCCTGACAGGCTTCCAGGGGGCGGCGCTGTCGGGCTGGGAGCCCTGGGACGGCGGCTGGCTCTGGAGAGAGGCGGGGGGCGACAACCGCTGCTTTGTGCGCAGGCTGGAGCCCGGGTGGTTCTGCTTTGAGATGCGGTTCTGACCGTCCCACAGGGCGGCCCGGTGTGCGCTTCAAGGTAACATAAACTATAATATGGTAAACTCTGGAGGAAACACATGCCTGTGGTGATGCTGCTTTTGATCCTGATGCCCCTGACCATGGCGGGGGAGTTGTGCATGCTGTGCCAGTGTCTGCTTCTGGGGCGGGGCCGGGCGCGCCGAAGGCTGGCCCTTCTGGCCGGGGCCGTCCTGCTCCTGCTGGCGGTCTGGCTGGGGGGCGGCGCCCTGCTGGAGACGGCGGGCCTGGGCTGGCGGCGGTGGGTGTCCGGCGGACTGGTGGCGGCAGCTGCCATCGCCGCGGCTGCGCTGGCCCTCCTCCTGCCCCGGGAGCTGCATACGCTGCTCCCAGGGGCAGAGAGCCTGGGCAGGATCTGCTCCTATCTGACTGTGCTGGTGCTGGCGGCCTGTCTTGGGCTGCTGTCCATGCTGGGGCTGTGGAGGGATCGGGTCAGGGAGTGGGAGGGGCAGACCGTGGTGGCGGAGTACAGCGGCATTTTCCGGGAGACTGGATACCGTTATGTAAACTGGTTCGTCCACGGGGAGCAGGTCTATGTGTGGGAGGACTGAGACAGTGGAGCGGCGGCGGATGGTCCGGGCCCTGGCGGGGGCGGCGGCGGTCCTGACAGTCCGGTACGGGGGCGGCTTCCTGCTGGCGCTGGCCGGCCTGGGCTGGCGGTGCTGGGTCCGAAACCTGATGGTGCTGGCACTGTGCGTCCTCCTCTTCCAGGGGATCTGGTATGGGCTCCAGGTCCTGGGGGAGCGCCCCCGGGTCCGGGGGCGCTGGCCGGAGATCGTCCTGGGTCTGGCCGGCGGCGCGGCCCTGCTGGCGCTGGCGCTCTTCCTTCTCCTGTTCGTCTTTTTCCTGCGGGATTATGACCGAGTCAGCGAGTGGGAGGGACAGACCGTGGTGGCGGAGTACAGGGGGATCGACCGGGGGAGCCATCAGTGCCCCAGGGTCTGCCGATATGAAAGCTGGCTCCTCCGGGGGGAGGAGCTGGGGCCCGGGAGGTGACGGGGATGGACACTGTGAGCTGGCTCAGCTTTTTTACCGCCTCCGGACTGGGGGCGGCCCTGGGGGTGCTGTCCCTGACGGCGCTGGGGGCCTGCCTGTATCTGAGAGCCCCAGGGCAGAGGCGGCTGGCCATCCTGGCCGCGGCGCTGGGCTGTGTGCTGGTCCTCCAGTATGGGGGCGGTGCCCTGCTGGAAGAACGGGGGCTCTTCTGGCGGGGGTGGGTCCAGACCGCCCTGTCTCTGACCGGGGGCGGGCTGGCTGTCCTCCTGCTGGCAGGGACCATCCGGGGCCTGGGGGCGCTCTGCCTGGGGAAAGACTGGGTGACAGCGGTGTGCGTCCTGGGCTGTGCGGCAGCCCTGCTGGGGGCGGCCGCCTGCGCCGGAGCGGGGCTTGTGGGAAGCGGCGGGAGAGAACAGGTGGTCCGCCTGGCGGGAGAGACCCTGGTGGTCCGGGATGCGGATCTGCTCCACCAGGTGGGATGGCGTTATGTAAATTTGTTCGTGCATGGAGAGCCCCTGGCCTGTTGGCGGGTCTCATAAAAAGAGAGGAGGAACACAGCGATGAACGCAGCGGAAATGAAGAGGGCGGCGGGCCGGGCTCTGGAACTGGGGCTGACGGCAGTGCTGACCGTCCCCGTGGTCCTGGTCATACTGGCGGCCGCGGCGGCGGTGGTGTGGCTGTGGGCGAGCCGCATGCTGCCCCAGCCGGTCTATGAGCCGGAGACCTTCACCCAGGCCCGGTGGGAGGAGCTGGATGACCGGGGCGTGCTGGTAGACAGCCTGCTGGAGCAGTACGACGGGCTGGAGGGCATGGACCTGGCGGAGGTGCAGGCCCTGCTGGGGGAGCACCCCTATACCCGGGAGGACCCGGAGGTGGGGATGTACCGGGACGGCTACTACATCGGCGCGGGCCGGGAGAACAGCGGCCGGGAGGAGGTCATGGTGCTCCAGTTCCGGGACGGGGAAGTGATCCGGGTGGAGTTTGAAGACGCCGGCTGACCGGAGGGGGCGCCTTCCGCCGGACCGGTCCAATGGGACGTAGGGGCAGGCCCCGCCCCTACGCAAAGACCGAAGGCATCCCGCAGGGATGACTTTGGGAAACTGCCCCCAAAGTTGTCCCTCGGGGGAAGGGTGGTGCGGCGCTGCCGTGTCCCCAGTCCAAAGCCTTCCCCCCTGGGAGGGGAAGGTGGCGCGGCGGATGCCGTGACGGATGAGGGGTCTTCCTTCCGCGCCACAGCCACCGGGCGGGACCCTTCTGGGTCATTCTAGGGGCAGGCCCCGCCCTACACAGAGGCCGGAGGGCGGTGCACAGGGCCCGATGAGGGAATTGGACCCTGCGGAGAAAAACGGGCCCCGAAGAAACGGCCGCCCCTTTGGGGGAGACCTATGGAAGGACAAAAGCGCCAGGACACAGAAAGGACGAATGACGTGGGGGACGGATGGATGAACTTGGGGAGCCTGCTGCTGGGCCTGACCGCCTGGGGCATCCCAGCGGTGTATTTCTCCCGGAGAAAGCCGGGCGGGGACCGGGCAGGGCTGGCCTGTCTCCTCAGCATGGCGGCCTGCGCCGGGGCCCTGTTTTTGCAGGTCCTCTACAACAAGCATCTGGTGGAGCTCCAGGACTGGTCCGCCCTGATGGACACCAGCGGAGCGGTGGCCTGGGTGTCCGTCCTCCTGCTGGCGGTGACGCTGATCCTTGACCTGTTCTGCCTGTGGGCGGAGGGAAAGCTGAATGGGGAGGAGCGGGGCAAGGGCGGCCCGGAGGAGCCGGAGATACGAAGGGAGGCGTGAGGCGGCGCTCTGGCCGCCCATCCCGCGCCGCCGCTCCCATGAACAGAGAGAAAAAGACGGCCAGCAGCCCCGTGGGACTGCTGAGGACAGCCGCCGCCCGGTTTCCGGGCGGCGGCTGTTCCTGTCCGGGACTGCCCGCCCTGCTGGGGCGGGGCCGGCGCGGAAAAATCGGGTACAACTTTTCCCATCCTCCCTCATACACATAAGCAGAGGTGATGCGCCATGGAGAAAAAACCGCGCCGGGAGGGGCTTTTGGAAAAGACGGCAGAGCTGTTCGATCTGCCTGCGGACGCCCTGGCCGGACTGCCCAAGGTGGAGCTGGTAGGGGACCGGGAGCTGCGGATCGAGAACCACCGGGGCATCCTGGCCTACGGAACGGAGGAGATCCACGTCAGCGGCGGGGCCTTCGTCATCCAGATCACCGGCCAGGGGCTGGAGCTGCGGGCCATGACCGGGCTGGAGCTGCTCATCACCGGCCGCATCGCCGGCATCCAGCTGGCCTGAGGGGAGGGAACGCGCGTGCAGTGGATCGTGAACCGGCTGCGGGGGGAGCTGCGGGTGGTGGCCCGGGGGCCCTTCCCGGAGCGCCTGATGAACGTGTGCGCCCAGAATGGGATCTCCTTCTGGGCCCTGGAGTGGCGGGATGGGCACACCCTGTCCATGACGGTGCGGCAGGAGGACCGGAAGCAGCTGTGGAAGCTGGCGGAGCGGGTGGGCTGCACCGTGGAGACGGAGGGGAGCCGGGGCCTGCCCGCCTTTCTGGCCCGCTTCCGCACCCGGTATGCCTTTCTGGCGGGGTTCGCACTGTCCCTGGCAGCGGTGTGCATCCTGTCCAGCTTCGTGCTCACCATCCAGGTGACAGGGAACGAGACCGTCCCCACTGGGGTGATCCTCAGCGAGCTGCGGCGGCTGGGGGTGCGGCCCGGGGCATACGGTCCGGCCCTGGAGCGGCGGCAGATCGCCGAGGAGGCCCTGCTGTCCCTGGATGAGCTGTCCTGGATGTCCCTGAACCTCCACGGCACCCGGCTGGAGGTGCAGGTGCGGGAGGCGGTCCAGCCCCCCGAGCTGACCCAGGAGGAGGGCCACTACCACGTGGTCTCAAAGGCGGACGGCATCGTGACCCGGGTGGAGACCATGGACGGGGAGGCGGCGGTGAAGGAGGGGGACACAGTGACGGAGGGGGAGATCCTCATCAGCGGCACGGTGAGCATGGAGCCCCCCATGTACAGCGACCAGCCGGTGCGCTACTACCAGACCCACGCCCGGGGCCGGGTGGAGGCCAGGACCTGGCGCACCCTCACCGCGTCCATCCCGCTCACCGCCCAGGTCAAGGCGTACACAGGAGAGGAAAAAAGCCGCTTTACCCTGACGGTCCTGGGATATCCCGTGGAATTTTATCAAAACGCTGGCATTTCCTGGCCCTGGTATGATAAAATAAGTACAGTGTACCAGGCCGGGCTGCCCGGCGGGCTCACGCTCCCCCTGTCCTGGACAGTGGAGCAGTACCGGGCCTATGAGCCCGTCCAGACGGAGGTGGACCGCACCGCCGCCCAGACTCTGCTGGAGGAGCGCCTGCTGGCGCAGCTGAAGGAGCAGATCGGGGAGGAGGGCCGGGTGGTCTCCACCTACTACACCGCCCGGGCGGCGGACAGCTGGCTGGAGGTCACCCTCACCGCCGAGTGCCGGGAGGAGATCGGCCGGGAGGTGCCCGCGGCACCGGGCGCCGGAGACAGCGCCCCGGAACAACCATAACAAGTAAGGAGATTTCCTGCAAATGACAGAACAGAGCATCAGCCTGGAGCGGCTGGAGGAGACCATCAACGTGTTCGGCTCCTTTGACGAGAACATCCGTATCATTGAGGGCGAGATGGAGGTCTCGGTGGTGAGCCGGGACTCAATGCTGAAGGTGAGCGGCGAGAACGCGGAAAACGTGATGTACGCGGTCAAGGCCATCGAGGCCCTCATGTCCCTCTCCTCCCGGGGGGAGGCCATCAACGAGCAGAACGTGCGCTATATCATCCAGCTGGTCCGCAGCGGCAACGAGAGCCAGATCAGCCAGCTGGCGGGGGACGTGCTGTGCGTCACCGCCAAGGGGCGGCCCATCAAGGCCAAGACCCTGGGACAGAAGAAGTATGTGGAGGCCATCAAGAAGAACGTGGTCACCCTGGGCATCGGCCCCGCCGGCACCGGCAAGACCTATCTGGCGGTGGCGGCGGCGGTGGCCGCCTTCCGGGCCAAGGAGGTCAACCGCATCATCCTCACCCGCCCCGCAGTGGAGGCGGGTGAGCGGCTGGGCTTCCTGCCTGGGGATCTCCAGTCCAAGGTGGACCCCTATCTGCGGCCCCTGTACGACGCCCTGTTCGACATGCTGGGCGCGGAGACCTACAACAAGTATCTGGAGCGGGGGAACATCGAGGTGGCCCCCCTGGCCTATATGCGGGGCCGCACCCTGGACGACAGCTTCATCATCCTGGACGAGGCCCAGAACACCTCCCGGGAACAGATGAAGATGTTCCTCACCCGCCTGGGCTTCGGCTCCAAGATCGTCATCACCGGCGACATCACCCAGATCGACCTGCCCGCGGACAAGGTCTCCGGCCTGCGGGAGGCTATGCGGGTGCTCAAGGGGGTGGAGGACATCTCCATCTGCCGCCTGACGGAGAGCGACGTGGTCCGCCACGTGCTGGTCCAGCGGATCATCAAGGCCTATGAGGAGGACGAGGAGCGCCGCGGTCCCAAAAAGGACAGGCGGGAGCGGCCCTGACCTCGGGCATCCCAAAGAGGTCCCGCCCTGAAGAGCCCCCGCGCAGGGTGCGCGCGCCCGCCGGGAGAAACGATGCAGCGGGAGGAAGAGATACGATATCCATCAATGGAGGCGGGTACAAATGATATTCAATGAACGGCTGAGGCGCCTGCGGAAGGAGCGCGGTCTGACCCAGGTGCAGACGGCAGAGCACCTGTCCATCGCATGGCGGAATTACCAGCGCCTGGAGAGGGATGGGAACGCCCCCAGCTTTCTCACCTTTGTGAAGGCGGCGGAGTTCTTCGGCGTCTCCCTGGACTATCTGGCGGGCCGGACCGATGCGCGGGAGGTCAACCGGGGGACATGTCCTCCGGCGGGGCCGGAGCACCGGATCATCCTGGAGGCGGAGGTGGAGGCCCCGGACACTGTGGAGCCCCTGCTCCGCCGGGTCATCTCCGCCGCCCTGGAGGCGGAGGGGATGGACCTGCCCTGTGAGATCAACGTGCTCCTCACCGACGACGAGGGCATCCATCAGGTGAATCTGGACATGCGGGGGGTGGACAGGCCCACCGACGTGCTCTCCTTCCCCATGTTCGACCTCTCTCCGGGGGAGAAGCCGGGGGAAGAGCACGAGGACCCGGACACCGGGCTGGTGCCCCTGGGGGATATGTGCATCTCTCTGGAGCGGGCCGCCGCCCAGGCGGAGGAGTACGGCCACAGTGTGGAGCGGGAGCTGAGCTATCTGGCGGTCCATTCTGTGCTCCATCTGCTGGGCTATGACCACATGGACGAAGGCCCCATGAAGGCCCAGATGCGCCGGCGGGAGGAGCACATCCTGGAGGGGCTGGGCATCCGCCGGGGATGAGAGGCCACGTCCCGCGGGGAAGCGGGAGAAAATGTCCCGCCGGGCCCGGAGGGGATTGCGCGGGGCGGGCCGGTGTGGTACAATAAGCAGTCCCGCAGAGGCGCACCGGCCCGAAATGCCGGAGAGGCCGGTGGCCGGCCGCGGGAGACAGAAAGAGAGATCTAGGAGAGAAAGAGATGGATATTTGGCAGAAAAGGGCACCCGGAGTGCTGCTGTGCCTGGCGGTGGCACTGCTGGCCTGGTTTTTGGTGGAGCTGGCCCCGGCTCTGGAGATCGTGGGCAGCGCGGTGCTGGCCATCCTGTTCGGCATGGTGCTGTGCGCGGTGATGAAAAACAAGGACAAGGTGAAGGACGGGGTGGCCTTCACCTCCAAAAAGGTGCTCCAGTACGCGGTCATCCTGCTGGGCTTCGGCCTGAACCTGCGGAAGATCGGTGAGGTGGGGCTCACCTCCCTGCCCATCATCCTGTCCACCATCGCCACCTCCCTCATCGTGGCCTTCCTCATGAGCCGGGCCCTGCATATGCCCGGGAAGATCGCCACCCTCATCGGCGTGGGCTCCTCCATCTGCGGTGGCTCCGCCATCGCGGCCACCGCCCCGGTGATCGAGGCGGACGATGAGGAGATCGCCCAGTCCATCTCGGTGATCTTCCTGTTCAATGTGCTGGCGGCCCTGATCTTCCCCACCCTGGGCGGGGCCATCGGGCTGAGCGACACCGGCTTCGGCCTGTTCGCCGGCACTGCGGTGAACGACACCTCCTCCGTCACGGCGGCCGCCTCCACCTGGGACACCCTGCACAACACCGGCGGCGCGGTGCTGGAGTATGCCACCATCGTCAAGCTGACCCGCACCCTGGCCATCATCCCCATCACCCTGGCGCTGGCCCTCTTCCGGGTGCGCCAGGCGGAGAAGGCCGGCGGGAAGAGCGGCGTGAAGGTGTCCGCCAAGTCGGTGTTCCCCATGTTTATCCTGTACTTTGTGCTGGCCTCCGTCATCACTACGGTGGTCACCGCCGTGCTCTCCGGTCCCGCCCTGGCGGGGGCCAATGAGCTTTTCTCCCTGCTCAAGACCCTGAGCAAGTTCTTTATCGTCATGGCCATGGCGGCCATCGGCATCAACACCGACGTGGTCAAGCTGGTGAAGACGGGAGGCAAGCCCATCCTGCTGGGCTTCACCTGCTGGGCGGCCATCACCTGCGTCAGCCTGGGCATGCAGCACCTGCTGGGCATCTGGTAAAGGACCTGCGCCCGCCCGTCAGCGGGCGGCGCTCCATGAAAAACAGGGAGGGAAAACAATGCTCGCCAACTTTTTAGTCCTGTGGCTCCTGCTGGCTGTTGGCGGCGGATTTCTGCTCTTTTTCGGCGGGCTGCTGGCCTCCTGGATCGGGGAGGAAATGGCCTGCTTTCTGCTGGCCACCGCCCTCCTGGCCCTGGCCGGGGCGCTGATCATACAGCTGCGGGAGCGGCTCCAGCAGACCCGGCGCCGGCTGGAGGAGGAGACAGACCGGCTCCGCCGGATGGAGGAGAAGCTGGACCAGCTGCTGGAGCGGGGAACGGATCATAAGGCGGAAAGTGCTCACACCGCCGGAAAAGAAAGTTGAGGAACAAACGCTATGTCCATCAAAAAATCGGGAATGATTTCTATTATAGGCCGCCCCAACGTGGGCAAGTCCACCCTGACCAATGCCCTGGTGGGGGAGAAGGTGGCCATCGTCTCCAACAAGCCCCAGACCACCCGGAACCGGATCTGCGCCATTCTGAACCGGGGGGAGAGCCAGTTCGTCTTTCTGGATACGCCGGGCCTGCACAAGGCACGCACCCGCCTGGGGGACTACATGGTGAACGTGGTGAAGGAGAGCGTGGCCGACGTGGACGCGGTCATGCTGCTGGTGGAGCCCATCCCCAATGTCGGCGGCCCGGAGGCGGAGCTCATCGCCCGCATCAAGACTCTGGGCTGCCCCTCGGTGCTGGTCATCAACAAGGTGGACACCCTGGAGCACAAGGAGGAGCTGCTGGAGGTCATCCAGACCTACGGGCAGGCCCATGAGTTCACCGCCGTGGTCCCTGTCTCGGCCAGGACCGGCGAGGGGGTGGAGGAGCTGCTGGACGTACTGGACGGGTTTCTGCCCCAGGGGCCCCAGCTCTTCCCGGAGGACATGGTCACCGATCAGCCGGAGCGCCAGATGATGGCGGAGATCCTGCGGGAGAAGCTGCTGCTCTGCCTGGACAAGGAGATCCCCCACGGCACCGCCGTGGAGATCACCAAGTTTTCCGAGCGGGATGACGAGGTCATCGAGATCGACGCCACCATCTACTGCGAGAAGAACAGCCATAAGGGGATCATCATCGGCAAGGGGGGAGCCATGCTGAAAAAGGTGTCCTCCCTGGCCCGGCAGGACATGGAGCGATTCATGGGGACCAAGGTGTACCTCCAGACCTGGGTGAAAGTAAAAGAAAATTGGCGCGACAACGTGAATCTGATCCGCAACTTCGGATACCGGGATGAGTGAGGGAAAAGACCGGGCCTAAAAATTACCGCGCATGTTTTCCACTGGAGATGCCAGCCTAAGCAGCAGAGACAGGAGGGCAAGACAGATGGAACAGAGCGGATTTTGGAACTTCTTTTTTGCCACCGGACTGCCCCAGGCCTATCTGGCGGCCCGGCTGAAGGAGGGGGAGGAAGTGGTCTTCCCTCCCATGCCCCCTCCCGGAGCGCCGGGGGGCGGGACTCTGCCCCCGTCTGTGCCGGGCATGATGGACAAAAAGGATATGTGAACTGCCCGGCCGGCCCGCCCTCGGCGGACCGGCCGGAGATACATAGAGGAGCGGACGAGATGCATATGCGCACCAAAGCGCTGGTCCTCCGTGCGGTGGATTACAAGGAGTCGGACAAGATCCTGACCCTGCTGACCCAGGAGAGCGGGAAGCTCACCGCCTCGGCCCGGGGCTGCCGTAAGAAGGGGAGCCCGGTGGCCGCCGGGGTCCAGCTGCTGGCCTGGTCGGACCTGGTGCTGTATGAGTACCGGGGCCGCTGGACCGTGAAGGAGGCAGCGGTGGAGCGGGAGTTTCTGGGGCTGCGCCGGGATGTGGAGCGGCTGGCCCTGGCCTGCTACTTCGCCGAGGCGGCGGAGGCGCTGGCGGTGGAGGACGTGCCGGCGCCGGAGCTGCTCTCCCTGGTGCTCAACAGCCTGTATGCCCTGGACCAGATGCCCCAGAAGCCCCTGGCCCTGGTCAAGGCGGCCTTTGAGCTGCGGCTGATGTGCGCTGCGGGCTATGAGCCCATCCTGGACGGCTGCGCCGTCTGCGGCGCGGAACGGCCGGAGGAGCCCCGCTTCCACCTGCGGGAGGGGGCGCTCCACTGCGCCAAATGCCGAGGCGGTGTGGGGGAGGGGATCTCCATGCCGGTCTCGCCCCCCGTCCTGGCCGCTATGCGGCATGTGGTCTGCGGGGACGCCCGGCGGCTGTTTTCCTTCCGGCTGGACAGCGGGGCCCTGGAGGAGCTGGCCGGGGTGAGCGAGGCGTATCTGCTCACCCAGCTGGAACGGGGCTTCCGCACCCTGGACTTCTATAAGCAGATGACCCTGCCGGCCGGGCCGGACAGGTGAGAGGGACGCTGTCCGTTCGGACGGACAGCGTCTTTTTTCCATCCGTCCAGCCTGGGCCGGACGGGGCCTCTCCTGCCTGGAGGGGAAAAGACGAGAAGTTGACATAAGTTTGGAGGAAAAAGACTGGAATTCCCTCCCCGCTTGTGCTAATATAATAAAGTGCCTGTTTCCGGAGGAGGGGACTCTTCCGGGGAACGGGACAGAGTATGACAGTTTCACGGAGGTACATCGTTTTGACCTATTGGATGTCGATCTTGATGGGGATCCTGCAGGGGATCGCGGAATTCCTGCCCATCTCCAGCTCGGGCCACCTGGCCCTGTTCCAGCACTTCTTCGCCATGGAAAACGTGGAGGAGTCCCAGATGTTTTTCACGGTGCTCCTGCACTTTGCCACCCTGATCGCGGTGTGCGTCTACTACTGGCAGGACATCATCGACATGATCCGGGAATTTTTCCTGGGCATCCGGGACCTGGCCTCCAGGGGACGGCGGGGCCGGGAGAAGCTGCCCCCCGCCCGGCGGCTGGTGCTGCTCATCATTGTGGCTACCCTGCCCCTGTTTGTGGTGCTGCCGATCAAGGATCTTGTGGAGGGGGCCATGTCCAACGTGACCTTTGTCTCTTTCGCCCTGCTGGCCACCGGCTTCATCCTGTTTTTCTCCGACCGGATGGCCCGGGGGCGGAAAACGGAGCGGACTGCCACTGTGCTGGACGCCCTTCTGGTGGGCTGCGCCCAGGCGCTGGGCACCCTGCCCGGCATCTCCCGGTCCGGCATCACCATCTCGGCGGGGATGCTGCGGGGCTATGACCGCACCTTTGCCGTCCGGTTCTCCTTCCTGATGAGCCTGCCTGCCGTCTTCGGCGCCACCCTGCTGGAGCTGATCGACGCGGTCCAGGCGGGGATCGACACCAGCCTTCTGCCCGTCTATCTGGTGGGCATGCTGGTGGCCGGCGTGGTGGGCTACTTCGCCATCCGCCTGGTGAACCTGCTGGCGGGCAAGGGAAAGTTCGGCGCCTTTGCCTACTACTGCTGGGCGGCGGGAGCCATCTCCCTGGCCGCCAGCCTGGCGGGGCTGTGAGGGCGCCCCGGACCAAGACCTGATTGACCGGAAAGGGAGGCGGACACATGGCCGCATCACAAAAGAAGACCGGAGGGAAGCGCACCTCCTCCGGGGGAACGCGCAGGAGCGGCAGTGCCTCCGGCAGCAGCCGGGGGAACAGCCGCGGGAGCAAAGCGCCGGCCCGCCGGCCCATGCGTCGGGAGATCGGGGCGGCGGTGTGTCTGGCGCTGGCCCTGTTCGCGGCGCTGGGCTATTTCCACATCCAGGCCATTTTCATCGATTTCTTCTCCGGACTGCTGAAGGGCCTGCTGGGCTATGGCTTCTGGCTGATGCCTCCGGCCCTGCTGCTGGCGGCCTATATCCTGGCCTTCCACCGGGGGCGGCCGGTGCGCCTGCGGGTGACCTGCGCCCTGCTGCTGCCCCTGCTCTTCTCCTGCATCGTCCACGGGCTGCTGGGCAGGGTCCTGCCCTGGGACGCCGCCCTGGTGAAGACCCTGTGGGCGGCGGGGGAGGAGCTGACCTCCGGCGGCGTGCTGGGGGGCGTGCTGGCCCAGGGGAGCGTCCAGGTGTTCAGCCGCCTGGGCTCCACCATCCTGTTCGTGCTGGCCTTCCTGCTGGCGGGACTGGGGGCCTTCCGCCTCTCCCTGGCCGAGGTGGCGGACTGGATCTTCGACCGGCCCCGCTATGAGTATGAGCCGGAGGAGGAGCCGGAGCGCCCGCGCCGGAGCAAGCGGGAGGAGCGGCCTGCCGCCCCGGAGCCCGTTCGGACCCCCTCCCGCCGGGCGGACATCGACATCCCGGTGGAGGACGGCCCCCTGGTGGGCAAGACGGCCCAGACCGCTCCCGAGGTGAAAAAGAAGGGGAGCTTTTTCAACCGCAAGGCAAATGTCCCCGCTCCGGACCAGGTGCTGGCGGGGGCGGAGCAGCGGACGGCGGAGCAGCCCGCCCCGGCGCCGGAGCCGGCGGCAGAGCCCGCCCAGGCGGAGCTGGTCCGGCAGGCGCCGGAGCCGGCCCCCGCGCCTGTCCCGTCTGTCCCGCCCGCCCCCCTCTCCGGGGAGAGCCCCCGGGAGCCGGAGCCGGCCAAGGTCTCCCGGGAGGAGGCACGCCAGGCCGCCCAGGAGGTGGCCCGGGATGTCCAGTCCCGGCTGGCGGAGGCGGGGGAGCACCCCTATCAGTATCCCCCCCTCTCCCTGCTGAAGGAGGGACCGGGGGACATCGGCGGGGAGGCCCTGGTGGAGCTCAACGCCAACCGGCAGCGGCTGGATGACACCATCCACTCCTTCGGCATCGACGCCAACATCGTCAACGTGACCCGGGGCCCCTCGGTGACCCGGTACGAGCTGGAGCTGGACCAGGGTGTCCGGCTGAACAAGCTGACCAATCTGGCGGACGACATCGCCCTGGCCCTGGGGGCCTCCGGCGTGCGCATCGCCCCCATCCCGGACCAGATCTCCATGGTGGGCATCGAGGTGCCCAACAAGCTGGTGTCGCCGGTGAACATCCACAGCGTCATCGGCTCCAGGGAGTTCACCGACAGCCCCTCCAAGGTGTCCTTCGCCGTGGGCAAGGACATCGGCGGCCACTGCATCGTGGGCAACATCGCCAAGCTGCCCCACCTGCTCATTGCCGGCACCACCGGCTCGGGCAAGTCGGTGTGCACCAACTCCCTGATCATCTCCCTGCTCTATAAGGCCACCCCCGACGAGGTGCGCCTGATCATGGTGGACCCCAAGATGGTGGAGCTGGGCATCTACAACGGCATCCCCCACCTGCTGATCCCGGTGGTCACTGACCCCAAGAAGGCGGCGGGCGCCCTGCAGTGGGCGGTGACCGAGATGATGAAGCGCTACCGCACCTTTGCCGAGGTTGGGGTGCGGGATCTGGCCGCCTACAACGCCCTGGCCGCCAGGACGGAGGGCATGACCAAAATGCCCCAGATCGTGGTGGTCATCGACGAGCTGGCCGACCTGATGCTGGTGGCGGCCAAGGAGGTGGAGGAGTCCATCTGCCGGGTGGCCCAGATGGGCCGCGCCTCCGGCATGCACCTCATCATCGCCACCCAGCGGCCCTCCGCCGACGTGATCACCGGCCTGATGAAGGCCAATATCCCCAGCCGCATCGCCTTCGCGGTGGCCTCCAGCCTGGAGTCCCGCATCATCCTGGACACCACCGGTGCGGAGAAGCTGGTTGGCCGGGGCGACATGCTCTACTTCCCCCTGGGCTCCGGCAAGCCCACCCGGGTCCAGGGCTGCCTCATCTCCGACCAGGAGGTGGCCGCAGTGGTGGACTTTGTCAAGCAGAACAGCGGCGACGCCAGCTACGATGACCAGGTGATGCAGGAGATCGAGCAGCACGCCGCCGAGAAGGAGAAGGGCGCCAAGGGCGTGGGCGGCTCCGCCCCCGAGGAGGTGGGGGAGGAGTTCGACGAGCTCATCGACGCGGCAGCCGAGGTGATCCTGGAGACGGGACAGGCGTCGGTCTCTATGCTCCAGCGCCGCCTGAAGCTGGGCTATGCCCGGGCGGCCCGGCTGGTGGACCAGCTGGAGGAGAAGGGGATCGTGGGGCCCTTCGAGGGCTCAAAGCCCCGCCAGCTGCTCATCACCAAGGAGCAGTGGCAGGAGATGAAGTACCGCCAGGGCGTCCCCGGGGGAACCCCTCCCGAGAGCGCTTCCGGGGCAGCTCCAGGCGGAGCGGAAGAGGACATGCCCCCCTTCGATGTGGGAGAGGCCCTGGACCGGGCGGAGGAGGACACCCTGTGACCCGCGCCGGGGAGAGCTCCCGGACGGCCCCTGACATAAGAAGGCCCGCCGCGTCAGCGGCGGGCCTTTTCTGCGCGCAGTCCCCGGTACAGCCGGGGGACGTTGTACGAGCGGAGCCTTTGAGATCGGATCATTTGTTAACTTGACCGTTTATGAAGTATGTACGCGACAAGGGAACATACCGCGATCCCGATGCCAAACGGGATGGCATAGAGAAATGCCACGCTGGCAGGTGCGCTGTAACATGAGTGCTCGATCCCGCAGAGCATATCACGATAGCCAAATGCCACAACGGCACACATGACATCTGACAACAAAATTGCGACAGCGCTAAAAAGATGACTCAATTTCCACATAGGCTTGCCTCCGTTCATTTCTTTCGCAGGATCAGGACCGCTCCAGTGACCATCAAAAGGACGCACAGGGCGATGAGCACACCAGACCCATTGAGGGTGATCGTTGAAGCGGTATTCAGCTGCTCTGCCGCACCGGGGCTTATGACCATCATGAGTCCGGATAGTGTCAGACAGATGGCGCCAGCCAGGCAAAGACAAATGCCGGCTTTCTGATCCATGGCTTTCGGGCCCTTGGCTTCTTTTGGCGTTGACCGTGTTTCTTCTGTCCTTTCCTCAGCCCCTCTGTCCTTTACAAGTTCATCAAGGGTGATGTGGAAGCACTCGCTCAAAGCCAACAGTTTTTGAAATTCAGGCATTGATGTTCCGCTCTCCCATTTGGAGATGGCCTGTCTCGAAACGCCTATCTTCTCCGCAAGCTGCTCTTGAGAAAGGCCGCTCTTTCGTCTGAACTGATATATTCTTTCAGACAACATTTGTGTTACCCCCTTGGAAACAATATACTGCGATCCATGGTCACACGCTACCAACTACGGCTGAAACTTCCGCAACTGCCGGTTGCATCCCCTGAGATCCTTCTGTTCCGCGCCATAGATGCCCTCAGTGTACGGAGGGTATCGTCCTATCCGCACCAAGGGGACAGCCTTGGCCCTGCGGGAACGGCTCATGACACGCCGAGCCTGACAGCAGCCCAATAGTTTTGGATGATTTTTCTCTGCCAGGCCAGAAAGAGACAGCCGGCAAAAAGGAGGACAGCACCCAACAGGACAGCCCAGGGGCTTGCACCGGAGCTTTCTATGAATCCGGTCACATCATCCCCTGGGGGTGCCTGATCGGAAAGATACAGGAGGGGGACGATCCCCCATGCCAGGGCAGGGGCTGTGAGGATCAAGGGAAACAGAAAAGAAAAAATTCGATAAAAGACGGACTGCGCTGCGTCCCGATAGAGCAGCATATAGGCGATGGATATGAGGACCGGCAGCAGCATTCCCGCAATATAAAAAAGAGACAGCGTCAGAGCGGTGAACGTACCGCCTTCATAGCGCATATAGGCGCCCAGAATGCTGAATTCTGTGATGCGGGCGCCGCAGGACAGCGCGATCAGGGCATGCCCGCCCTCGTGCAGAATGATATAGACCGGAATGGTGAATAGGATGCTTGCAAATAGGGATAGGATCTTTCGCGTGTTCAGGTCCATAGAGCTCCCTCCATCGTCCGTGCTGACCGTTTTTTCTCCTGCTCTTGTTTTGGGGCCCCAGGGCAGGCTTTCCCCTCCGCGGTCCCGCCCCGCAGAGGGCGGGGACGCACAGACGCATCGGAGGGGATGTTTAAGCAGAGTTTTCCCTGAAAATACCCGCCGAGAACCCCTGTCGTTTCTGTTACCATGATACAATATTTGGGGGGCTGTTTCAAGGCAGGAATGAGGGCGCACGAAGTGCGCCCCTACACAGGCCCCGGGGGCCGGTGCGGGCATCAGACCCTGCGCCGGAGGGCCGGAAAAAGCGGCCGCGGCTCCCGGACAGGAGCCGCGGCCGCGGAGCCGGAACAGGGACGGCCACTCAGCAGGGAGAGGAGTCCGAGCCGGGAGCGGAGAGGAGATCGGCCAGGGTCACCTGGTCCAGATATCCACAGATGAGCGCGTCAAGCCGCTCCCAGAGGGGACGGGTGCGGCAGCTGCCGGCCCGGGCACAGGGGTCGGAGCCGCAGTCGAGACAGGCCACCGGGGCCAGGGAGCCCTCCGCCAGACGCAGGATCTCTCCCACGGAGTAGTCCTCCGGCGGACGGGTGAGTCGGTAGCCGCCCCCCTTTCCACGCACGCCCTCCACCAGGCCGCCCTTGGAGAGGGTGGAGATGATGCTCTCCAGATACTTGCCTGAGATGCCCTGCTCCGAAGCGATGGAGCTCAGGGCGGTGTAGCAGTCCCGGCCGTGCTGGGCCAGCTCCAGCATGACCCGGAGCGCATATCTGCCCCTTGTGGAGACCAGCATGGATGTCACCTCCTTTTTGTCGCCCCTATTATACCATTGCATGGGCAGAAATTCAAGAGAGCGGCGGAGCAGAACCTTGATTTGCGTCCCGGAGTGTGGTAAAGTATGGAGCAGGGCGTGCGCTTCCTGCGGGCTGCCCAACATTCAGGACGGAGGGACCAACATGCTCTTTGTATGCTACCCCAAATGCACCACCTGCCAGAAGGCAAGGGCCTTTCTGGAGGAACGGGCGATCCCCTATGAGTTCCGGGACATCAAGCTGGACAACCCCAAAAAGGAGGAGCTGCGGGAGTGGCAGCACAGGAGCGGCCTGCCCCTGAAGCGATTTTTCAACACCAGCGGCCTGCAATACAAGGCTCTGGGCCTGAAGGACAGGCTGCCCGGCATGGACGAGGAGGAGCAGCTGGACCTGCTGGCTGCGGACGGGATGCTGGTCAAGCGGCCCATCCTGGCGGGAGAGGACTTCGTGCTGGTGGGCTTCAAGCCCGCCGAATGGGAGGCACGTTTTGGAAAAAACGGCGGGAACGGTTGACAAGCGCCGAAATTGTGATAAAATATTGCGGTAAATGCGATGATGGAGCCAAGCGCGGCAGGCAGCCTGAAGCGAGAGGGGAGCGGTGTGAGCCCTCGGCAGAAGCGGCAGCGCAGGCCACTCCGGAGCGGCCCGTGAGGAGCGGGACGGACGGATCCCCCGTTAGCTGGGATGCTGAGAGGCCGGAGCGCTCCCGAAAGGGCGTGCTCTGGCGATCAGGGTGGTACCGTGGTGATGATCCGCCCCTGACTTGGTCAGGGGCGATTTTTTATGGAACAAGGAGCTGATGGAATGAGACAATATGTGGTGGACGCCTTCGCCGACAGGATATTTGAGGGCAACCCGGCCGCGGTCTGCGTGATGGAGCGGTGGCCGGAGGAGGATCTGATGCTGAAGATCACCCGGGAGAACAACCTGTCTGAGACGGCCTTTGTTGTGAAAGAGGGGGAGGAGTACCGGCTGCGCTGGTTCACCCCCGGCGGGGAGATCGACCTATGCGGCCACGCCACCCTGGCTGCGGCCCATATCATCACCAGATTCGTGGAGCCGGGAGTGGAGAGGGTCGGCTTCCAGACCCTCAGCGGACTGCTGACCGTGCGGGCGGAGGGAGAGCTGCTGAGCATGGATTTCCCCGCCTACCAGCTGAAGCGGCTGGAGGTGACGGAGGAGATCACCCAGGCCCTGGGGGCGCGGCCGTCGGAGGTCTGGCGGGCCCGGGACCTGCTGTGCGTCTTTGACCGGGCGGAGGACGTGCTGGCGCTGAAGCCGGACATGGACAAGCTGCTGAAGGTGAAGGGGGCCCTGATGCAGGTCACGGCGCCGGGGATGGAGGGGTACGACTGCGTCTCCCGCTCGTTTGCCCCAAAGATGGGGGTGCCGGAGGACCCTGTGTGCGGCTCCGGACACTGCCATATCATCCCCTACTGGGCGCAAAAGCTGGGCAAGACCCGGTTCGTGGCCCGGCAGGCATCCCCCAGAGGGGGGACCCTGTACTGCCGGATGGAAGGGGACCGGGTCATTCTGGCGGGCCGGGCGGTGCTCTATGCCCGGTCCGAGCTGATGCTGGAGGACAGACCATGAAACAGAGGATCGTGCCGCTGCTGGCGGCGGCCCTGGCCCTGACCGTGATGCTGGCCGGCTGCTCCTCCCAGGAGGAGGCGGAGCCCCTGCCCCAGGGCATGGACACAGAGACCGTCCTGACCGCCGGGGAGGCTGTCCTGGACCGGCTCCTGGAGGGCGACTACGAGGCGGTATATGAGTCCTTCCGAGAGGATATCCGGGCAGACCTGACCGCCCAGAGCGTCCAGGACCTGGTGGAGCCGGTGTTCCAGGAGGCGGGGGACTATCAGGAGCTCAAGTCCGCCCAGGTCACTGGCAGCACCGAGGGGGAGGAGCACGGCATCGCCCAGCTCCTGTGCATCTTCTCCCAGGAGAAGGTGTCCATCCGGGTGGCCTTTGACCCGGACATGGAGCTGATCGGCCTGTCCGCCGGACTTCAGAAGTCCAGCTGGAGCCTGTCCAATCTGGTGAACAATTTCACCGGCCTGTTCCGGGGCGACTGATGATATGGCCCGGTTATTTGTAACAGAAAAACATGAAAAAATATTGGAGGT
This sequence comes from Lawsonibacter asaccharolyticus, assembly GCA_003112755.1. Taxonomy (NCBI): domain Bacteria; kingdom Bacillati; phylum Bacillota; class Clostridia; order Eubacteriales; family Oscillospiraceae; genus Lawsonibacter; species Lawsonibacter asaccharolyticus. The sequence continues at coordinate 3,414,171 of BFBT01000001.1, read as the reverse complement.
AGACCACCATGCGCGAGCCCAAGCCCTTTGGCCTGAATGAACTGAGGGAGATGTTCCTGTCTTTTTTTGAGAGCAAGGGACATCTCCGCCTGCCCAGCTTCTCCCTGATCCCCCAGAACGACGCCTCCCTGCTGCTCATCAACAGCGGCATGGCGCCCATGAAGCCCTGGTTCACCGGGGAGCAGGAGCCCCCCCGCCACCGCGTCTGCACCTGTCAGAAGTGCATCCGCACCGGCGACATCGAGAACATCGGCAAGACCGCCCGCCACGGCACCTATTTCGAGATGCTGGGCAACTTCTCCTTCGGCGACTACTTCAAGCGCGAGGCCATCGCCTGGTCCTGGGAGTTCCTGACCAGCCCGGAGTGGGTGGGCCTGGACCCGGACCGGCTGTATCCCTCCGTCTTTGAGGGCAACGAGACCACCCCCGCCGACGACGAGGCCATGGCCATCTGGCGGGACGAGATCGGCATTCCGGAGGACCGCATCTTCAAGTTCGGCAAGGCGGACAACTTCTGGGAGCACGGCTCCGGCCCCTGCGGCCCCTGCTCCGAGATCTACTACGACCGGGGCCCGGCCTATGGCTGCGGCAAGCCGGGGTGCACTGTGGGCTGCGACTGCGACCGCTATATCGAGGTGTGGAACATCGTCTTCTCCCAGTTCGACAACGACGGGGAGGGCCACTACACTGAGCTGAAGCAGAAGAACATCGACACCGGCATGGGACTGGAGCGCCTGGCCTGCGTGTGCCAGGGGGTGGACTCCCTCTTTGATGTGGACACCGTGATGAACATCACCCACAAGGTGTCCCAGATCACCGGCGCCCACTACGGCGAGAGCCACAGCAAGGACGTGTCCCTCCGGGTCATCACAGACCACATCCGCTCCGCCACCTTCATGATCTGTGACGGCGTGCTCCCCTCCAACGAGGGCCGGGGCTATGTGCTCCGCCGTCTGCTGCGCCGGGCCGCCCGCCACGGCAAGCTGCTGGGGGTGGACCACCCCTTCCTGTATGAGGTGTGCGACACCGTCATCCATGAGAACGAGGGCCACTATCCTGAGCTGCGGGAGCGCCAGGACTATATCACCAAGGTCATCCGGGTGGAGGAGGAGAACTTCGCCAAGACCATCGACGGCGGCCTGAAGATCTTCGGGGAGATGCTGGAAGGGCACAAGGCCCGGGGGGAGAAGACCTTCTCCGGGGCGGACGCCTTCAAGCTGTATGACACCTACGGCTTCCCCATCGACCTGACCATCGAGATGGTGGAGGACGAGGGCATGGAGCTGGACAAGGCCGCCTTCGACACCCTGATGGAGGAGCAGAAGACCCGGGCCCGGAAGGCCCGGGAGGCCCTGGGCGACCTGGGCTGGGCCGGCGTGGAGTTTGGCAAGGACATGCCCGCCACCCAGTTCCTGGGCTATGAGAGCCATTCTGCCCAGGGGAAGGTGCTGGCCCTGGTGGCGGGCGAGGAGCTGCGGGAGGAGCTGGGCACCGGCGCCGAGGGCATCCTGGTGCTGGATCAGACTCCCTTCTACGCCGAGATGGGCGGCCAGGTGGCCGACCACGGCGTGGTGGAGAACGACGGCTTCCGCTTCCAGGTTAGCGACGTACAGAAGAACAAGGGCGGGAAATATATGCACTACGGCCGGGTGCTCTCCGGCAATGTGAAGGTGGGGGATACGGTCACCGCCTCCATCGACGCCAAGCGCCGCCGGGCCATCCAGCGGGCCCACACCGCCACCCATCTGCTGCACAAGGCCCTCCAGACCGTGCTGGGCGACCACGTGCATCAGGCCGGCTCCCTGGTGGAGCCCGACTTCCTCCGCTTCGACTTCACCCACTTCTCCGCCATGACGCCGGAGGAGCTGAGCGAGGTGAACCGCCTGGTGAATGAGTCCATCCTGGAGGGATATCCGGTGGACACCAAGGTGATGGACATCGAGGAGGCCAAGAAGACCGGCGCCACCGCCCTGTTCGGCGAGAAGTACGGCGACACCGTCCGGGTGGTGGACATGGGGGGGTACTCCGTGGAGTTCTGCGGCGGAACCCATCTGGACAACACCGCCAAGGCGGGGGTGTTCCACATCTCCAGCGAGTTCTCTGTGGCCTCCGGCGTGCGCCGCATCGAGGCCACCACCGGGCAGGCGTCCCTGGACGTGATGAACCGCAACCAGGAGATGCTCTTCCAGGCCGCTGCCGCCCTGAAGGCCAAGCCCGGCGAACTGCGGGACAAGGCGGAGCACATCATGACGGAGATGAAGGAGCTGCGCCAGTCCCTGGAGAAATTCCGAGCCAAGGAGGCTCTGGGCGAGGCTGAGCGGTTCCTCTTCTCGGCCCACGAGGTGGGCGGCCTGAAGGTCCTCACTGCCACCGTGCCCGATGCCGATGCCAGCCGTCTGCGGAACATGGGCGACTTCCTGCGTGACAAAGAGCCCAGCGTGGTGGCGGTGCTGGCCTCCGTCAATGGGGAGAAGATCACCTTCCTGGCGGTGTGCGGCAAGGAGGCCGTCAAGCGGGGCGTGAAGGCGGGGGATATCATCAAGCAGGTGTCCGCCATCGCCGGCGGTTCCGGCGGCGGCAAGCCGGACAGCGCCATGGGCGGCGGCAAGGACGTACTGATGCTGGATAATGCCCTGGCCATGGTGGACAACGTGGTGTCCATGAAGCTGGGACTGTAAAGCCGCGGAAGCCGGCGTCTCTGCCGCCGGCCAAACCGGAGCCCAGCGAAGCGGGTCCAGTTTGGAGAGGACGAGCAAGGGAGCACGTGGAGCTTTCGCCAAAGGCGGAAGCGGAACAGGATCAGTTTCGATGATAAGAGACCGTCCGGAGCCTCGGCTCCGGACGGTCTCTTATATCAAGCTGGCCATTGGCTGAGCCGGAGGTTATGAGGGACCCTCCCCGGGGATGCGGCGGGAAACGGCCGGCGCCCATACAACGGACTTTTGGGCGGCCCTGCATACCATCTGGAAAGGCGGAAGCGCCCCGCTGTCAAAGGACAGCGGGGCGCCTTTTTGAGCTTACAGGACTTTGGAGAGGAAGAGCTGGGTGCGGGGGTGCTTAGGATTGGAGAAGAAGGCCTGGGGCTGCTCCTGCTCCAGGATCTTTCCGCCATCCATGAAGAGCACCCGGCTGCCCACCTCCCGGGCGAAGCCCATCTCATGGGTGACCACCACCATGGTCATTCCCTCATCGGCCAGCTGCTTCATGACCTCCAGCACCTCACCTACCATCTCCGGGTCCAGGGCGGAGGTGGGCTCGTCAAAAAGCATCACCTTGGGCTTCATGGCCAGGGCACGGACGATGGCGATGCGCTGCTTCTGCCCGCCGGAGAGCTGGGCGGGGTAGGAGTCCGCCTTGTCCTCCAGTCCCACCCGGCGCAGCAGGGTGGTGGCGGTGTCGTCGGCCTCGGCCTGGGTCAAGAGCTTGGTGCGCACCGGGGCGAGGGTGATGTTTTTTCGGATGGTCATGTTGGGGAACAGGTTGAAATGCTGGAACACCATCCCCATCTGCTGGCGGATCTGGTCGATCTTCGCCTTGGGATCGGTGATCTCTGTGCCGTTGAAGGTAATGGTCCCCTTGGTGGGGGTCTCCAACAGGTTGAGACAGCGCAGGAAGGTGGACTTGCCGGAGCCGGAGGGGCCGATGATGACCACCTTCTCCCCCACCTGGATGGACTCAGTGATGTCGTCCAGCACCAGGTGGTCGCCAAAGGACTTGCTCAGATTTTTAACGTCGATCACTTTGACGCAGCCTCCTTTCCAGTTTGCCCAGAAGCCAGGTGAAGATCATGACCAGAACAAGATACATGCAGGCGATGCCGATCAGAGGGAACATTGCCTCGTAAGTACGGCCCATGATGCCCTGAGCGGCGTGGAGCAGCTCCTTGCCGCCGATGACCGTGATCAAAGAGGTATCTTTGAGCAGGATGATGAACTCGTTGCCCAGGGCGGGGAGGATGGCCTTGATGGCCTGTGGGATGACGATGAAGCGCATGGTATCAAAGTAATTCAGCCCCAGGGAGCGGCCCGCCTCCATCTGACCGCCGTCCACCGCCATCAGCCCACCGCGGATGATCTCCGCCACATAAGCTCCGGAGTTGATGCCCAGGCCCAGGATTCCAATTTGGGTGAAATTGCGGCTGCTGACGAATACCACGGAGCTCCAAATCAGCAGCTGGACCATCATGGGGGTGCCGCGGATGACGGTGACGTACACCTTGCATACCCCGTTGAACAGGCCGAGGACCGGGTTCCTGCGGCGGTCGGCGCGCTGCTGGTCGTGGGCGGTGCGCACCAGAGCCACCAGGATCCCCAGGACTACGCCCAGGACCAGGGCCAGAGCAGTGGCGGTGAGGGTGGTCCCGATCCCGTCCAGATACTGTTTCCAGCGGTCGGCCTCAATAAAGGCCATATAGAACTTCACATAAAATTCCTGCCACCAGGCGACGGCGTCTGCAACAGCCGGGTCAGCGGAGAGCATCATCCCGCGCCATAGCTCATAATAGTAGGCCAGGTCCATTGTTCTACCCCTCTCTATGTCTTCGTAAGAAAAAGGGCGGCCAGGGGCCGCCCTTTCTTGATCTGGCGTGCGGACGATCAGCCCTCCGCGGGGATGTACTTCTCAATGATGGACTGAATGGTCCCGTCGGCGGTGAGCTCGGCCAGCGCGCCGTTCACGGCGTCCACCAGAGCGGTGTTGCCCTTGGCCACGCCGATGGCGTAGTCCTCGTTGGCATACTCGGTGTCCAGAATGACCAGGCCGGGGTTGGCGGACACGAACTCCTGGGCAGGGGCCTTGTCGATGACCACGGCGTCCACCTTGCCGTTGAGCAGGTCCTGCACGGCCACGATGCCGTCGTCATAGGCGATCACATGGTCCTCGCCGTAGTCGTCGGTGCAGTAGATGTTGCCGGTGGTGGCCCGCTGGGTGCCGATGAGCTGCTCGCCCAGGTTGTCCAGAGTGACGTCGGAGCCCTCGGGCACGATGACGACCTGGATGCCGGTGGCGTAGCTGTCAGAGAAGTCCATGACCAGCAGGCGGTCCTCGGTGACGGACAGGCCGGCCATGCAGATGTCGCTCTTACCCTGCTGGACCGCCAGCTGGGCGGCGTCGAAGTCCATGTCGTCAATGACCAGCTCCAGGCCCAGCTTGTCAGCGATGGCGCCGGCGATCTCGGCGTCGATGCCCACCACATTGCCGCTGTCGTCGGTCATCTCATAGGGAGGGAAGGCGGCGTTGGTGGACATGATGAGTTTGCCGGCCTCCACGGTGGTCAGCTCGGCGGGGGTGCTGGTGCTGCCGGTGCTGGAGCCGGCGTCCCCGGCGGAAGAGGACACGCCGGAGGAAGCGGCGGGGGCGGAGGAAGCGGAGCCGCTTCCGGAGCCGCCGCAGGCGGCCAGGCTCAGGGCCATGGCCAGGGACAAGGTCAAAGCAAGAAACTTTTTCATTCAAACAGATCTCCTTTATTTTTGGTGCCCCGGCAAGCCAGGGCGATACCCTGAGTATAAACCACTATTCTATGCATAGTCAATAGATAAATATGCGAATTTGAGAAAAATAAGGCCGTCTTTTTGGTGAAAAAGCGAATACCAGAAAAGAACGCACCGGCAGGAGGAGAAAACTGAGAAGCAGGCCGCGGACGGGGAGGCGGCCCCCTGACAAATATTCATACAAAAGCGTATATTTGAATAGCAGAAAAAGGGTGGAACTTTTTTCCCTTTTCTTCGTCTATTTCAGAGGATACCCTGGAAAAGGATGCAGAGTTCATTAAAATTTGATGAAGGCTATTGCAATTTTTCGGGGACGCGCTATCCTATAAAAATACGGCATATTTGGTCTGCCGTTTTTGGAGGATAAACATGAGAGCGCTTTTCTGTAAAGATACCCTGCTGCGTCCTTTCCGAAGCATGCGGGGGGACCCGGACCGGTGGATCTCCCGTCTGGTGTTCCTGCTGGGGCCGTGGGCGGCCCTCTGGATGGTGGAGATCCTGAATGAGAACGATGTGTTCCAGGATCTGGCGGCCTGGCAGGTGCTGATGAACATGATCTGGTATTACCTGCTGTTCGCCCTGTGCCGGCTGATCCTGGGGCGGCGGCGGCGATCTGCGGCGGTGGCGGTCACCCTGTGCTTCCTGGTGGGGCTGCTCAACCACTATATCCTGCGCTTCCGGGGGCGCATCCTGTTCCCTGCGGATGTGGCGGGCTGGCGGACCGCGGCCAACGTGGCCAGCGACTTCGACTACTCGCTGGACCACTACATCGTCCAGGCGGCCGTTCTGCTGGTGGCCTACCTCTTCCTGGTCTGGGCCTGCCCGGCCCAGCGGCGGCGGGACCGGATGCCCCGGCTGGCCGGAGCCCTGCTGATCCTGTTCGGCGCGGGTTACAGCTTCGCCTTCTTCTGCACCGGGATGCTGCCCGCCCTGGGCATCTACACCCAGCAGTGGGTCACCCAGGCCAACGGCTTCCTGCTGAACTTCACGGTGGCCATGCGGTACAGCTCGGTGGACAAGCCGGAGGATTACAGCCGGGACCGGGTGCTGGAGCTGGCGGAGGAGTACCCGGCGGTAGAGGCGGACGGCTCCGTCACCCGGCCGGTGAACATCATCGCCATCATGAACGAGTCCTTCGCGGACCTGACCATTTTTGAGGGGCTGGAGCTGGAGGAGGACCACACTCCCTTCCTCCACTCCATGACCGAGAACACCATCAAGGGCTGGATGTACTCCCCGGTCACCGGCGGCGGCACGGCCAGTGTGGAGTTTGAGTACCTCACCGGCTTCTCCACTCTCTTCCAGCCGCCGCACACGGTGGCCTATCAGCTGTATGTGGAGGAGGGCATGCCCTCCCTGGCAGCCCTGGCTGGGAGCCAGGGCTATGAGACGACCGCTTTCCACCCCTATCTGTCCTCCGGCTGGAACCGGCCCATCGCCTACCAGTGCCTCAGCTTTGACCACCAGCTGTATCAGGAGGACGTGGAGGACCCCTATCTGATCCGCCGCTATATCTCGGACAGATCGGACTACAAGACCATCTTTGACGTGACCGGGACCACCTCTCCCGCCTTTGTCTTCAATGTGACCATGCAGAACCACAGCGGATATGCCCAGGGATGGAACAACCTGACCAAGACCATCCGGCTGTCCACCCAGCTGCGCACGGCGGACAGCAGTGCCGAGCAGTATATCGCACTGGCCCAGGCCAGCGACGACGCGCTGGAGGAACTGATCGGCTATTACAGCCAGGTGGAGGAGCCCACCCTGATCGTCTTTTTCGGGGATCACCAGCCGCCCTTGAAAAATGCCTTCTACGAGGAGCTCTACGGGAAAAAGCTGTCGGAGCGCACCACGGCGGAGGTGCTGCAGCAGTACGCCGTCCCCTTCTTCTTATGGGCCAACTACGACATCCCGGAGCAGAACGGCGTGATCCTCAGCCCCAACTATCTGGGGGTGCTCACCGCTCAGACGGCCGGCCTGCCCCTGACGGGCTACATGAACTTCCTGGCCCAGATGTACCAGGAGCTGCCGGTGATCACGCCGGTGGGCCTGATCACCGCGGACGGCCAGACGCTGACGGAGTCGGAGCTGAACGAGGAGCAGCAGGAATGGCTGTGGAAGTATGAGACGTTCAACTACTGCGGCATGATCGATCTGTTTGACGAGGCGCGGCCCTTCTTCTGCCCGCCGCAGGACAGGGAGCAGAACGGATAGATGCGGTGTGAAAAAGGCGGGAACATCTGAAATGATGTTCCCGCCTTTTTTACTGATTCAGTCATCGTTCTCTTTACGACGATCCTTCAAAAATAAATGCACACGCCGGATGCAGTATTGTGTTCTCATGACACAGTTTGATCGAACATGACCGCATCCGCTAAGTCTTGATTGGCATTTGATAGTTCTGGGTCTGCAATAGATACCGGAGCATCACGCTTCACGATCTCTGCTCCTGTGAAATCCCATCCGCCGCCAGGAGCGGCTTCGTTTGTATTCACCATGACTTCCATATCATGATACGTGAATCTTAACCAGCCCTCTCCAGTTATTACCTCTGGTCCCAACAAGTACTCATAGTCGTCCACACCGATCCAGGAAAAGAAATCTTCAAAGGACATGTCATCTTCCATGTCTGGAAAGAGTATGCTTGCGGTGGTGACAAAACCGGCGCATTTCAGCTGGTCTTCACATTCGTTCATAGCCTTTTCAGCATCACCGCTCTGTGTTCCAAAAAAGTAGTAAAGATATTCCGCCTCGGGGTCCCCAAAACATATAGCAGCGCTATCCGGAGATCCATCTAATCTTACAATCAATTCGCCTTCAGGATGCTCTTTTTTTAATTCACTCAGTGTTTTTCCAATGTCATGAAAAAATTCAGGCGTTTGGCCGCTGGGGGCCGCAGGCGCGCAGGCAGAAAATGTGAATGATACAAGCAGACACATTATGATTGCAATGGCTGGGTTTCGCTTCATATTGACCTCCGCTTTGTGATATGATACTTTTATGGTCTAATATGGTCTTGCAGAAAAGAAATGAATTGATCTTTATTACCTGAGACCATGTCTTTCTTTTGCAAAATAGTTACCTGTTCATTCCATGTCAAAAGAAATAAATCTTTTGTTTCATATATAAAATTAAAATCAGAATATGGAACTGTCTGCTGGTCTGCAATTTTCATTCCGCCTTGCGTGAACTGAACACGAACAGGGGGAGGAGCCTCTAAACCCTTCAAAAGTTTTACTGCGGCTTGATTAAAACGCTCGCTTTGTAGCTTTTGGGCTTTACTGCTCCATAGAGTAAACACACCGAGCAAAAGGCCCAAAATACCCGCAAATAAAGGGACTGCCAGTTCTTGCGGCTCCATTAATCCCGGGATAAGCAAAAATGCTCCCATAATGATAAGTAAAATACCATATACCCTGTATCGCAAGCGCCGTCTTTTTAAAACAATTTCAGAAACTTTTTTTGAGTTAAAATGATCGGTGATTTTCCACATCTTCGGGTATTTTTCTCTTGAGATGGATTCAGTCCTTTTTTCTAATGCACAACTGACTTGTGGAACAAGAGATGCTCCATCATATGGAGAGAGCTGAAATTCATAATCCATAGCAGTTTCCCTTTGAAATGAAATATTGTGAGTGAAATATAGCATAGAACAGCGAAAAGGGCAAGGGCGGGAGTTGGCAGAGCGGAAAGCACAGCAGGAACAAGAAAAGTCAAAACAGGACTAAAGCACAGGGCGGGAACATCTGAAACGATGCTCCCTCCTTTTCTAAGTGTTGACAAATTTCGATTGTGCTATTGAAGTCCAGCAATGAAAGTTACCAAAGCCATAATCGGAAGAACTGTCCAACTAATGTATCTGCCCGCAATTTCCCAGTCAGATGGCTCTGCATAGTCTGCGTTGTCTGCGTTGCGAATTTGCAATTTTAAGCTACAACGAAATAATTCATCTGCAAACAAAATCAGAAGTGCATTGATTATGCAAATGAACACCCCACCAAACCACGCTAACCAATTGCCCTTATGCGTTAATTCTGGCGTACCTGTCATTAAAGATAGTATGGTCGAAGCAAAAGGCTCCATCAGGTCAATTTCATTCCCGTCTGCATCTATCACAGTTCCATCGCTCATTGTTGCAGTCACATTGATTGTAGCGTCGCTTCCGTCCTCATTATAAAGAAAGATGTGGTCACCATGCTCTAATACTCCTCCACGGAAGATGATTTCTTCTCCTTTACGAAGTTCCACGCCGACCATGTCCTCTTTCATTTCGCTATCCTTTGGAATGGCGGTCGAGTCCTCCTCGGCAGTATAGAGGCCATATGTCTTGTCATCGTATTGAAACATTATCGACTTGTTATCATATATAGTGAAACTTGCTTCCGCCCCATGGATTTTACCGGAATATACAGTGCTACCATCTTCGTATTTTGGAACAAGAATACCGCCCTTATATGCATACCCTACTCGTGAAATAGTTATGGAATAAAGCACAACAAATGCCAAAATCATAATAATCATAAGGAGCAAGACACCCTTTTGATAGCGTCCTAAACATTTGACTCTTTCCAAAACATCATCTCCCTACAAAGAATTCGGATTTGTTCTGTAAAATATGATACCAGTGTAGAAAACAAAAAACAAGGGCAGGAATGTAAATCCTGCCCTTGTCCATCAAAGCACATTTTCAATAGAAATGATAAATCCGAACTACATTACCCACTTGGATAATGCAGTTCGGATTATCATTGTTTGGTCCGAGTGCTGAGATTCGAACTCAGGGCCTCTTGAACCCCATTCAAGCGCGATACCAAACTTCGCCACACCCGGAAAGCCGCGGTCCGAAGTGAACTCACCGGACAGCTTTTGTATATTACCACACCTGTCAAAATAATGCAAGCCCTTTTTGAAAAAAACTTGAAAAATTTTTGGCGGGCGTCTCCGGGGGCGGGAGAGGGCCGATTGGGTCAGTCCTCAAAGGAGAAGATATCCTCCACAGTGCACCCAAAGACATGGGCGATGTCCATGGCCAGCTTCAGGGAGGGGTTGTAGTGTCCATTTTCCAGGTGGCCGATGGTCTCCCGCCGCACGCCCACCCGCTGGGCCAGCTCCTCCTGGCTGAGCCGGTCCCGGAGGCGGAGCTCCCGGATCTTGGTGCGCAGGCTCATGCGCAGTCCCTGCTTTCCTTCCACTCCAGCCAGGTGTGGAACAGGCAGAAGAAGATCAGGGAGAGGGCGAAGCTGAGGCCCAGGGCCTGGGGCATGGGACTGGAGCCGGGCTCCAGGAGGTAAAAGAGGAGCAGCAGCGGAGCCAGGAGCACGCACTCAGCCAGGAAGGCGCTGGTGGCCGCCCGGCGCAGGGTGAGCAGGAAGAGCTCGTCCGGGTTGACCCACAGGTAGCGCAGAAAGACCAAAAAGCCGAGAAAGCCGAGAAAATCCGCGTCCCCGGTGGGGAAATAGATCAGGGCGGCCAGGGCGGGGAGTGAGAGCAGGGACAGATAGTTGAACGGGTGCCGCATAGAGAGGCTCCTTTCTGAGATGAGAGATATTTCTCACATGTTGTGAGTGAAATGTATCACATCCCTGGAGAGATGTCAAGAGGGATGTGCGAAAAATATCACACAAAAAAGAGGCATAGGCGGGGGCCTGTCCTCATAGGATGAGTCAAACGGAGGTGGACAGGCTGATGACGCAGAGAGAATCCGGCGTGGAGCAGGCGGCGCGGGTCCTGCCCCTGCGCCTGCGGAGCGGGGTGATGTCCCTGCCGGAGGACCGGCGGAGCCAGATCGAGGAGCTGCGGCTGCGGGTGGGGCTCCCTATGGCGGCAGTGCTGCCGGAGGGGGAGAGGGCACTGGCCGGGCCCCCCGTGACCCAGCAGGAGCTGGAGCAGCTGCTGGAACTGGCCAGCCGGGCCTCTGTCCACGCCGTGCTGGACCAGCTCAGCCGGGGGTACCTGACCGTCCAGGGGGGACACCGGGTGGGGCTGTGCGGCACGGTGGCCCTGGAGGACGGGGCAGTGCGGACCATCCGGAAGCTGTCCTCCGCTGCGGTGCGGGTGGCGCGGCAGTTCCCCGGGGCGGCGGAGGAGGTGCTGCCGTCGCTGTTAGAGGGCGGGCGGCTGGAGAGCGCCCTGATCCTGGCCCCTCCGGGGCTGGGCAAGACCACCCTCCTGCGGGATCTGGTGCGGGCCGTCTCCGCCGGGGAGGGGGCGCCTCCCCGGCGGGTGGGGGTGGCCGACGAGCGGGGGGAGATCGCGGCGCTGTTCGACGGGGTCCCCCAGCTGGACGTGGGCCCCCGCACCGATGTGATGGAGGGGTGTCCCAAGGCGTGGGGGCTGATGACCCTGCTCCGGGGGATGAACCCCCAGGTGCTGGCGGTGGACGAGATCACCGCGCCGGAGGACGTGGCGGCGCTGGTGTCCGCGGCGGGCTGCGGCGTGACACTGCTGGCCACCGCCCACGGGGCGGGACGGGAGGACCTGTCCCGGCGGAAGCTGTACCGGGGGCTGCTGGAGGAGGGAGTCTTCCGGCGGCTGGTCCGCATCCGCAGGGAGGCGGGCCGGAGGATCTATGAAGTGGAGGTGCTGGAATGATCCGGATGCTTGGCGCGGTCTGCCTGGCGGCGGGCCCGGTCTGGCTGGGAATGAGCGCTGCGGCGGAGCTGGCCCACCGGGAGCGGGCCCTGGGGGCCCTGTGCGCCGGACTGGAGCTGATGGAGCGGGAGCTGGCCCTGCGGCTGACCCCGCTGCCCCAGCTGATGGAGGAGCTGGCTCACCGGACGGAGGAGCCCGCCCGGCGCCTGTTCTCCGCCTGCCGGCGGGCGCTGGACGGACTGGAGCGGGAGACCTTTGCCCACGCCTGGCGGCGGCTCACCGACCAGCTTCCCGTCTCACCGGAGGCGAAGCGGGCCCTGTACCCCCTGGGGGAGGTGCTGGGGCGCTATGACGGGCGGGGACAGCAGGCGGCCATCGCCGGGGCCCGGCGGGAGCTGGAGGGACTGCGGGCCCGGGCCGGGGAGGAGCGTCTCCGGCTGGGAAAGGTGTACGGGGCCCTGGGGGTGACAGCGGGGGCCTTTCTGGTCATCCTCCTTTTGTAAAAAGTGGAGAATCTGCCGCCGGCCCGGAGTTCCGACGGAAAAAACCGGGACAAGTCGGTACAGTTACTGAGGAGCGGAAAAGAGGGATCTGACGTTGGATGTGGATTTGATTTTTAAGATCGCGGCCATCGGCATCCTGGTCGCGGTGCTCAACCAGGTGCTGAGCCGGGCCGGGAGGGACGAGCAGGCCATGATGACCACCCTGGCGGGGCTGGTGGTGGTGCTGATGATGGTGGTGCAGGAGATCGCCCAGCTGTTCACCATGGTCAAGACCCTGTTCCACCTGTAATGGAGGGGATCATGCAGATCGCCGCTCTGGCGGTGACAGCAGTGCTGTGCGCCGCAGTGATCCGGCGGGGCGCGCCGGAGGCGGCGCTGGTGCTGGTGCTAGCGGCGGGGTGCTGGATGCTGATGCTGGCCGCCGGCGCCCTGGGTTCGGTGGTGGAGGCCATCGGCCGACTGGCCGGGCGGGCGGGGCTGGACAGCACCCTGGTGGAGCCGGTGCTGAAAACGGCGGCCATCTCCATCCTGACCAAGGTGACGGGGGAGGTGTGCCGGGCCGCCGGGGAGGGGGGCGCAGCGGCCTTTGTGGAGGTGGCCGGGACCATCCTGGCCCTGGCGGTGGCCCTCCCGCTGGCGGAGGGAGTGCTGACGATGATGGCGGAGTTGCTGGGATGAAACAGGTTTTGACAGTGGTGGCGGTGATGCTCCTGCTGGCGATGCCCTGCAGGGCGGCGGGGGAGCCGGAGCAGGTGGAGGGGCTGGACGAGCTGTGGCAGGCGGCGGAATCCTACGGCGTGGAGCCGGACGGGGATTTGAGCGGCGGCCTGTCCGGCCTGGCGGAACAGGCCCTGGGACAGGCGGGGGAGCTGCTGCGCCGCAGCGCCCAGACCGGGCTGAAGCTGCTGGCGGTGGCGGTGTTCTGCGGTCTGGCGGAGGGGGTGTACGCCGGAAAGCGGGAGGGGGGCCTCCAGGCGGTGCAGATGGCAGGCGCCTTGGCGGTGACCGCCCTGTCGGTGAGCGACATGCAGACCATGATCGGTCTGGGGCGGCAGACCATAGAGCAGATGGACGGCTTTGCCGGGCTGCTGCTGCCGGTGGTGGCGGTGCTGACCGCAGCCACCGGAGCGGCCACCGGGGCGGCGGTGCGGCAGGGGGCCACCGTGCTGTTCTCCGACCTGCTCATCGGAGCCATCGACACCCTGCTGGTGCCCATCGTCTACGCCTATGTGGCGGTGTGCGCCGCCCACGCGGCGGTGGGGAACGAGGGGCTGAAAAAGCTGGCGTCGGTGCTGAAATGGGTGGTCACATCCCTGCTCACCGCCGTCCTGCTGGCCTTTGTGGGCTATCTCACCGCCAGCGGGGCCATCGCCGGCTCGGCCGACGCCGCCGCGATCAAGACAGCTAAAATGGCCATCTCTCGGGCCGTCCCGGTGGTAGGAGGCATCCTGGCCGACGCGGCGGAGACCGTGCTGGTGGGGGCCGGCGTGCTGCGGGGGACGGTGGGGATCGTGGGGATGCTGGGGGTCCTGGCCATCTGTCTGATCCCCTTCCTTCAGCTGGCATTTCACTACCTCACCTATAAGCTGGCGGCGGCGCTGATCGGGACGGTGTCTGACAAGCGGCTGTCCGACCTTCTGGACAGTATCGGCGGGGCCTTCGGCATCGTGCTGGGCATGACCGGAGCCTGCGCCCTGATGCTGCTGGTCAGTCTGGCATCGGCGGTAAAGGCGGTGACGCCATGATGGATGCGGCCCGGGAGTGGCTGCTGGGAGTGACGGCAGCGGCCATCCTGGCAGCCCTGGCCGAAGGGCTGATGCAGGAGGGCGGACCCAAGCGGGTGGGGCGGCTGGTGTGCGGACTGGTGCTGCTGGCGGCGGTGTTCCGTCCGGCGGCGGAACTCACCCTGCCGGCGGAGGGCGGGCTGTCCGGGTATTCGGCACAGATCGAGGAACAGGCGGACCGGCTGAGGACAGATACAAATGACTGGATGAAGCTGGTCATAGAGGAGCAGTGTGCCGCATATGTTATGGACAAGGCGGCGGAGCTTGGGATCACCTGTCAGGTCCGGGTGACCTGCACCCAGGAAGAGGCGGGGGTGTTCCTCCCCTGGAGGTGCAGCGTGACGGGGGACCTGGCCCAGGAAGAACAGGAACAGCTTGTCCGGGAGATCCAGAGTGATCTGGACATCCCGGCGCAGCGGCAGGAATACATAAGGGAGGAGTCGCCGTGAAAGAGATCTGGCCCCAGCTGCGGGAGCGTTGGAAGGGGGCGCTGAAACGGTATCAGTATGTACTGCTGGTGATGGCGGCGGGGGTGCTGCTGATGATGCTGCCCATGGGTCCGTCCGGGGGGAGCGAGGAGGCCCAGGGCCCGCCGGAGGGGGAAGGTCAGTTCGACCTGGAGTTGTTTGAGGAGAAGCTGTCTCAGGTGCTCTCCGATATCCAGGGGGCGGGAAAGACCCGGGTGGTGCTGACCCTGAAGAGCGGCAGCCGCCAGATCCTGGCCCAGAACGTGGAGCGGGACGGGGAGCGATCCTCCGCCTCCGCCGTCACGGTGGGACAGGGGGCGGGGACGGAGGGGGTGGTGCCCCTCTACACTCTGACGCCCCAGTTTCAGGGGGCGCTGGTGGTCTGTCCCGGCGGGGGCGACCCGGCGGTCCAGCTGCGGCTGCTGGAGGCGGTCTCGGCCCTCACCGGCCTGGGCAGCGACCGCATCTCCATCTGTGAAGGAAATTAAAATTTTGAATTTGAGGAGGACATGGGTATGAAGACAAAGGGAAAGGGCGTGAGCCTGTCTCAGCTCTGGAAGCGGAACGCGGTGGTGGCCGCCATCGCCTTGTTCGTGTGCGCGGCGGTCTATCTGAACTGGAACTACGAGCAGGAGACGGCGGCGGGAAAGACCCTGGGGGAGTCCACCATGGTGGACGGACAGACGGAGGACCCGCTGGTGGGGGCCTCCGGCACTGCCGGACAGGAGGACCCGACAGCGGGCACGGGTGAGGCGGGGCAGACGTCCTCCTCCAACAGCTACTTCGCCACTGCCCGCCTCAACCGCCAGCAGGCCCGGGACAGCGCCCTGACCCTGCTCCAAGAGGCGGCTGCCGGGGAGGATGCAGACCAGACCATGAAGGACCAGGCCAACGACACCATCCAGGCCATGGCGGACTACACCGTCACCGAGGCCCAGATCGAGAACCTGGTAGTAGCCAAGGGCTATACGGACTGCGTGGCCTTCATCGGGGACGAGAGCGTCAGCCTGGCGGTGGCCGCGCCGGAGGGCGGCATCACGGAGGCGGACACCGCCCGCATCGTGGACATCGTCACAGAGGTGGCCGGCTTCACCGCCAGCCAGATCAAGATCATTGAGGTGGAGTAGAGACGCGCGGGAAAACAGGATAAGAAAGAAGAGGGGAGCGCTGCTCCCCTCTTCTTTCTTATCTGATTTCTGCTGGGTGAGATGTCTCTATAGATCTCGCTATGTGTTGATTGAAGCAGAGAGACATGATAAAATAAGAAAAATTTGTTTTTCATCCCGCGTATTGCAGCATAATCGAAAGAATAAGAAATTTAACTTGTGAGAGAGGGTAGATCTGATGTTTTACAAATCAGTTGTCGTGGAATGTTCTACCGGTACAGAAGACCTGGCAAAGGCTATCGAAAAAAAGGCGGAAGAAATGATGAAGAAGGGTACATATAAATTGGCAGCCATGTCGACAGTCGGAACAGATCAAGCCATTCTGATATTTGAAATTTAGAGTATTGCCCATGAAATTTTCAAATTTATTGAGCAGCAGCTATCTGTGGACATATCTTCTTCGGTGATTTTGATGGTGGGAGGTCATTTATATCCAAAACCACTTCAAAAGGCAAAAGGGACTTTTTGAGGTTTCAGTTGTCAAAGCGCCTCTGCTGTGGTACAATAATGAACAAGATCTCCGCAGACGCGGAAACTGTGACGTGAAGGAGCGTGACCATCCGTGAGTGAGAATAGAGAGTACGTCTCCCGCTCTGACGAGCTGGGCAATATCCATATTTCCGGGGAGGTCCTGGCCAGCATCGCTGCCGCCGCCGCTTTGGAGGTGGAGGGAGTCAGCGGGCTGAGTGCCAACCTGGGCAGCGACATCGCGGAGCTGCTGAGCAACAAGAAGAACCTGACCAAGGGAGTCCATATCCAGGTGGAGGACGAGCAGGTCACGGTGGAACTGGCGGTACTGATGTCCTATGGACACACCATCCCCGAGGTGGGACGGGCCGTACAGGACGCGGTGAAGAGCAGCGTGGAGTCCATGACCGGCCTGACGGTGGCCGCAGTCAACGTGGGCGTGGGCGGGATCACCCTGGAGAAAAAGGAGCAGCAGACCGGCTGATCTCTGCGGCCGCAGCTGAAAATAGAACAGAAGCGGGGGGCCGAGCCATCGGCCCCCCGCTTTTGCAGGATCTGTGTCCCCTCCGCTGGTTTTTCTTGCTTTTTTTCGGAAAAAGAGGTACACTAAAACAAAGGCAGAGTAGGGGCATGCGTGCTGGTCCCAAAGGGGACCGTGTAGTGCCGGCGGGACGGGGAGTTGTCCGCCGGACGAACAGCGCAGACGCGCGGCAGTGCATGATCCCGCATCCCGCTGCCGCATACCGGGGCGGGACCTCCGCTTCCTCTGTGCGGCAATCCCGAAAGGGCTGCCGGATCGCAGAAGGAGGCGTTTTCTTTATGTATCGAGACCAATGTTCCAAGACCCTGTACCGCACCCCGCTCCAGCCCGGCTGGTGGCTGGAGGGGAATCAGGCCATGAAAAGCCTGAAGCTGCTGATGTTCGCGGCGCTGATGGTGGCGATGGCCCGGGCGCTGTCCCTCATCCCCGGCATCCCCATCGCCCACACCAAGATGACCTGGGGCTTTCTGGCCCGGGCGCTGTGCGCCCTGGTCTGCGGGCCGGTGATGGGACTGGTGTTCGGCTTTGTGGAGGATATCCTGGGCTTTATCCTCCAGCCCACCGGGGATTTCTTCCCTGGCTACACCCTGTCTACCATGGCAGGGGTGCTGGTCTATGCCCTGTGCTTTTACCGGGCGCGGATCACGGTGCTGCGCATCGTGCTGGCCAACCTGGTGGTGAACCTGCTGGTCAACGCCCTGATGGGCTCCCTGTGGAACCTGATGCTCCGGGGCGGGGTCTACTGGGGGTGGTTCCTGCCCAGCCTGGGCAAGAACCTGGTGACCGTCCTGCCCAAGACCCTGGTGATATATGTACTGTTCCAGGCGCTGCTGCCCATCCTCCAGCAGATGGGGGTCATCCCCAGACAGCTGGATGAGAAGGGGCGGCTCCCCCTGATCTGAGAGAACGGACAAAAGGCGGACAGAGAGGAGGAGAGGGCTGTGCGGGTGCTGGCAACGGCGGCGGGCTCCTTCTCTCTGGCCGTCTTTGCCGCCAACTGCATCCCGCTGCTGGAGGGGGCGCTGCTCCCGCTGAGCTGTGTCCTGGCGGCGCTGTGCGCCGCAGCCCTCCTGTGCCTCCGTGGGCGGGCACGAGTAAGAGGGGCCCTGATATGCGGCGGGCTGGCCCTGGGACTGCTGTGGACGGCGGCCTATGGGGCGGTGTTTTATGCCCCGGCCCGGGCGCTGGACGACAGGACCATCCGGCTGTCCGGTACGGTGATGGAGTACCCCCAGGAGACCGACTACGGCTGGTCAGTGCTGGTCCGGGCGGACGGGGAGCCGGGGGCCCCGGTGCCCACGCTGGTCTATGCGGACGAACAGGGGGCGGACCTGCGGCCAGGGGACCGGGTGGAGACGGTGGCCCACTGCACCCTGGCAGAGCGGACCTTCGGCGGGGAGGAGATCACCTACTACACCGCAAAGGGCATCTTTCTGCGGGCGGAGGCTTACGGCGAACTGCGGGTGACGCGGTCGGAGCGGCTCCCGCTGCGGTATCTCCCGGCGGAGCTGGCCCACCAGCTCAAACAGGGGGTGGACGCCGCCTTCCCAGAGGATGCGGCGCCCCTGATCCGGGCACTGACCACCGGGAACCGGGACAACCTCACCGACCACTACACCTCCTCCCTTCAGCGAACCGGCCTGTCCCACACGGTGGCGGTGTCCGGGATGCACCTGTCCTTCCTGGCCGCCCTGGTCTCCGGCCTGCTGGGCCGGGGAAAGCGGCGCTCCGCCCTGGTCACCTGCGGGGTGGTGCTGGTCTTTACGCTCATTTCCGGCTGCACGCCCTCAGTGGTGCGGGCGGCGGTGATGCTGATCCTGCTGCAACTGGCCGCCCTGCTGGGGCGGGAGCGGGACCCGCTGACGGCCCTCGCCCTGGCCTTGATGCTCCTGCTGGCCTGGAACCCCTTTTCCGCAGCCCATATCGGACTTCAGCTCTCCTTTGCATCGGTGGCGGGCATCCTGCTTTTTTCAGACCGGCTCCAGGAGCGGATGCTGCGGGGGTGGAAGCGGCCGCCCAAGGACTCCATCCCGCTCCGGCTGCTGGGGGCGCTGGTCCGCTTCGGGGCGGCGGCCCTGTCCGCCACCCTGGGGGCCATGGTGTTCACCACGCCGTTGACGGCCCTCTATTTCGGGAGCCTGTCCCTGATCTCCCCCCTGGCTAATCTGATGACCCTGTGGGCCGTGTCTGCGGCCTTCAGCGGCGGGCTGATCGCTGGAGCGGCGGGGGCAGTGCTGCCGGAACTGGGCAGGGTGCTGGCCCTCCCGGTGCTCCCCTTTGTCCGCTATCTGGACTGGGTGGTGCCCCGGCTGGCCCGGGCCCCCTTCTCGGCACTGAGCACCAGCTCCTTCTACTATCTGGCCTGGCTGCTGTTCGTCTATGTCCTGCTGCTCCTGGGGCTGCTGTACCGGGGGAAGAAGGGATGGAAGACCCCTGTCTGTGCCTGTCTGGCTGCGCTGTGTGCCAGCCTGCTGTTCCACGCCCGGAGCTTTCAGGCGGGGGATATGACGGCGGCGGTGCTGGATGTGGGGCAGGGGCAGAGCGTCCTGATTCGGCTGGGGGACCACTACACCCTGGTGGACTGCGGCGGGGACGGACCCGACGACCCCGGGGACACGGCAGCGGACTGCCTTCAGGGGCTGGGGCGGGACCGGCTGGATCTGCTGGTGCTCACCCACTTCCACGACGACCACGCCAACGGCGTGCCCGAGCTGCTGGAGCGGCTGTCGGTGTCCGCCATCGCCCTGCCGGACGTGGAGGAGGACAGCCCCCTGCGGCGGGAGATCCTGACGCTGGCGGAGGAGAAGGGAATCCCGCTGTGGTGGGTCCGCCGGGATACCACAGTGGAGCTGGAGAAGGGGCAGCTGACGCTGTATCCCCCTCTGGGAGCGGGAGAGACCAACGAGCTGGGGCTGTCCGTGCTGGCCGGCGCCGGCGGACTGGACCTGCTGGTCACCGGAGATATGAGCGGGGATGTGGAGGGCATGCTGGTGGAGCACGCGGGGCTCCGGGACGTGGAGCTGCTGGTGGCGGGCCACCACGGGTCGGCCTCCTCCACCTCTCAGGCCCTGCTGAACGCCCTTCAGCCGGAGACTGCCATCCTCTCAGTGGGGCGGGACAACGCCTACGGGCACCCGGCCCCGGAGACGCTGGAACGGCTGGAGCGCGCGGGTGCGGAGATCTATCGCACCGACCGGGACGGCACCGTGACCGTGAGGACCCGGTGAGCGTACAAAGAAAAGACGGAGGGAATGCTATGCCGCCCAAACAGAAGGCCGATACGGCCGGATATCAGCAGCTGAAAAAGGATCTGGCCGGGGGAGAGCCGGGGAGGCTCTATCTTTTCCACGGGGAGGAGACCTATCTGAGGGACCACTACCTGGGGCGGCTGAAGGAGCTGCTGCTCACCGGGGGGATGGGGGAATTCAACCTCCATACCATCCCGGCGCGGGAGATGTCCCCCCGCCGCCTGGAGGAGGCGGTGGACTGCCTGCCCATGATGGCGCCCCGGACCCTGGTGCTGGTACGGGATTTTGACCTGTTCAAGGCGGGGGAGAAGGACCGGGAGGAGTATGCACGGGCCTTTGCCCAGCTCCCGGACTACTGCTGCCTGGTCTTTGTCTATGACCTGATCCCCTACAAGGGGGATGCCAGGACCAAGCTGGCGGCGGCCATCAAGCAGAACGGGACGGTGGTCAACTTCGCACGGCAGGACCAGGGGGACCTGGTGGACTGGGTGCGCCGGCGCTTCCGGGCGCTGGGCAAGGAGATCGACACCCGGCTGGCCTGCGATTTGATCTTCCTGTGCGGGGACCTGATGACAAATCTGATTGGGGAGATCGAGAAGATCGGGGCATATGCCAAGGGCGGGCGGATCACCCGGGAGGACATCGACGCGGTGGCCACCCCCCAGCTGGACGCGGTGGTGTTCCGCATGACGGACGCCATCGGCGAGGGGAACTTCGACCGGGCGGCCTCGGTGCTGGGGGAGCTGTACCAGATGCAGGAGCCGCCCATCCGCATCATGTGGTCTCTGGGCCGGCAGATGCGCCAGCTCTACTCCGCCCGGCTGGCCATCGAGAAGGGGAAGGGGGCCCCCTATGTGGCGGGGCTGTGGGGGCTGAAGCCCTACCCGGCGGACAAGCTGATGACCTCGGCCCGCCGGTTCTCCCTGAGCTGGTGCCGGCGGGCGGTGGTCCGCTGCGGCCAGACGGACCTGGCCATGAAGTCCACCGGACAGGACGCCCAGGAGCTGCTGACCGGCCTGCTGCTGGAGCTGGCGGCTCCGTCACGGCCGGCGGGGCGGCAGGGGGCCCGGGGCTGAGAACGGTCCGCAGGCGAATGAGAGGAGGAGAGGAGATTGCTTCACATCCGGGAGGCTGTCGTGGTGGAGGGCCGGTATGACAAAAACGCGCTGTCCCAGGTGGTGGATACCCTGATCCTGGAGACGGCGGGCTTCGGTATCTTCAAGGACCGGGACCAGATGGCCCTGCTGCGCCGGGCCGCCGAGCGCCGGGGGCTGATCGTGCTTACCGACTCCGACGGGGCGGGCTTTGTGATCCGAAGCCGGATCAAGAGCTGTATCCCGGGGCAGTATCTGAAGCATGCCTATATCCCGGACGTGTACGGCAAGGAGCGGCGGAAGAAGCAGAGGGGCCGGGAGGGCAAACTGGGAGTGGAGGGGATGCCGCCCCAGGTGCTGATCCAGTCCCTCCGACGGGCGGGGGCCACCTTCCTGGAGGAGGGAGGGACGTGCGCCCCGTCGCCGGGGCTCACCAAGGCGGACCTGTACGCGGCGGGGCTGTCAGGCCGCCCCGACAGCGGCGCCCGGCGCCTGGCCCTGCTGCGCCGGCTGGAGCTGCCGGAGCACCTCACCGCCAACGGCCTTCTGGTGGTGCTGAATGCCTGCTACGGGGCCGGGGAGGCGGAGGAGATTCTGTTTTCCGAGGCCCCCGCGGCGGCCGGTCGGGAGACGGAAGAAAAGAAAGAAAAAATTTTTCCAAAAACCCCTTGACAATTCCGCACAATTTGCTATAATAACGTTCGTGCTCGCGAGAGCTACAAAGAAATAGCGGGATTGTGTAAGGGTAGCACGACAGACTCTGACTCTGTTTGTGAGGGTTCGAATCCTTCTCCCGCTGCCAAAACAAAATGCGACTTGTTTCAACAAGTCGCATTTTGTTTTGGGGTTTGCTTCCGTTGACCGGGCCCTCCTTCGATATTTTTGATGCGTGAGGGTAGCGAAGCCGTCCCTGCGCATTCTCCGCCGCTGACGCAGTTCCGGATTTACGGCGCAAAAGCGCCGCCGGCCAGATAGCCGGTCGGGAATTGATCAGGTAAACTGTAAACAGCCCAGGGGTTTTGAATCCTCGTATCCTGCGAAAAAGAAAGGCATCTGCTTTTGCAGATGCCTTTCTTTTTGGAGCCTGCCGCCCAGCTCCGTGCAAGAGCCGCCATGAGGGTGATTTTGGGCTTGAGCTGAGACAGAGGGGGTATGTTTTTTATCCGGACACCTTTGACGGAGCCGTTCAGCCGGGAGGGGCGGCCTCCCGCAATGGAGAAGCCGCCCCTCCTGACTTGAGAAAAGATAGAGAAGTCAAACATGAAATTTTATGAAAAGCAGGGCAGGTCAGGCGGATTCGCCGCCGTCAAGAAGCTGGTACAGTGTGTCATAAAGAGCATCGTTGCCCACGGCCGCCTTTGCGCTCTCTACTGCGGGAGCGGCTGCGGTCTGCATATCGGTTAAAAACTCATCGGTGATCTCACAGACCTGCATTCCATGTTCCTGGACCAGACTGTCATAATAATATTGCTCCATTGCAATGCATACGTCGTAGTCATAAGCGCTCATATCCTCGCAGATCGCAGTCAGGAGATCCTGATAGGACTGGGGCATGGAATAGAACTTATCTTTGTTCATGGTCAGATCCATGCTGGGAGTCATATGGTGTGTAGGGACAAGGTACTCCTGCACCTCATACAGGGCGCTGCTCAGGGCGTTGGAGAGGTTGTTGTCCTGCGCATCGACTGTTCCGTTCTGAAGAGCCATGTAGAGTTCATTGAAAGCCATGGGAGTCGGGTTGGCACCCAATGCATTCCAGACCGCCATCCGGCTCTCCACCTGAGCGGTGCGGATCTTCAGCCCCTTCAGGTCCTCCATGCTGGTGACGGGTTTGTTGGAGGTAAGATTCATGCTGTCGGTGCCGGCGCGGAGCATCAGGCACACCAGTCCGCCGTCTTCGTTTGCCTGATTGTACAGGTCGCGGAATTTGCTGTCTGTAAGGACGCTCTCAATTTTTTCGCTATCGTATCCTGAGAAGAGAAATGGAATGTCAAAAATAACAGTTTCAGGAACGAAAGTGGCGTGAGTAGATCCACACTGAAGAACCATATCCATGTCTCCGGCTACACAGGAGGCGATCATTTCAGAGTCGCTGCCCAGCTGGGAATTGGGATATATGGTGATCGTGATTTTTCCATCACTATACTTTTCCACTGCGTCTTTCAGGGCCAGAAGCATTTTGTGGCTCTCTGTGGATTCCTGCATCGCATGGCCGATGGACAGTGAATAGGCAGGACCATCCTCGGGGAGCTTTGGATAATCTCCAGACAGATAAGAGGCGGCATCGAATTGGGCGGCGGGGGATTCCACCGCAGAGGAGGAAGCAGGAGCATTGGAACTGGTGGAAGTCCCGGTGCCGCCGCAGGAGGCCAGACCGAGAGTCAAGGTACACGCCAGGGCAAGAGAGAGTAGCTTTTTCATCGTGATCGCTCCTTTTTAATATTTGACATATATGGTTTTTACAAAAGACACAGACTGATTTGGGGAATAAAAGTGATGAACATCAGGGCAATCAGGAATGTAATGATGAACGGGACCGCTTTCCGGCCCAAGCGCATGGGTGGTGTGTCACACAAGGGGCTGGCGACAAACAGGGTAACGCCAAACGGAGGGGTCACAAATCCAACTGCCATATTGACGACCATGATGATACCGAGGTGGATCACATCGATGTTAAGTTCTGTGGCCAGCGGGATCAGCATGGGGGCTAGGATCAGCAGGGCGGGACCGGTGTCCATGACCATGCCGATCAAAAGCAGAGCTACATTGATGATGAGCAGGATCTCGACCTTTGAATGGAAATTGCTCGTGATAAACTGTGCCAGAATGGTGGGGATCTGCAGGATCGTCAGGACCCGTCCAAACGCAGTGGCCACAGCCATCATCAGCGCAAGGGGGGCCAGAGCACGGCAGGATTCTCCCACGAGCCAAAAGATTTTTCGTACCTCTACGGTCTTATAAATAAATACAGACACGATCAATGCATAGATCACGGACACACAGGCGACCTCAGTAGTGGTGACTACGCCGGAGTAGATCCCGCCCAGCAAAATGACCGGGGTCAGCAGTGCCCAGAAGCTGTCCTTCAACAGGGGGAGAAACCCCATCTCACGGAGCTGAACCAGTTTGGCATCGATCCGATTTCGATCCTCACCTTTTCGGATACAGTAGAATACCGCATAGGCCATCAGGCAGACGGCGATCAGAATTCCGGGGACAATGCCGGCGATGAACAGCTTGCCGATGGAGGCTCCAGTGGCCATTCCATACATAATAAAGGGAATACTGGGCGGGATGATGACACCCAGACCGGCGGCGGTAGCTACCACCGCACCGGAAAACTCTTTATCGTATCCCAGAGAGAGAAGGACTGGAATGGTCATGGCACCTACTGCGGCGCAGGTTGCGGTGCCGGAACCGGAGATCGCACCATAGAACAGGCAGGTAGCGATGACGGCACAGGGGATCCCACCGGGAACATGTCCCAGCAAATAGGCAAAGACATTGAAGATTTTTTCCGAAATGCCGCCCTTTGCCATGATGATGCCGGAGAGGATGAACAGGGGAGCGGCCAGGATGCTGGTACTGTCACCTCCACCAATGATGCTTCGGAGCACGAACTGTATGTTGCCGGCAAAATCAGGGTCAATGAGTCCGGGGGCCACAGTGGCACCGATGAGGGTCAAAACCAGAGGGAATCCCATCAGGATGCCTACAACAAAAACAACGACAACAGCTAAGATCATGCCATACCCTCCTCAGCAGGGGATTTTTTCAGTCCCAGAATAAACAGTACCAGCCGCTGGATATAGCGGACCGTGCCAAGACCGTAGCCGACTACGCTGGCGGCATAGACATACTGCATGGGGAGCTTCAGCGCAACACTGGCTTCCCCGGTCTCCATAACACCTGCCACGGTGCCGAAAGAGTGGTAAAACAGGAAACCGGCCACCATGATGCAGAGGATCAGATTGATGATCTCAATGATATTTCTGCATCCTTGGGGAAGCATGCTGATCAAAGCGTCTACCCGCAAGTCAGAACCAAGGCGTGCGCTGTATGAAAATGCGACAAACATCATCCAAATGAAACAGTAGCGGCAGAACTCTTCTGACCAGCTCAGGGAATCGTTGAAAATATATCTGCGAATGATTTGAAAAAGCATGATGACCACAATGCTGCTCAGCAGGAGCACCATGATAAACTCTTCCAGGTGCTTGTCCAAGAATTTTAGTGTCTTCATCTGCGTACCGGTCCCCCTATCTTTTGATTTCGGCATCCCACAAAATGGACTATTGTTGCTCAAAGGATCTTGTAATAATCATTTATCTGTGATTTTGCATACATAGCTTCCACCTGCTCGGGAGTCATGGCAAGAAACGTCTGGTAGCGGGTCCGCAGCTCGTTGAGAAAGCGGTGCCACTCTCCCGGGTCCAGAAACGCGTCCTTGTCTCCCTGGCACAGCCTGGCGTATTTCTGGTAGGTGTCGTTGTGGAAGGGATGGTTGCCCAGCATCAGATCCACAGGCTCGTCCCACACTTTATCGATGGAAGTGAGAAAATCCTGCTGGAGAGAGAGGGGCATCCCATTGCGCCGCAGTGCCGCCTCGGAGACGCTGACAAAGCCAGCCCCGCCGTAGATCCCCACGCGGATGGTGTCCTGGCCGTCCTGAAGCGTCCAGAAGTGGGACATCACTCCGATGGTGTGGCCCGGCGTGAGGACACAGCGGATCGTGGTGTTGCCCAGCTGGATCAGGTCCCCATCCTGGAGCTCCACATCCGGCACAAAGCTCTCATTGTAATATCCCAGCTCCCGGTTCATGGCCTCCATGCGCTCCGGATGCTCCCGCATGTCTTTTGCGTCTACCGCACTGAGGAAGGTTTTTGCCCCAGACAGATGAACCAGGGCGTTGACGCAGGCGTAGTGATCCGTATGGGCGTGGGACACGATGATATATTTCAGGTCCTCGGGATTGAAGCCCAGCTTCCAGATGTTGTGGATCAGGCCGGGCATGCTGCCGGCGCATGGAGTATCCAGCAGGATCAGTCCCTCCCCGGTATCGATCAGGTGGGAGGAGCACCAGAGATTTCCCACAAAGTACAGATTGCCCCGGATCTGAAAGGGCGCGCGATCCATCAGATATGGCCGATGCATATATTCCTGTGTAGGCGACATATTGCCGAAACGGTTAAAATGTTCCAAAGGACGACCTCCTTTATTTTGAGATTTGGCCACATCTCATTGTCAGTTCTTATAATAAAAGTGGTTGACCAACTTGTCAATTTAGTCTAAAATATAGTACTATATTAAAAACGGAATAATGGAGGGTGCGGAGTGGACATTCGGAACATCGAGTATTTTCTGCATCTGGCCAAATACGAGCATGTCTCCGCCACGGCGGATCTGCTCCATATCTCCCAGCCGTCTCTGAGCAAGCACATCACCTCTCTGGAGCGGGAGATTGGCGTCAAGCTGTTTGACCGGATCGGCAACCGCATTGTGCTGAACAAGACCGGGGAGCAGTTTGCCCAATATGCAAAGCAGGCGGTGGAGCTGCTCAATGCGGGGGTCAATTCTGCTAAACGGGGGATCTATGACACCAAGGGGGGCATTCAGATCGCTTATACTTCCTATGCCCCCATTATCGCGGACTGTATCGCCCAGTACACCCAGATCAATCCCCTGATCACGTTCCAGATCATCGCGTTTGAGGCCACAAAAATGGTGGATTCGGATCAACTGGACTTTCTTCTGTCCTCTTCTGCGGGAGATACGCTCCACGACCAGAACAAGACTTTTTGGGTCTCTCGTCCCCTCTTTCAGGAGCGTTATGCACTGATCTATGGGAACAGATTGGCCAACGCGCTGGGAGCCGGTCCGGCGGATCTCTCCCTGCTCAAAGACGAGTATTTTGTCACCATGGCCCAGAATGACCGGAAGGATGTTTTGTTCAGCGACATCACCTTTCCCTTGTGTATGAACGCGGGATATTTTCCAAAAGTGTACTGCAAGACAGATGAGTTCCTGGTCAAAGTCAAGCTGGTCCAATCTGATCTCGCTGTGGCGGTGCTCCCAGAGTCCTGCCTGAAGGACGCCCTTGCCATTGCGCCCGGCCTCCAGTATTCGGTGCTGGAAGACGAGATGGCAAAACGAACCATCCATATCATGCGTCATAAAAAAAGCCTCATGACAGAGGCGGCGTTGGATTTTTGGGAGTTTATCCTGGACTTTTACGGCCTGCCGCAGGATGACTTGGACTAAACAGAGGTGCAGGAAGGATACAAGAGAAAGGATGTAGTTGAGATGCAGACACTCAGACGCAGAGACCAGCTTTTGGTGGGGTTTACGCTGTTTTCCATGTTTTTTGGGGCGGGCAATCTGATCTTTCCTCCTCAGCTGGGGGCACAGGCCGGCGTGGACACCTGGCCGGCCATGGCAGGACTGGCGGTGAGTGCTGTGGGACTTCCCATTCTGGGTGTGATCGCAGTGGTGCGGTCGGGAAGCCTGACACGGCTGGCGGGCAGGGTCCATCCCGTCTTTGCCACGGTGTTTACCATTTTGATCTACCTCTCCATAGGCCCCTGCCTTGCTATCCCCAGGACGGCCAGCACCTCCTTTGAGATGGCCGTGCCTCCCTTCCTGCCGGAGGGAACGCCGCTGATCTGGTTCCGGCTGGGCTACTCCGCCCTGTTTTTCGGAGCGGCCTTTTTGGTGGCCCTCCGGCCGGAAAAGCTGACCAGCCGCCTGGGGAGGCTGCTGTGCCCGCTGCTGCTGGCGCTGGTGGCTGTGATGTTCCTGGGATGCCTGATCCACCCTGTGGGGGGCTATGGTCCCGCGCTGCCCCCCTATGACAGCGCGGCTCCGGTGGAGGGCTTTCTCACAGGCTATCAGACGATGGACACCATTGCGGCCCTGAACTTCGGCATCGTGATCGTAATGAATATCCGGGCGCTGGGGGTGACGGAGGAGAAGGCCGTTCTCCGCAGCACCGTCCGGGCAGGCGGAGTGGCGGCGGTGCTGTTCCTGTCAGTCTACTCCATGCTGGCCCATATCGGGGCGCTGTCCGGCGGTGCCTTTCCCGGGACCACCAACGGGGCCGCTACCATGACCAATCTGGTGGGAGCCATCTTCGGCCCCTGGGGCAGAGCGATCCTGGCAGCTGTCTTTGTCATCGCCTGCTTCAACACCTGCGTGGGCCTGCTCAGCTCGTGCAGCACCTACTTCCACACCCTGCTCCCCAGGTTCCCCGCGTCTGCCTGGGCGGCTTTTTTCGCCCTGCTCAGCATGGTGATCGCCAACGCAGGACTGGACCAGATCCTGGAGTTCTCCGTCCCGGTGCTGAATATTCTGTATCCGCCGGCCATTGTGCTGATCCTGCTCTCCTTTCTGCCGGAGCGGCTGCAGCGGCTGCGGGCCATCTATCCGGCGGGTATCCTGTTTACTGGAGCGGCCAGCATCCTGTACACGGTACAGGGACTGGGGGCAGCTGTTCCAGTCCTGGACGGGGTGCTTTCCGCCATCCCCCTGGCGGAGGTGGGCCTGGGATGGGTCCTGCCTGCCCTGGCCGGCGTCCTGCTGGGAGCTGTCCTCTCCCTCCAAAGGGAAAGCAAGGAAGTCCGATAAGCCGGGGGAGGACACAGAGAGGAGGAATGAGGGGTGCAGACCATCGACGAGGCGCTGGAGAAGCTTCAGGCGTCCCCCTTCCGGGCGAAATTCCGGCTCTCAGAGCGGGAGCGGGCCTATATAGGGGAGAAGGGGCTGGACACCATTCGGGAGCACGCCCGGGGGTTCATTGAGACCCGGCTGGCTCCGGCGGAGCTGCCCAACGACGGGCGGCAGACCCCCATGCGGGGACACCCGGTGTTCCTCGCCCAGCACGCCTGTGCCTGCTGCTGCCGCAAGTGCCTGTACAAGTGGTATAAGATCCCGCCGGGCATCCAGCTGAACCGGCGGCAGCAGGAGAAGATCGTGAATCTGCTGATGGCCTGGATCCAGCGGCAGCTGTGACCGGGCTGCGGAGGAGACAGAGAGGAGCGCACAGCGATGACAGAAGTAGTGGCGGCCCTGATCTGGGAGGGGGAGACCTTCCTCATCTGCCAGCGCCCGGCCCACAAGGCCCGGGGGCTGCTTTGGGAGTTCGTGGGCGGAAAGGTGGAGCCGGGGGAGACCCGGGAGGAGGCCCTGGTCCGGGAGTGCCGGGAGGAGCTGGACATCCGGGTGGCGGTGGGGGAGCCCTTCATGGAGGTCATCCACGCCTATCCCGACCTTACCGTCCACTTGACCCTGTTTCATGCCTCCATCGCGGAGGGAACGCCCCGAAAGCTGGAGCATCAGGACATCCGGTGGATCCGGGCGGCAGAGATCCCGCAGTATAGATTCTGCCCCGCAGACGAGGCCATCCTGGAGCGGCTGCGGGAAGTGGCCGGATGCGGCGGTCCCACACAGGTTGGAAGATAAGACAAGGCCAGCGCCTGAATGGCGCTGGCCTTGATGCGTCGGGAGTACGGCTCCGCCATATGACAGACGGGGTCCTCACAGGGGATCAGAACTACAGAAGGGCAGGGGGACAGGACCCATGCCCTTCTCATCTTATCCTGTCTTGCTTCCGGTCGGGGTCGGTCATCCCCGCGTCTCTGCGCTCCGCCCACTACTCTGGGAAGAACGAGGGACCTTTTGCAGCTCCAGCCGCCTGCCCAGCCGAGAGAGAAGCTCATTGGTGATGGTGCCGCATCGGGCGGCCAGCTCCTCGGCCCGGAGCTCCTGCGCTCCGTCCCGGCCGATGAGGGTGACCACATCCCCGGCCTGGACACCGGGCAGGGCGGTGACATCCACCAGCAGCTGGTCCATGCACATCCGTCCCGCCATGGGACAGAAAGCGCCGCGGATCAGCACACGCCCGCCCTGCTGGGGCAGCTGGCGGGGCAGGCCGTCGGCGTAGCCGATGGTGACCACTGCAAGCCGGGTCTCCTGGCGGGCCTGGAAGGCCAGCCCATACCCGGCCCGCTCCCCGGGGCGCAGGGTGCGCACCGAGGCCACCCGGGCCCGGAGGGAGAGGACGGGCTTCAGGTCCAGGCGGCGCTGGACCGGGGAGAGGGAACTGTACACACCGTACAGGGCGATGCCGGCCCGGGCCCAGGCGCATGGCTGGGGCGGCAGATTGAGGACCCCGTAGCTGGCCTGGATGTGGACGCGGCCCGGAGAGAGGTTTTGGGTGCGCATCCAGTCCAGCGTGTCATAGAACAGGGTGAGCTGTTCCAGAGTCGCGTCCATGTCCTCTTTTTTCAGGCTGTCGGAGACGCACAGATGGGAGAACACCCCGTCGATGCGCAGGTTTTTCAGGCGGTACATCCGGGCGATGGCGAAGCGGTCCCCGGCGGGCAGCCCCAGCCGGTGCATGCCGGTATCCAGGGCCAGGTGGACCCGGACGGGTCCTCCCTGGGCGGCAAGCGCCCGGCCGTGAGCCTCGTCGGCCACCGTCTGGGTGAGATGCCAGCGGCGGAGGAGGGGGACCTCACGGGGCGGGGTGTAGCCCAGAATGAGGATGGTGCCCAGCACCCCGGCCTTCCGAAGGGCGATGCCCTCAGCCAGACAGGCCACCCCGAAGGCCCGCACCCCGTCCCGCCGCAGGCAGCGGGCCACCGGCACCGCCCCGTGGCCGTAGCCGTCCGCTTTGACCACCGCCATCAGCGTGCAGCCGGGGGACAGGGCGGAGCGGAGGGTGCGGGCGTTGTGCCGCAGGGCGTCCAGGTCCAGCTCCTTCCAGGCCCGGCCGCCGGGGGCGGGGCGGAGGGGGCGCAGGGCGTCCAGCACCAGGGCGGCGCACAGGGTGAGCGCCGCCACGGCGCAGAAGTGGGCCAGGCTGTTCTGGATGAGCAGGGCCTCCAGCCCTGTCCGCTTTGCAGCGCCCCGCACCAGCACGATGCTCCAGGGGTGGAGGAGGTAGATCAGCAGGGACAGCCTGCGGGCGGTCCGGTCCTGCCCCCGGCCGCCATTTAGCAGCAGGGAGAACAGGAAGAGCATGGTCAGGGGGAGGAAAAGATACATGCTGTCGTGGCGGGGCCAGCCCTGGGCGCGGAGCCAGAACGCCTCCAGGGACATACCGGCCAGGGAGAGAAGGGTGCCCAGGGCGGAGATCCCCCGGCCCAGCCGGACTCCCGCCGCCCCCAGAAGCAGGAAAAGGGGGGCCAGGAACAGCCCGTTCCGGGTATAGGAGCACAGGCGGAACAGCCCGCCATAGAGGGCGTCCAGGGCGGGTAGCTGGGCGGTCAGGCCGTAGTAGCTGTCCCCGCCCAGGCCGATCAGGTAGAGGAGCAGGGCAGCCGCCAGGGCGGCGGGCAGCCCCAGCCGGGCCAGGCCGCGGGCGATCACCACCCCCAGCAGGACCGCCGGGAAATACCACAGGTGGTACAGGGTGCCGTCTATGAGCAGCTTTTTGAGCCACTCCAGGGGGGAGAAGCCCCCGTTGTACCAGTTCAGGGGCAGATAGAGCAGAACTGCGGCGGCGTAGAGGGTCAGCGTCCGCTTCAAAAATCTGCCCGTGCCCCTCCAGCCGTCCCGGGAGAGAAAGTACCCGCTGACCATGAGGAAAAAAGGGACCGCGATCCGGGCCAGCACCCGGGTGAGCCAGAAGTCGGCCTCCGGGGCCAGTCCGGCCAGAGGGGCGGTGTGGTTGCACACCGCCAGGAACGCCGCCAGCAGGCGGAAGCGGTCCAGCACAGGGACATCCCGGCGGGCGCTCATGGCTCTCCCTCCCAGACGGTGAGGATGAACCCGCCGCAGTTGTCTCCGGAGAGCTGCCAGCACCCCGCCGGCGGCTCCAGTTCCAGGACGGCGCTGGGGCAGGGGAGTCGGGACACCCGGGCGGTCCTGCCGTTGCCCAGCCGGCAGAGCCGGGGGGACACCTCCAGGAAGGGGACGTGCTCCTCCAGACAGAGCCCGTGCTCCTCCATCAGCTGGGCGTGGGGCGCCCCCACATAGCGGAAGTGCCAGGGCTCAGCGGCGATGCCAGTGAGGGCCTCCTTCTCCCGGCAGTACCGCTGGAGGAAGCCGTACCGGGCCGCTGCCCGTCGGAAAGCGCCGCAGGCCCCGGAGTCGGGGAAGCTGGGGCGGATAAAGTCAAGATCGGGGACGTCCTCCCCCAGGTCGATGGCCAGGCCGGTCTGGTGCTCGCTGCACCCCGGAAGGGCCACGTACTGCCGGGTAAAGGCATCCCCCTCCCGGGCCCGGGTGTCGTCCCAGATGGCCTGCTGCTCCGCCCGGCTCCGCCAGCCGGAGACGGGGACGATGGTCCGCCCGCCCCCCACGGAGCGGATGCAGGCGGCCAGCAGCCGGGCCGCACGCCGCTCCAGGAGCACCTGGGGGTGGAGCCGGTCCACGGGGACCAGCTCCGGCGGCGCGCCTTCCTGGAGGGGGTGTGCCCGATCGATCAGGACCAGCGGGCCCTGGCAGGTCTGCTCCCGGCGGAGCCGCAGGGGCCTCATGCTCCCACCCCCAGCCGGATCATGCGGCTGACCAGGGAGGTGAAGTCCAGGCCGGCGCCCTGCATCATAGTGGGATAGCGGCTGTGGGGGGTGAAGCCGGGGATGGTGTTGACCTCGTTGAACAGCAGCGCCCCCTCCGGGGTGAGGAACAGGTCCACCCGGGCAAAGCCCCGGCAGTCCAGGGCGCGGAAGATGGTCCGGGCGGCCTCCTGCACCTGGGCGGCCGCCTCCGGAGGGATGCGGGCGGGGCAGTGGATGGCGGAGGTCTTGAGGGTGTACTTCTCCTCAAAGTCGAAAAAACCGCCGGACAGCTGGATCTCGTCCACCAGGCCCACTGTCAGTTCTTCGCTGCCCAGTACGGCGCAGCCCACCTCAAAGCCGGAGACCGCCTCCTCCAGCAGGACACGGCGGTCATAGGCCAGCGCGGCCCTCACCGCCCCATCCAACTGCTCCGGCCCCTCCACCCGGCTCACGCCGAAGGAGGAGCCCGCCCGGACCGGCTTGACAAAGAGGGGGAAGCCCACCGCCTCCGCCCCCCGGCGCAGTTCCGCGGGAGAGAAGCCGGGCTCCAGCACGATCCCTCTGGGGCTGGGGACCCCGGCCAGGGCGGCCAGCTTGTGGGAGCGGTCCTTGTCCATGCACAGGGCGCTGGACAGGGTGCCGCAGCCGATGAGGGGGACCCCGGCCAGCTCAAAGAGCCCCTGAAGGGTGCCGTCCTCCCCGTTGCTGCCGTGGATCAGGGGGAAGGCCCCGTCAAAGGCCAGGGTCCGGCCGGAGCCGTCCAGCAGGAGCAGGGCGGCCCCGCCCCGGTCCAGCCGCAGGGTGCAGGGGAGGCAGGCGGGCTCCTCCTGCCAGCGGTCCTCCGGAATGGCCTCCAGCGCCCCGCCGTACCAGCGCCAGGCCCCCTCCTGGGTGATGCCCACAGGGATGGGCTGATACAGGCTCCGGTCCATATGGGTGAGCACCCCATAGGCGGAGGCCAGAGAGACGCTGTACTCGGGGGAACACCCGCCGAACAGCACCAGGATCTGTTTCATGTTCTGTCAACTCCTTCTGTGTGGGGGAGGGGACAGGCCAGAAAAAAGCGCGTCCCCCTCCGATGACCCTATGGTATCAGAGGGGGGCGCACCTTGCTTGGAGTCTTTCCTGCGAAAGTATGATAAGATCCGTAAGAAAATCTTGCGATTTTCTTACGGACCGGTCTGGTCCAGAAGATAGGCGGGGTAGGGGCGGTCCAGGCGGTAGCCCAGCTTCTCCGCCAGGGCGGCGGAGCGCCGGTCGTGGGCGTCCCAGGAGGGGAGGAGCCCCTGGTCCAGGCAGGTCAGGATCAGCCGGGCGCCGCAGGACAGGGCCAGCCCCCGGCGGCGCAGGTCCGGCCGGGTGTCGATCTGGATCTCGATGCCGCCGTCCCAGACGGCGTAGGAGGAGGCGCCGGCCGCGGGGACCCCGTCCCGAAGAGCGATGACCCCCAGCCCACGCCGGGCGAAGTCGGGACCGTCCCGGAAATTGCCGCACAGGTCCCGGGACCAGTCCTGGGCCGTCAGCAGGGGATAGTGCCCGGCCAGAATGGGGGAGAGGGAGAAGCCTGGGGGCAGGGCGGCGGCGAAGGCGGCCAGCCGGTCCCGGTCAAAGTCCTCCGGGGCCCCACAGAGGGCATAGCGGAGGAAGGGGACGGCACGGCGGCCCCACACCGCCCGGATCACGGGGGCCCAGTCCCCGGTCCGGGGGACCAGCAGGGGCCGGTCGGCCTGCCGCACCAGGGCCGGGTCCGGCCGGCCGGCGAAAAAGCAGAAATCTCCGATGGCGCACAGGGCGCTCTCCGGCGGATGCCCGCCCCCGGTGCGCACCTGGCCCATGTGCCCCTGGAGACAGGAGAGGATCATCCCCTTCTCCCAGCCTGCGAACAGGGGGGCGGCGTCATGGCTCACGGGCTGGACCCTCCTCCCGCCGTCCGCCCCGGGGCAGCGTCACCTGGAAGCAGACCTGATCCTCCCGGCTCCAGGCGGTGATGGTCCCGCCGTGGAGAGTCAGGATCTCCTTGGCTATGGCCAAGCCAAGGCCCGCGCCCCCCGTCCGGGTGGCGCGGGAGCTGTCCAGGCGGAAGAACTGGTCAAAGATGCGCGCCAGCTTCTCCGGGGGGATGGTCCGCCCGGAGTTGAGGAACCTGAGGACAATGGAATCCCCCTCCTCCCCGCCGGAGATGCGGACCACGCTGCCGGGAGTGCTGTAATGGCAGGCGTTGCGGAGCAGGTTGTCAAACACCCGGGCCAGCTTGTCCGGGTCGCAGTCATATTCCAGGCTGGGGGGAAGCTCCAGGGCGCAGGTCAGGTCCCGCTCCCCCAGCATGGGGGCGAACTCGCTGACCACCTGCTGGAGCATCCGGCACAGGTCCACGGGCTGCTTCTCCAGCTCCAGATGGCTGAGGTTGAAGCGGGTGATCTCAAAGAATTCGTTGATGAGCTCCTCCAGACGCTCCGCCTTGTCCAGGGCGATGCCGGTGTAGCGGGCGCGCAGCTCCGGGGAGAGCTGGGGCTCGTCACGGAGCAGTGTCAGATAGCCGATGACGCTGGTGAGGGGGGTCTTCAGGTCGTGGGCCAGATAGACCACCAGGTCGTTTTTCCGCTGTTCCGCCTCCCGGGCGGCCCGCTGGGCACGCAGGGCCTCCTCCCGGGCCAGGTTCAGCTGGTCCTCCACGCTCTTCATGGAGGCGGGCAGGCGGATGGGCTCCTCCGTGGGACGGGTGAGCTGGGCGGAGGCGCCGATCAGCGCATCCAGCTGGCGGACTGGGCGGGAGATGAAGTGCCAGCTGATGACCACCCAGCCCAGCAGGACCACCGCTATGCAGACGAAGAAGTAGTAGTCCCGGACCCACAGGAGCAGGTGGTAGAGAGGGTCGGTCTCATACCAGGTAAGGCGGCTGCACACCAGGACCCCCAGGGCGGAGACCGCCAGCACCACGGTCACCCAGGCCATCAGGGCCAGCAGATAATACCCCCAGCGCTGGAGGGCGCGGTAGAGCCCACGGTCTGTCTGGAGCCGCTGCGCCAGACGGGGCTTGCGTTCCTTACTCAATGGTGTAGCCCACCCCCCACACAGTCTTGATGAATTTCGGCTTTCGGCTGGGTTCGTGCATCTTCTCCCGCAGGCGGGCGATGTGGGACATGACGGTGTTGTTGCTGTCCATATACTTCTCTCCCCACACCGACTCGAACAGCTCCTCGCTGGACACCACCTGCCCCCGGTGCTGGCACAGGTACCATAGGATGGAAAATTCCAGGGGGGTCAGGGGGAGCTCCTCGCCGAACAGCACGCACTTGTGGGTGGCCCGGGAGATCTGGAGCCCCCGGAAGTCGTGCTCCTGCGCCTCTCCCCCCGGCTGGCCGCCCTGGTTGTACCGGGTGTACCGCCGGAGCTGGGTCTTGACCCGGGCCACCAGCTCCAGAGGATTGAAGGGCTTGGTGAGGTAGTCGTCCGCCCCCAGGGTCAGCCCCATGATCTTGTCCATGTCCTCCACCCTGGCAGTGAGCATCAGGATGGGGAACAGGTGCGCCTCCCGGATCTTCTGGCACAGGGTGAAGCCGTCCATATCCGGGAGCATCACATCCAGGATGGCCAGGTCAAGCGGCGTGGAGGCCACACAGGCCAGGGCGTCCCCCGCGCGGCCGAACTTGTGGACGGTGTAGCCCTCATTTTTCAGATAGACCTCCACCAGGTCGGCGATGGCGGCCTCGTCGTCTACGATCAAAATGTTTGTCTCCATGTCCCGGGACAGTCTCCTTTGTGGTTTTGTCCATTGTACCACGGGGAGGAGGCCCTGTCGAGAGGCAGGGCCGGACAGAAAGCTCCCCCCTCGCGCTCCGTCCGACGGACAGTGCGCGAGGGGGGAGAATGCCGGGAACCGCCCGGGCGCGGAGGGCGGAGGCTACGGCTCCCCGCAGGGGCCGGGGGTGTTGTCCCTGTAATAATCCACGATGTGGCGGACAAAGCCGCCGGCCAGCCGCTGGCGGGCCTCCACCTCCTTGGGGACCACCAGCACGGTGTTGCGGGAGATGGGCGGGTCGATGGGGATGGCCTCCACGTCATACTGGGTGGCGGCAATGCGCTTGGAGAGGATGGAGATCCCGAAATTTCCCTCCACCATCCCCAGGATGGCGTCCACCTGGTCGCACTCGAAGGCGATGTTGGGCCGCAGGCCGCACTGGCGGAAGGATTCCCGGATGATGGCATTGAGACCGTAGCTCTTGTCCAGAATGACCAGCTTTTCCTCCGCCAGATCCTGCCAGGTGACCACATCCAGCCCGGCGAACCGATGGCGGCGGCTGACGATGGCGTGGTAGTTGTCCACCACCAGGGTATAGAGGCGGTAGTGGTCCAGCTGATAGGCGTCGATGTTGGACGCCTTGGAAAAGGGGGAGATGATGTGGGCGATGAAGGCCATATCCAGCTTTCCCGCAACCAGCTGGTCCATCACCCCCAGGGAGGTCCCCCGCTCGATGTCGATGGTGACGCCGCCGTCGGGATACTGCTTCAAAAAGGTGGAGATGGGGGTAGTCAGCCCCACCCGGCCCATGTGGTCCACACTGCCGATGTGCAGATGCCCGCTGTTGGAGAACCGCTTGATGGAGGCCATCATCTCGTCATAGTCGGCCAGCAGCTTTCGGGCGTGGGGCTCGAACTCCCGGCCTGCGGGCGTCAGCGTCACCACCCGGCGGCTGCGGTCAAACAGACGGACGTTCAGCTCATCCTCCAGCTTGCTGATC
Source organism: Lawsonibacter asaccharolyticus (assembly GCA_003112755.1). Taxonomy (NCBI): domain Bacteria; kingdom Bacillati; phylum Bacillota; class Clostridia; order Eubacteriales; family Oscillospiraceae; genus Lawsonibacter; species Lawsonibacter asaccharolyticus. The sequence continues at coordinate 3,376,577 of BFBT01000001.1, read as the reverse complement.
TGCTTGGACAGGGCGGACTGGGAGCTGGAGACCTCAAAGGCGGCCTTTGTAAAGCTCCGCTGATCCACCACATTGACAAAGCATTTCAACTGAAACAGGTCCATCTGACATCCATCCCTTGTGCAGATTGCCGTGATATGCCCTATGATACCATGGGGGGCGGAGAAAGACAACGAGAGTTTCCCAAAATCCCAGGCAGTATGATACCAAATTGGAAAATAAAAATTCCAAAACAGAATGATATGCTGTTTTGGAATGGAATATGCCTTGAAAATAGAATCCGATTCCGTTTCGGAAATATGACTTTCCAAAGTGAGATTGCTTTTCGTCCCGGATTTTGGTTAAAATGACGCCAAACAACAGAAGAAAGAAGGGAGTACATGCAGCAAGAGACACAGTTTGATCTGATCGTGGTGGGAGGCGGCACAGCCGGGGCCTTCAGCGCCATCGCCGCGGCCCGGGAGGGGCTGAAGGTGGCCGTGGTGGAGCGGGGGACCTGCCTGGGCGGCCTGGCCGCCAGCTCCGGTCTGACCGAGATGAACGCGGCGGGCTTTCAGGGGGCGCCCCTCTATCGGGGGATCGAGCGGGAGGTCTTTGACCGCCTGATCTGGGGCGGACATGCGGCCTACCACTTCGCAGTCCCAATGTCCTCCAACAAAGAGGTGAAGATCGACCGCCTCCGCTATGACCCGGAGCGGCTCAAGCTTCTGCTGGAGCAGCTGGCCGTGGAGGCGGGGATCACCCTGCTCTATGAGACGGAGCTGACCGCGGCCAGAGAGGGAGAGGAGGAGTGTCAGATCACGGCCCGGGGGCCGTATCAGGAGATCGCCCTCTCCGGAAAATACCTGATCGACGCCACCGGAAACGCCTCCCTGGTCCAGGCGCTGGGCGGGGAGACGGAGGCGGCGGACGAGAGGGAGCGGATGATCGCCACCCTGATGTTCCGCATCTCCAACGTGGACCTGGACCAGCTGGACGCCTTTATCCACAGCCCACGCCTGGGGGAGACCATCCGGCAGGGCCGGGAGAGCGGTGTGCTGAAGGGAGGCATCCTGGCCTTTACCCCCATCCCCGGCACCCGGGACGTGAGCCTGAATGTCACCCGGGCCAAGTTTGACCACGAGGATCTAGCCGACGCCACCCGGGGGATGGTGGAGCTGAGGTCCCAGATCGAGCCCATCTTCCGCTTCGTCCGGCGGGAGGTGCCCGGCCTGGAGGGGGCCTACCTCTCCGGCATCGCCCCTCTGGCCGGTGTGCGGGACGCCCGGCGCATCCGGGGGGCCTACCGGCTGACCATCGAGGATCTGGAGCGGATGACCTGCTTTGAGGACCGGGTGGCCTGCGGATGCTATCCCATGGACCTCCACGACCCCGTGACCAACACCGTGGTGTGGAAGATGCTCCCCGGGGTCTATCATATCCCCTACCGCAGCCTGCTCCCCCTGGGGATGAAGAGGACCCTGGCGGCCGGAAAGTGCCTGTCCGCGGACCCGAAGGCCTTTGGGGCGGTCCGGGTCATGCCCATCATGATGAACGTGGGAGAGTCGGCGGGCTATGCGGCGGCATTGGCCCTGCGGGAAAACAAGACTCTGGACCAGATCTCCTCCGCCAGCCTGCGGAGCTGTCTGGATCAGAAATATGGTGTGTAAGAAAGAGAAGGGAGAGATCCAAAAGTGAAAGGCAAGACCTCAAAACTCGTGATGCTGCTGATCTCCTTTGCGTTCATCCTGCTGTTCCAGTTCATCCCCGCTCCCGCGGGCCTGAACCAGACCAGCATGCAGGTCATCGGTATCTTCATCGGCATCATGCTCATGTGGAACTTCATCGGCACCGACTGGCCCAGCCTGCTGTGCATGGCGATCCTGGCCATCTTCCAGATCATGTCGCCGGGGGATATCTTTAAAAGCGGCTTCGGCAACTCTACCATCGCCTTCCTGCTGGTGTTCTTCATGCTCAGCCACGTGCTGTCCCAGGTGGGCCTCACCCGCCGGCTGGCCATCTGGTTTTTTACCAACAAGCTGGCCCAGCGCAGCCCCTGGATGTTCGTGACCATGTTCCTCTTCGGGGCCATGTTCATGGCCTCCTTCATGTCTCAGACCGCGGCCCTGCTGGTCTTCCTGCCCATCGCGGAGCAGGTCTTCAAGGAGCTGAAGTATGAGAAGGGGGACCGCTTCCCCCAGATGCTGGTGCTGGGCCTGGGCATCGCGGTGGGGATCGGCTCCGCCAACACCCCCCTGGGCCACGCCATCATCCTGATCCCCATCCAGCTGCTGGAGTCCCAGACCGGCCTGTCCGTGAACATCATGGCATACAGCGCTTTCGGCATTGTCACCGGCCTGCTGATCTTTGCGGCCCTGATCCTGGTGTACCGCCTGCTCTACCGCCCGGACCTGAACAAGCTGCGCCACTATGATGCCACCAGGCTGCGCTCTGACCTCCAGCCCATGAGCGTGCAGGAGAAGATCTCCGCGGTCCTGTTCGTGGTGGTCATCGTGATCTGGCTCCTCCAGGGCTTCCTGAAGGACATCGCCCCCACCGTCGGCGGGTATATCTCTGCGCTGGGCAATGCGGTGCCTGTGATGGTGGCCATCGTGATCCTCTGCCTGACCAAGGTGGACGGCAAGCCCATTATGGATTATAAGGACGCGGCCGCCCGCGGCGTGCCCTGGAGCGCCCTGATCTTCAATGCCGCCGTCCTGGTCATCAGCGGCGCCCTGACGCTGGAGAAGGTGGGCATCTCCGACTTCCTTATCAGCAACGTCACCCCCCTGGTCTCCGGGATGAACCAGACCATCTTCATCCTGGTCATCGCCACCCTGTGCATCATCGCAACCAACTTCTCCTCCAACACCGTGTGCGCCACCGTGTTCTATACCATCTCCGCCCCCATCGCCCTGGCTATGGGCAACATCAATATGGTAGCCCTGGCCTCCGTCATCGGAGCCGCGGCCTCCTACGCCTTCGCCACTCCCCCCAGCACCATGCCCATGGCCGTGGTGGCCGGCACCGGCTGGGTGGACGTGAAGGACATGTTCAAGTACGGCGGCCTGATGGCCCTGCTGAGCATCGTGATCCTGGCCTTTGTGGGCTACCCCATCGCCGCCGCGGTGCTGTAAGCGGCCGCCTGGCACGCAAGATCTCAGAGCGGCGTGAGGCGTCCGCCCCACGGTGGATGCCGGAATGAAAAGCCCCGTGAGGTCCGCTCAACGGCAGACCCCGCGGGGCCTTTCAGGATATCGAAAAAAGGCTACGCCAGATTTTGAGTCTTGACATAATGATAAAAGGATCTCACGTGGGGCGGGATCTCTTTCTGGTTGAGGATCACCATCTGAGTGTCCCGCAGCAGGGCATCCTTCAGGGGGATGATGCACAGGTCGTCCGACTCCTCGATGACCAGGGGAGAGAGCATGGCGATCCCCATGTTCTGGGAGACCATATGCAGAACAGAGCGGACAGTGGTGCAGTACATGGCGATATGCAGGGGGACCCTGTGGGCGTCAAAGGCTTTCTGAACGGCCCTGTGGTAGACGTCCATGGTCCGGTCCGTCATGATAAAGGGCTGGTCAGCCAGGTCCTCATATGTGAGCTGGCTCCGGCCTGCAAAGGGGTGGTCCCGGCTGACCACGATCTGATAGGACTCCCGGAAGCAGGAATGGGAGCGGTATTCTGGATACTGAGAGAAATTGGCCCGCTCAGCTCCTTCCGGGTACATGCTGGAGACAAAGACCACATCCAGCTCCCCTTTATGGAGATCCTGAAGGAGCGGCGTGGTGGTGGATTCCCGGATCTCGATCTCCATGCTGGGGTGGAGCTTGGAAAAATTGGCCACCAGAGGGGCCAGGCGGTTGTGCAGGCCGAAATAGATGCTGCCCACCCGGAGGGAGCGCTTGCCGTTGCTGCGGTGCTGTTCCATGGCGTGGAGCATCCCTTCATAACAGACCATCATCTGTTCGGCGTAAGCGACGAAGTCACGGCCTGCCGGGGTCAGCTCCACGCGGCGGGTGGTGCGCTCAAAGATGGAGATCCCCAGCTCCTCCTCCAGCCGGCGGATGCTTTTGGACAGGGAGGACTGAGAGCGGTTGAGCTGAAAGGATGCCTCCAGAAATGTGCGGTATTTTACCACCGCCAGCACGTGGCGGACCTGGTCCAGCTCCAACAGAGCACCCCCTCTCAGAATGATCCTTTTCATTATAGCATGACGCCTGCCCCGTTACAATGAGAATGGACCGAATGTTTTGGGGGCAGAGTGGAAAATACCAGGAGAAAGAGAGGGGAAAATGCACAAAAAAGGAATAAAAGATTCTATTTATTCCTCTTGAGAATAAATAGAGAGGGAAGAAGAATTGCTCCTGAGATGGTTTGCTCTATAATTTGACACAGAGAACGAGCCGGCTTGAAAATCAGATCAGGAGGAATGTGAGAAGATCATGAGTACGAAAAAAACGATCGCGACTATCATCGGCGTCCTGCTTATGTTTGGATGTCAGTTTCTGCCCCCCGTCTTTGGGCTGAACCCTCTGGGGATGCAGGTGGCCGGTATTTTCATCGGCACGATCCTGCTGTGGATGTTCGTTTCGGTCACCTGGCCCAGTATCCTGTGCATCATCGCACTGATCCTGTCCCCGCTGTACACGTATTCCAGCGGCCTGTCGGGCTCTATGGGAGGCTGGATCACTTCCTTTGTGCTTTTCAGCTCCATGGTGACCTATACCCTGGGCCAGACCGGCTTCCTCAAGCGCTGCGCGGTCTGGTTCGTCACCCGGCCCTGGGCGCAGAAGAACCCCTGGCTGTTTTTGGGGCTGCTGTTTCTGGCTCCCCTGGTCATCGGTTCCTTTATGTCTCCCATCCCGGCCTTTATCGTCTGCCTGCCCATTGCAGAGCAGATCTTCAAGGAATTGAAGTACGAGAAGGGCGACCGTTTCCCTCAGATCGTCGTGCTGGGCATCCTGTTTTTTGCCTCCCTGTCCACTGCTGCCACCCCGATCGCCCACACGGTCACCACGATGGCACTCTCCCTGTATGAGAACGACGCCGGGGTCCCGGTGAATTTCGTCTCCTATACCATCTTCGGCGTAGCGGCATGCCTGGTCACTTTCGCGGCGTCTATGGTGCTGACCAAATTCGTCTGTCGTCCAGGGACGGAGCGCCTGAGCAGTCTGGACAGCTCTGTGCTGAAGTCTGAGACCACTCCGATGAGCCGTCAGGAGAAATATACGCTGCTCGTCTTCGTGCTGGTGGTGGCCATGTGGCTGCTGCCCGGGATCATTGCGCCTGTCCTGCCCGAGGTGGCCTCCGCCATCTCCTCGCTGGGGACGCCCACCCCGGCCATGATCGGAGCGTGCCTGCTGTGCGTCCTCCATGTGGAGGGGAAGCCTCTGATGAACTTCAATGAGGCCGTGGCCAAGGGGGTGCCCTGGGGTGCTGTGTTCATGGTGGCGGCCACCAGCGTGCTGGGCAGCGCCCTGACCCATGAAGAAGCGGGCATCACCGCTGTGGTCAGCGGAGCGCTCTCCCCCATCATCGGCAGTATGTCCCCCATTATCTTCGTGCTGTTTATCGCCCTGGCCACGGTCATGATCACCAACTTTGCCTCCAACACGGTCACCGTCACTCTGATGTACAGCATCTCGCTGCCGCTGGTGTACGGCGGAGCTATTTCCGGGGTCGATCCTGCCGCGTTGACCTGCGTGATCGGCGCCTGTGCCTGCGTGGCCTGCGCGACTCCGCCCTCCACGGCCCACGCCGCCATTGCGGCCGGGTCCGGATGGCTGAATACGGATACGATGCTCAAATATGGGCTCTTGTGGTCCGTCACAGCGGCCGTGATCTTTGCGGTGGTGGGCTACCCGATCGCCGCGGCCATCATGTGACAGAGGGAAAGGAGAGCTGCTTATGGAACGACAGTTTGATGTTATTGTGGTCGGCGGCGGTACCGCCGGTTTTGCAGCCGCTGTGACGGCCGCCAGAGGGGGCGCAAAGACGCTGCTCATCGAGGAAAAGGCGTATTTGGGCGGGACCGCCACCGGAGCGCAGGTGAGCATGTTCATGGGTTTTGCCGATGGTGAGCCGGACAGGCCTCAGCAGGGCATCATCAAGGACGTGATGGACGGCCTCGCCGCTGCGGGCGGGACCCCCGGCATCGAGACGATCTATCTATGCGGACGCAGAGACCTGGATATCCCAGTCATCCCCTATGAGTCCGAGATACTCAAAGATCTGATCTTCGATCTGGTGGACCAGGCGGGCGTGGAGCTGCTCCTTCATACCCGGGTCATCGGCGCGCAGGTAGAGGACGGCGTCATCACCGCACTGACCATCCACAACGAGCAGGGGGTCCAAACTGTGAGCGGCAAAGTGGTCATTGACGCCTCCTTCCATGGGAGCGTGGCGGTCAGTGCCGGCTGCCGCTGGGAGATAGGGGACGAAAAAGGAGTCCTTCAGCCCGGGACCTTGATGTACAAAATGGCCGGTGTGGACATAGCGCGGTATGAGCAGGTCAGCCAGCCGGAGCGGGAGCGTCTGGCACAGAAGGGGATCGAAGAAGGGTGCCTTTATGTCAATAACCTGTTGGCACGCCCCCTCCCATCCGGAACGATCTACTCCAATATGAGCCGAATTCGGATCGATCCTCTGGATGCGGCTCAGTGGAGCCGGGCGGAGATGGAGGCCCGGCGTCAGGTAAGGAGGATCAGCCGCTTCTTTATTGAAAACGTGCCGGGATTTGAGAAGGCCTACCTCATCTCTACAGGAGATTTCACCGGCCTGCGGGACTCCCGAAGGATCCAGGGGAAATATGTCCTCACGGGTGAGGACGTGGTAGAGGGGAAGCTCTTTGCAGACCCTGTAGTCAGAAGCTCCTACCCTGTGGATATCCATGACACCGACGGTGTCTCCAGCACCATCGTCAAGCCCAAGACGGGCGTGTTCTATATCCCTTACCACTGTCTGGTCACCAACGAGATCTCCAACCTCCTGCTGGCGGGGCGGTGTATTTCCACTGATTATGCGGCCCACGCCTGCATCCGTGTCATGATAACCTGTATGCGCCTGGGAGAGGCGGCAGGTCTGGCTGCGGCTGAGAGCGTGCACCTGGGGACAGCGCCCAATGCCCTGGACGGCAGGAGCATCTCAAAGCAGCTGGGCTTTTGAAAAATTGGATCTGGGGCTGCCGCAGGGATACCTGCGGCGGCCCCCCGTATTTTGATATTTGGCAAAGGAGAAAGTTTTGATGAAAACAGTGATGCTGCGCAATGTTGAGGTGGGCTGCGGAAAGCCCAAGGTGATCGTCCCCATCGTGGCCGCTACGGCCCAGGGCATCCTGGAGAAGGCCCGGGAGTTCCGTGCCCACGCCCTGGACGTGGTGGAGTGGCGGGTGGACTTCTATGAGGATGTCTTCCAGCTGCCTAAGGTGCTGAGCACACTGAAGGGGCTGCGGGAGATCCTGGGGGAGACCCCCATCCTGTTCACCTTCCGCACCAGGAAGGAGGGGGGCGAGAAGGAGATCGACATGGAGGCCTATACGGCGCTGAACACCGCGGTGGCCCAGTCGGGAGACGCGGACGCCGTGGATGTGGAGGTCTTCTCCGGGGACGAGGTGGTCCGCCGGAACATTCAGGCCATCCACGCCGCGGGGAAAGCGGTGGTGGGCTCCAACCACGACTTCGGCGGCACGCCGGACAAGGCTGACCTGCTCTTCCGCCTGCGGAAGATGCAGGAGCTGGGGGCAGACATTCCGAAGATCGCGGTGATGCCCCGGAGCCCGGGAGATGTCATTGCCCTTCTGGACGCCACCCAGGAGATGAGCGGGAAGTACGCCGACCGGCCCATCATCACCATGTCCATGGGGGCCGGGGTGGTCAGCCGCCTGTGCGGGGAGTACTTCGGCTCGGCCATGACCTTCGGCGCGGTGGGCCAGGTCTCCGCCCCCGGGCAGATCCCCGTGGAGGAGCTGAACGCCGCCATGGATATCCTCCACCGGGCCCTGGCCCCCCGGAGCTGAGGGGGAGGGGGATAAATGAGCCGTCAAGTCACCGGCCGCACGGGACTGCTGTGCCTGCTGGGCAGCCCGGTGGCCCACAGCATCTCCCCCGCGATGCACAACGAGGCCTGCGCTCTGCTGGATCTGGACTATACCTACCTGGCCTTTGACGTGGCGCCGGACCGCCTGGCCGAGGCGGTGGAGGGGCTGAAGGCTCTGGGGGTGCGTGGCTTCAACGTGACCATGCCCCACAAGACTGCGGCGGCGGCCCTGTGCGAGCGTCTCTCTCCGGCCGCCCGCATCTGCGGGGCGGTCAACACCGTGGTCAACGAGGGCGGAAGCCTGGTGGGCCACACCACCGATGGGGAGGGCTATATGAGGAGCGCCCGGGAGGCGGGCTTTCAGCCGGAGGGGAAGCGGATGGTCCAGCTGGGTGCCGGCGGTGCCGGCACCGCCGTCCTGGTCCAGGCCGCTCTGGACGGAATGGCGGCCATTGATGTGTTCAACCCCAGGGACGCCTTCTGGCCCCGGGCGGAGCGGGTGGCGGCCGAGCTGGAGCGGGCCTCCCAGTGCCGGGTGGTCCTCCACGATCTGGACGACCGGGAGGCGCTGCGGACCTGCCTGGGGCAGGCGGACCTTCTGGTGAACACCACGCCGGTGGGTATGGAGCGGATGCCGGGCTGCCTGATCCCCGACGCCTCCTGGCTCCACGCCGGGCTGACCGTGTCGGACGTGATCTACCAGCCCCGGGAGACACAGCTGCTGAGGATGGCCCGAGAGGCGGGACTGAAGACCTTCAACGGGATGTATATGCTGCTCCACCAGGGGGCGGCGTCCTTCCGCCTGTGGACCGGGCGGGAGATGCCCATCCAGCAGATCCGGGAGAAGTATTTTCAATAGGGGACTGGCAGGGACCAAATCAGTGCGGCCAGCGCCGGGAAGGCGCTGACCGCACTGCTGCGCTTACAGGACGGAGCGGGCGGGGCCGCCGGGACCATACAAGTATCATGCTCCCCAAAGCCGGAACAGGCCAGAAGGACCATATTTCTTGGGGCGCTTGTCCGAAAACCAGGAAAGCGGCAAGCCGCCCCGCCAGAAGGAGAAGAAACGGCCCGGGGAGGTATGTACCACCGCGGAAGGCGGTGGTTTGTGGGGAAAGGGGCAGTTTACAGGGTCAGGACAGACTCACAGCAGCGGAAGTCGCTGTCGATGTTGTGGGCGATGAACCGGGCCTTGAAGCTGCGGGGGTTGCACATGACCTGGGTGGAGCCGCCAGAGATATCAAGATCTTCCGGAAGCACGAACTTGATGCATTTGACCAGCACATCGCGGCAGGTGGGGAAGTTATGGGCCGGGATGGTCATGGCCTTGCTCCCGCGCTGATACTCCATTCCATTTTCATCCACCTCAGTGAGAATGGCAGCCAAGGCCACCCGCTTGCCAGGGCATACATTCTTGATGGTCACATCCATCTGGATGATGCGGCCCAGGGACTCCAGATAGACATTGCCCATGTCCACCACCACGGAGTCCGAGCAGCCTTCGATGGTCAGGTCCGCCGGCACGGGGCACTCCTCAGGATTGACCACCACGTCGCACTCCACAGACACGGTGGGCTCAGGAAAGTCCACCACGTTCCCCTCGGTATCGGAGTAGGTGATAGACTCATTGACCAGCTTGGTGCCGGGATTCTGGCCCACGTGGCGGATGAAGAACTCCAGCGCAGCACTCTCCGGGGAGGAGACGCCCAGCTGGGGGATGGTCCAGCGCAGGGAGGTGGCATTGAGCATGGTGGCGCTGCCGGCGGAGGGCGTCAGGATGCTGGTGATGACGAAATCAGCGGTCACGGTCTCGTTGATGACGATGTTGGTGGCACCAGTCTTGGAGATATTGGCCGCCAGCTCCGCGAAGAGCTCCTCCAGCTCGGCGGCGTCGGGGGTGACCGCTACGTGGCTGGCGTCGGGGTCGGTGGCCCAGTCGTTGAGAGCATTGACATCCACCCCGTCAGAGCCCAGCAGGCCGATGCAGTAGATGACGATGCCCTGGGCCCGGGCGGCGGCTGCGACGGGGGCCGGGGGCGCACCGGCGGTGGTCTTTCCGTCGGTGAACATGACGATGACCTTGTCATTGCTGGAGCTGGGGTCAAAGAGGGCGATGGCCTTGGAGAAGGCATCGGCATGGTTGGTGCTCCCGCCAGCTGAAAGGGAGTCTACAGCGTTCTTCAAGGTGGATACCGAGGTGATCAGCTGGGTGTTCTGCTGGGCCGTGTCGGCAAAGCTGACGATGCCGATGTGGCTGCCGGAGCCGATCTCACCGGAGGACTGGCCGCCGGTGGACTGGGAGATGATGTCGATGAAGGTCTTCGCGCCGGTCTTCATGTTGGTCAGCGGGGTCCCGGTCATACTGCCGGAGCGGTCCAGTACCAGCGCGATGTCAGTGGGGGTGGAAATAATATCAGGAGCGGCAGTGAGGGCCAGCGTGACTTTCAGGGAGCCGTCACAGTCGATCCTATCCGCATTGATCACTTTATTAGAATTTGTAATACCCATTCGTATTACCTCCTATTACAATGTATTTACGGTTGAAGGCACGGCAGCCAGCCGTGTCTTTTTCCGCATCGTTGCCTAAGCTGTTAGAATGAGAGAGTCTTGGCCTGATGTATACCTCCAAGGACCAGCGCGTCCGTGACGAAGTCCGTCAGCCGGCCTCTCATTCGCAGCGTTCGATTTATGCAGGTTGAGCCACCTCCTTGGTGCGCCCGTGTCATCAAATAGATTGGATCGGCAATGGTGGAATGGCTGGTCGCCAAAACAAATCCATGATGAGGAGCGATCAATATGAACAATGTGGCAGGGATCGATGTTTCCAAAGGAAAGAGCATGGTATCCGTTCTCCGCCCTTTTGGAGAAGTGGTAGCAAAACCATTTTCTATTGGTCACACCGGCAGTGAACTCAAGGAGCTGGCAGACTACTTGAAAAGCCTGGACGGTGAGACACGAGTAGTCATGGAGCATACCGGACGGTACTATGAGCCGGTAGCCCGTTTTCTTCATGAGGAGGGCGTCTTTGTCAGCGCAGTCAATCCGAAGCTTATCAAAGACTACGGGAACAACACCCTGCGAAAAGTGAAAACAGACAAGGCAGATGCCCGGAAGATTGCCCGCTATGGGCTTGACAACTGGGCAGAATTGCGCCAACATACACCCATGGATACGATTCGAATGCAACTGAAAACGCTGAACCGGCAGCAGAGTCTATACGCTAAGACTAAGACGATGATGAAAAACAACCTCATCGCCCTTCTTGACCAGACCTATCCCGGCGTCAACGCCCTATTTGACAGCCCTGTCCGTGAGGACGGCAGCCAGAAGTGGGTGGACTTTGCCACGGCCTTTTGGCATGTGGACTGTGTGCGAAACATGAGCCTCACTGCCTTTGCCGAGCGTTACCGTAAGTGGTGTAAACGGCATGGCTACAACTTCAGCCAGAGCAAAGCCGTTGAGGTCCACACCGGAGCACAGGACCTGATTGCCATGCTCCCCAAGGACGCTCTGACCAAAACCATGGTCCGGCAGGCCATTGATGCGCTGAACGCCGTCTCTGCCTCTCTGGAACGGCTCAAGGCTGAAATGCAGGCCCTGGCAGCCCAGCTCCCGGAATACCCTGTGGTCATGGCCATGCACGGTGTAGGCGATTCTCTCGGCCCTCAGCTTATGGCGGAGCTTGGGGATGTGGCCCGGTTTACCCACCGAAACGCCATTACCGCTTTTGCGGGCGTTGACCCTGGCGCTGACCAGTCCGGCACTCACGAGGCTAAGAGCACAAGGGTTTCCAAAAGCGGGCCGCCGGAGCTGCGCCGCGCCTTATTCCTGGTTATGGACTGCCTACTGAAAACACAGCCCCAGGATGACCCGGTATACCGTTTCATGGACAAGAAACGAGCCGAGGGCAAACCCTATCTGGTTTACATGACAGCCGGCGCCAACAAGTTCCTGCGCATCTATTATGGCAGAGTAAAAGAATATCTGGCATCTCTGGAGGAAAATTAAGGAAGTATCCTTCCTTGTAGCAGAACCATATTGCCCATACGCTAAAAGCATCTTATGACAGAAAGAGAGCGATTAAGATGTTTTTAGACAATTTATCCACCTCCGTCCTCAAATTATGTGATACTCAAAAGCTCAGCTATGAAGCTGCCTCGGAACGATGTGACCTCAGTTCCAGGTACTTTGGCGACATTGCCAGAGGCAAGACTGCGCCCACGATCCTGACGCTGGAAAAACTCTGCGTTGGCTTTGAACTGACGCCAAATGACCTGTTGATCCCCTCAGAGTTCTGGAGAGAGATGGCCTTCCGCGAACCGATGCCAGTTACACACATCCGCTGCTTTCGATACCTCTCTGGCGTGACGGGTTTTCCTGTTTGCCCGCAATGTAGAAGGACTATGGAACGGGAATACCAGTCCTATTGTGACCGCTGTGGGCAGTGCCTTGACTGGAACAACTTCTCTAAAGCAACGATTATTCTGCCTCAGAAGTAATGTGCACTGTTACATACCTGACCATCCGGCCAGCGTCCTTTACCTGCTGGCCGCTTTTGGCATGGCCTTTTTCTCTCCTCAATTTTGCTTTATTTCCCTATTGACTTTTTATTTGCAGACTTCGGGGCGAGGCCCCAAAACAATCTATGCGCCGCTGTCCCACGTTGACACCGCCGCCCATAGAAAAGGCGTCCCCCTCCGGACCGGCCGGAGAGGGACGCCTCTGTGTGGTGGGGCCAATGCCCCCCATCTGGATGGGGGCGTGGGGCCTGCGGGGACCAGCCGGTCACAGCAGGTCCAGGAAGCGGCAGCGGTCAAAACAGGCGAAGATCTCCTGACGGCGGGGGCGGGCCAGAAAGGGGACGCCGGAGGGGGAGCCGCACAGGGCGGGCAGGCCCTGTTCTTCCATCAGCCGGTCCAGCTCGTCCACGATCTGGCGCAGGGTGCGCCTGCCGTCCATCAGGCGCCGCTGGGCGTAGACCATGCACCAGCCCAGGGCAGCAGACTGCTCGCCGTCAGCCAGCTGCTCCACATACCGCAGATCGATGGTCTCCCGATCGATGGATATGCCGTCCCGGCCCAGGGCTTTGAGCTTGATCCGGTCTCCCCGGAACTGGGGGGAGGGTCTGGGACAGCGGCAGAGACCGGGGGCGGGAGCAGGCTCCATGACGGCGCTCCCGGCGGGGAAGGCCCGGGCCTCCTCCTTGGCGGAGGCGGTGATGTCCCGGGGGACATACCGGTCCATCTGGATGATGCGGTCGGCGGCGTGGAAGAAGGCGCCGGAGCTGCCTGCCACGATGACAGTGGAGATGCCGTGGATACCATAGAGCTCCCGGATGCGGTCGAGGAAGGGGGTGATAGGCTCCATGTCCCGGTGGATGACCCGCTGCATCAGCTCATCCCGGATCATGAAGTTGGTGGCGCTGGTGTCCTCATCCATGAGGAGCAGGGAGGTCCCCGCCTCCATGGCCTCCACCACGCCGGCGGCCTGGGAGGTGCTGCCGCTGGCGTCCTCGGTGGTGAAATGGACAGTGTCCTTTCCGTTGGGCAGGTTGTTGATAAACATGGAGATGTCGGTGTTCCGGATGCTCCTCCCGTCCTCGGCACGGATCTTGACCGCTGTGCGGTCGGTGATGACATACTCCCGCCCATCCCCGGCGATGTGGTCGTACACCCCCAGCTCCAGGGCCTTGAGCAGGGTGGACTTCCCGTGGTAGCCGCCGCCCACGATCAGAGTGATCCCCTTGGGGATGCCCATGCCGGTGATGGCCCCCCGGTGGGGCAGCTCCAGGGTGACCGAGAGCTCTCTGGGGGAGCGGAAGGGGACGGCCTGCTTCATGGGCAGGGAGGAGACGCCGGAGGTCCGGGGCAGGATGCTGCCGTCGGCCACAAAGGCGCACAGGCCCAGGGCGGGCAGCTGCCGGCGGATATCCTGCTGGTCCTCTGCCAGGTCAGCCGCTTCCTGGAGGCGCTTTCCGTCCAGATTGCGGTAGAGCAGGGACTCCTCCACGCACCGGGGCAGCAGGTCGAAGAGGATCTTTTCCAGCTCCCGGGCGTTGATGGTGCGGCCGTTGGCGGGGAAGCCCACCTCCAGCCGCAGCAGCAGATCGCCGTGCTCCGGGTCCAGGGCGCAGGCGGTCCGCTCCAGCACCTCCTGGCCGCACCGGCTGATAGAGATGAGGCCGCTGTGTCCCGAGCCCTTGGCCTGAAAGGAGGCCTGGGCCGCCCGCCGGCCAAACTGGCGGGTGAGCGCATCCTGAAGGGCGATGCGCCGGCAGGGGGTCTGATAGAGCTGCCTGGGGAATCCGGCCTGCTTTCCGTTCACATGGATGCTCAATTTGGAGGGAGCGGCAAAGGGGTCCCCCTGTACGTGGTCGATGGACAGCACGTAGGCGGGGAACTGATAGGCGCCCCGGGTGTCCTTATAGGCCGGATAGCCCTTCCGGTCGATGCGGGCCAATAGGTTTCTCAGATCTGTTGAAGTCTGCATAGCGATACTCCTGTCAATTTGCTTTTGTGCCCCGGAGAGCGGCACAGGGCCTGAAGTGCCTGTGGGAAAGGATGGAGGGAGCGCCTATCTCTCCTGCCGCTGGGCGAGGAAGTCGGAGATGGCCTCCACAGTCCGGGCCTGCTGTTCCTGGGGTGTGATCTCCGCCGGCGGGTCGCCCCGCTGGAGGCCGTAGCTGCCGAACTGGGCATGGTTGCCGCCGTCGATCTCCACCACATGTTCCGTATAGTCGATCTTGTCCTCCACGCTCTGATTCAGGGAGCCGTAGACGGTGAGGGTGTCTGCGGACGGGTATTCGCCGTAGAGATAGGCCCCCAGCAGGATGAGGCCGTCCACCTGGTCCCGGTGCCCGGCGGCGAATTGGGAGGCCATGGCTCCGCCCATGGAGTGTCCGGCCAGATACCAGTGCCGGATCTCCGGAAATTGGGCCATCACGTCTTCGGCGGCGTTGACATCAAAGATGGCCATGCGGAAGGGCATTTCCACCAGAATACAGGTGAGGCCGGTCCTCCGCAGCTGGTCCAGCAGAGGCAGGTAGGCAGCCCCCTCCACCTTGGCCCCGGGGTAAAAGATGATGGCAGTGTCCGTGGGATAGGACGGGGAGAGGATGGTCAGGCTGCCCCGGACCTCAATGTTCTCGCCGCTGGCCAATACATCCAGGGCCGCATCCTCTGCCCGGTAGTAGTCGGATACATACCAGAAAAATCCGACCGCCAGAAGAAGCATCGCCAGCAGGACACCCGTGGCCAGCCGCAGCCCCTTCCGGCGAAAAACAGCTGTGATCTGCATAAGAGAGCCACTTCCCATCTGTTATGATCGGATCAGTTTCCTTGCTGGCGGGGGCTCGTGCGAAGTATCTCCGCACACCCGACCTGCGGGAGGCCTTTACTGGGGCTCTCCCCGTTTTTTTCGGAAAAGCCGGTCCTTCAGCCCGTGGTGGATGCCGCTGTAACTGACCGGCAGCTCCACGGACAACAGGATCTTGGCAAACCAGAGGAAGGACAGCAGGACCAGGACCGGGATGGCGCAGCAGGTCACCAGCATCACGGCCAGCGCCTCCATAAAGCGGTTGACCATCTCGCCCACTTTGTCCGTGATCCCGGAGACCCCGTCTGTCACGGTGGAGATCAGCCCGGAAAAGAAGCCTTTTTCTCCCTCGCCCGCCGTCTCTGATTCGCTCTCCAGCTCCGCGGCGGCATCTCTGGCTGTTTCAATGGTGGCCTCGATGGATGCCTGGTAGGAGTCCTCGATCAGATCAGAGACATAGACGCTGGCTGGGATGACCAAAAAGATCAGCAGTCCAAACGCGGTCAGCCTTGCCGCCAGCAGACGAAGGCTTTTCCAGTCAAAGAGGACATACAGCACATACAGCAGGCAGGACACGGGGATCAGGAAGGAAAAGGTCACCGTTCCGGTGATGGTCAGCAGATATTTTTCCAGGAACACGGCACACAGCACCAGCAGAAAATGGGAGCTCAGATCGGCCAGCTTGTCGGCGATCGGGGTGGCGACGTCACCGGGGATCAGCGTGATCGCCGCAGAAGCGGCGGCGGAGGCGGCGGACAATTCCAGCACGGTGGTCTGCTTCTCCTCCAAGGCTGCCAGAGTAGAGCCGTGAAGATCCGGGGACGAGGCGGGACCGGAAAGGACGAACACGGACAGCAGTGCGATGAGCAGCGGAATGACGACAAACAGCGTCTTTTTTTGCAGAACTTCCTTCATAGCTTTTCTCTCTTTCCATTTCTTTTTTGCATGAAAAAATGGCGGGCAGTGCAAGGCGGCGCGCTCAACAGTTACCTCTGTGGCCTGCGGCCTTTACAACAGCCTTTGCAGAGCTCGCGAAGCAGAGGAGAAAACTAGGGGGGATGCCCTGCGTCCCGCTCATAACAGCGATGCGGATATCCGCTCCAGCCCTGTCCCCAGTCCCTCAAAGCCTGCGCACCGACTGGAGCAGGTGTTGACGGCGCGGTCCAGCAGGGGCTGGGCCTGGCGTTCCGTGTCCAGGCACAGGTCCAGCGCCAGCACGTCCTCCCACGCCCGGTTGAGGAAGGCCACCTCCCGGCGGCCATGAGTGCGGGTGAGGCAGGCGGGCCCGGCCTTTTCCAGATAGCCCTCCACCCGGGACGGGGAGAGGCCGGCGGCGGTGAGGCTGTCGGCCAGGCCTGCGCGGAAGAGGCCGGGGATGTCCTCCCGCTGGAGAGGGGGCACATCCCAGCGGACAAAGGCGTAGCGGCTGTGGCAGTGGACGGCCAGCAGGCACCCGCGGCCCCGCAGGCGGATGACATGCAGGTCCCAGCAGAAGCGCCGGTCCGGCTCTGTGCCCCAGGCCGGCGTTTTTATCCTCAGGAACCGCTGGAGGGGAAAGGTCAGTCCCAGTTCCATCACGCCGCCTCCTCTCTCACAGGCGGGTCAGGATGTCCCGGAAAAAGCTGCGGGCGCGGTCCAGGTCCCCCTCATCCGGCCGGCCCTTGGCCAGGCCGCCCACCAGCTTGAAGGGGCCGAAGGTGTCGTAGCCCTTGCAGCCGAAGGTCCCCAGCACGGCGCAGCCCCGCTCCCCGGCCAGCTCCTTCAGCTCCCGGGTGCTCTGTCCCATGCCGCCCCCGTAGGTGCAGACGAAGAACACAGGCTTGCCATGGGGCAGATACTGCCGGGCGGCGTGTAAGACGCTGGTGTGGAACTTCCCAAAGTAGACGCCGGAGGCGAAGCCGACGCAGTCGTAGTCCTCCAGCCGGACGGTCTGGCGGACGGTGGCGTCGATCAGGTCGATCTCCCCCTCCCGGGCCATGGCCTCCAGCACCTTCCGGGTGTTGCCGTGGTGGCGGGAATAGTAACAGACGGCGGTTCTCATGACATGACGCTCCTTTTAAATGAGGATGCCCTCGCAGTGGTCCAGCTCGTGCTGGATGATCTGGGCGGTCCAGCCGGTGAAGGTCTTACACCGCTCCTGGAAACGCTCGTTCTGCCAGCGGACCTTGATGGACCGCCACCGCCGGGCCCTCCGGGTGCCGGAGAGGGACAGGCAGCCCTCCTCCGCCTCATAGGGGCCGGACCTTTTGACGATCTCCGGGTTGAGCATGACCAGATAGCTGCCCTCGTTGTCAAAGGCGATGATGCGCTTGTTCACGCCGATCATATTGGCCGCCATGCCCACGCAGCCCGCGCTGTGGTGGGTCAGCGTCTCCAGCAGGTCCGCTGCCGCGGGCAGGTCCTCCGGCGTAGCCGGCTCGGCCTTCTGGGCCAGAAAGGTCTCGTCTTTGCAGATGTCACGGATCATAATTTCGATCTCTCCTTTTGCGGCAGGCTCACCCCGGCACAGCGCGCAGCGCCTGTCTGGAGGTCGGTGACCGTCCCCTCAAAGTCCGTTTCCCCCCTCCGGGCCGGACCCGGCTGGGCGCTTGAGCTCGAAGGAGTGCTGATCCTCCCCGGAGAAGCCGGCGGCCTCGTTTTGGAAGAGGGGCAGAGATCTGATCTCGTCGGGCCATGGGTCCAGCTCCAGCCAGCTGAGAACGCGGCGGGGGCCATCCTCCAGTCCCCGCGTGATCCTCTCGCCGTTCTCAATGGCTGTGATACGCGCCTCCTCTTTCAGGCTGTCACAGGCATTATAGCACAGAAATGAGAAAAATGCCACGGGAACAAAGGAGCCTTTCTCCGCATCCATGCGGAGAAAGGCTCCCTAAAAACGAGTGAGACAGGCCGGATCAGGCCACGCCGATGGTGATCAGCAGGTTGGAAAAGATACGCTGTTCCCCGGTGGAGATGGCCAGCCGGACGCCGGGCTGACAGCAGGCGTCATAGAACTCATAGCGTCCCAGCTTGTTCAGCTCCATGCCGTCCAGCATGGTCTGGAACTCCCCGAAGATCTCCGGAGTGGTGCCGTCGGCGGGGTCCATGACCTCCGCCTTCTCGATATTCACCGTGCTCTGGATGGCGGCCAGGACGTCGGTAACAGTGGGCAGGCCGGGGGTCAGCCCCAGGTACACGGTCTCTGCCTGGCCGGTCTTGGAGTCCAGGGGGTAGTTGCCGTCTGCGATGAGGACCTTGTCCCCGTGGCCGCACAGGGCCAGGGCGGCCATGATGTCGGGGTGGATGAGCTTTCCTTTCAGCATTTGAATGACCTCACTTTTTCTCCGGAGGGGACGGGGCCCGCCCCGGAATGTTTACTTTTCGTTCTCCCGCAGCTCGCCCAGCTTTCCGCCGGGGTGGCAGCGGACGTATTTGACGGGGTCCCAGTCCTTCTCCACCTGGAGCGCCACAGAGAGGGCCTGAAGGGTGAGCAGCTCCGCCAGCACGGAGTTGCGGGGGGCCCGGTTCAGGGGGCCGCCCTCCGCCTTGACGCCGGCGAAGAGGAAGGCGTCGGTGTGCTTGGCAAGCCAGCTGTTCGGGTTGCCGGAGACGCCGATGACCTTGCAGCCGTTGTTCTGGACAGCCAGCACGGTGGCCTTCAGCTCGGCGGTCTCACCGGAATTGGAGATGGCGATGACCACGTCCCCGGCCGCCAGCTGCCCGCA
The DNA here is from genome assembly GCA_003112755.1 of Lawsonibacter asaccharolyticus. Classification (NCBI taxonomy): domain Bacteria; kingdom Bacillati; phylum Bacillota; class Clostridia; order Eubacteriales; family Oscillospiraceae; genus Lawsonibacter; species Lawsonibacter asaccharolyticus. The sequence continues at coordinate 3,357,543 of BFBT01000001.1, read as the reverse complement.
GGAGCCGTGGACGGCCTCGGTGCCGTGGAGGTAGTAGGCGGGGTTGCCGGTGGAGGAGAACAGGGAGGCGGCGTAGGTGGACACATGGCTGCACTTGCCGATGCCGGTGACGTGGAGACGGCCGCCCTTGGCCTGGGAATCCAGGATCAGCTGGGCGGCGGCCTCGTACTCCTCGGGACTGCGTGCCTTCAAAAAGGCATTGAATTCGGTCTCTGCGGCGGCAAAGAAATTGGATACCGCCTGTTTGCTCTCAGGTTTCAGCATAACGACTCTCCTTATGGATAGGATTTGACTGCCCCCGCGGGGACGGGGACAGTCAAGGACAGATCACTGCTTCAAAGCGTCCAGCTCCGCCGGGTCAAAGCCCTGGTAGTCCCGCTCCACAAGGAGCTGCTGGACCTCCTCCACCGTGGGCAGGCTGGGCATGGCGCCCATACGGGACACAGTGATGGCGGCGGTGTGGCTGGCAAAAGCCAGGGCCTCGCCCTGGGGCAGACCGGCGGTGAGGCCGGTGCAGAAGGCGGCCACAAAGGAGTCGCCGGCGGCCGTGGGGTCGGCCACATGCTCCATCTTCACGCAGTGGGTGTGATGGATGCCGTTTTTCCCCGCCGCGATGGAGCCGTTTTCCCCCATGGTGATGATGAGGTTCTCCACCCCCCGGGCCTGGAAGGCCTGGGAGACCACGGCCACGTCCTCCATGTTGATGCCGTTGGAGACGTCGATGGAGTGGCCGGCCAGGATGGCGGCCTCGTGCTCGTTGGGGGAGAGGTAAGTGGCGCAGGCGAGCAGCCGGTCGGACATGGGGGCGGCTGGGGCGGGGTTGATCATCACGGGGACCCCGGCGTCGTGGGCCCACTGGGCCACCGCCTCGATGACCTCCATAGGCAGCTCGAACTGCATCATCACCAGGTCAAAGCGGCCGATCTCCTCCCGGAGCCAGGCCACGTCGTCCACCGTGATGGTGAAGTTGGCGCCGGGACAGACAGTGATGCGGTTCTGGGCGCCGTGTTCCGTCACCTCCAGGGTGATGTGGCCTACGCCGGAGGACTCCTGGGGGTCCACTGACACATGGGACACGTCCACACCGGCAGCGGCAGCGGTATCCGTCATGATCTTACCGAACGCATCGTCCCCCACCTGGCCCACCATGGTCACGTGGGCGCCCAGGCGGGCACACTGGACCGCCTGATTGGCGCCCTTCCCCCCCGGCGCGGTCTGGAACTTCAGGCCGATGACGGTCTCGCCGGAATTGGGGGCGCGCTTGGTGGAGGCGATCAGATCCATCATAAAGCTGCCCACCACCAGAATATTTGGCTTTTTCAGCATGTCAGAGCTCCTTCTTGGACACTTTTTTTGTACAGTTCCACTCTTTTATTCTAATCATTTTTGCAGAGAAATCAAGAGCGGATACACATTTTTACAGGATGCCCAGCTGCTTTCGGACGTAATTCTCCATGGCGATGAGGCTCTCCACCTCGCCTCGGGCATTCTTGTCCAGTTTGGCTGCGTCGGCGCTGCGGGTCACCAGCGACATGGGGACGTCCACCAGGTTTTGATGGTATTTGGCGGAAACAGGGTAGGCCCGCATCTCGATCATGGCGGCGGTGGTCAGGAAGTGGGCTACCAGCTGGGCTTTCTCAGGATCAGAGTCCTTGTGGTCATAGGCCCACTTATAGAGATCCGGGTGGAAGTTGGCCATAACGCCGTTGTAGCCGGCGGAGCCATGGCAGTAGCTATCATACCAGGACTGGGCGTTGGCATTGAAGATCTTCAGGGGAGTGCCCTCCACGGCCTTCAGCCGCTCCCGAATCAACTCATAATCACAGCAGGTGTCCTTCAGAAATACCATGCGGCCCTCCGGGGCCACTTTACGGAGAAAGTCTAGAGAGACCAGGCGCTTCCAGGGCATGGGGCACTCGTAGATGCCGAAGTCTACCTCTGGGAACCGGTCAAAAATCTCCTGAGCGTTCTGGAAGAAGACCTCCTCGCCCTCGTTGTTCTGATCCAAGCGGTTGGAGACCAGCACATAGGCGCCGATGCCGGGGATCTTCATCATGTCCTCGATCTGCTTATACTGGTCCGATTTGGAGTCAGCGGTATGTCCGGAGGCTACCACCTGGATGCGGCCGTCCACCGCGTCCACCACCGCCTTGGCGATATCCAGCTTCTCCTGCTCGGTGAGGAAGGCCATCTCGCTGGACTGGCAGACCGCAAAAATGCCGGTGCAGCCCTTCTTAATGTACCAGTTGCACAGGCCCTCGATGGCCTTGAAGTCCGGTTTGTTGTCCTCGGTAAAAGGGGTGATCATGACCGGCCATACGCCGGGCTGAATGGAAAATGCCATAATACAACGACCTTTCTTTTCCAAATGTTGTTCAGGGGGGGATCACTTGGCCGCTTTGCTCTTCTTGCGGAGCTGGCCGATAGCGGGCAGCACCAGGGAGAGAACGGTCAGGATCAGCAGGACCACCGTGATGGGGCGGGTCAGGAATATGCTGTAATCCCCCAGAGACATGGACAGGGCGCGGCGGAAGTTGCTCTCGCACAGGTTGCCCAGCAGCAGGGCCAGCACGAAGGGACCCAGCGGCACCTCACAGCGCTTGCACAGGAAGCCCACAAAGCCGGCTGCGAACATGACATACACGTCGAACATGGAGTTGTTCACCGCGTAAGAGCCCAGGATGCAGAAGCCCACGACGATGACCCAGATGACCTCCTGGGGGACTTTCAGGATCAGGGAGGCGAACTTGGTGGACAGAAGGCCCAGGATCAGGATCATGATGTAGCCCACCACCATCAGGCCCATCACGTTGTAAACAAATTCAGGTTTCTCCACGAACATCATGGGGCCTGGCTGCATTCCATACATCATCAGGGAGCCGATGAGCACAGCGGTGACGCCATCGCCGGGGATGCCCAAGGTCATCATAGTGGTCATGGCTCCGCCGATGACGGCGTTGTTGGCGCAGGAGGTGACGGCCAAGCCGTTGACTGCACCCTTGCCGAACTCCTCCGGATGCTTGGAGAAGTTCTTGGTCTGCTGCCAGCAGATGATGGCGGCGATATCACCGCCAGTGCCGGGCACCGCACCGATGACGGCGGAGATGGCACCGCATACCAGAGTGGGGATCACGCTGGCCTTGGTCTCCTTGGCAGTGGGGAAGGCCTCTGCGGTGTTGCTCACGATCTGGGCGTTCTTCCGGGCCTCCTTGTCGGCGGGGGAGCTCTTACTGATCTGGTAGAGCACCTCGCCCACGCCGAACATGCCCACCATGACTACGACGAACTCAATGCCGCTGAGCATGTTGATGTTGCCAAAGGTGAAGCGCAGGGCACCGGTCATGGGGTCCATGCCAATGGTGGAGACCAACAGGCCCAGAGCGCCGGCCAGCAGGCCCTTGAACACACTGCCGCCGGAGACACCGATCATCATGGACAGTCCGAACAGAGCCATGGCGAACATCTCGGGGGGGCCGAACTTCAGGGCAAACTCCGCCACGGGGAAGGAAAAGACGATCAGGACCACAGTGCCGATCAGGCCGCCGATGACCGAGTAAATGGTGTTCATATTCAGGGCTTTCTTCACCTTGCCCTGAGTGACCATGTAGTAGCCGTCGAAGGTCTGAGCGATGGAGGCGGGGGTGCCGGGCGTGTTGATAAGGATGGCGGAGATGCCGCCGGCCCAAATGGCGGAGTTATAGATGCCCAGCAGTACAGCCATGCCCTGCGCGGGTTCCAGCCAGAAGGTGAGGGGAGTCAGAATGGCAATGCCCATGGTGGCGGACAGGCCGGGCAGAGTACCGATGACCATACCGGCCACTACGCCCAGGATGCAATAGAAAAAGACATCCGTGGTAAAGATGGTGATAAAAGTATTGCTGATCAGTGAAAAATCCATATTGTTTCCTCCTCCCGTCTCAGAAATCCAGCATGACGTTGAGGACCTTGCTGAATACCAGATAGGTGGACACAGAATATGCCACCGCCAGGATCACAGCGGGGACCGGCTTCATCTTATACAGCAGCCCCAGGCCAAGAGAGAGGATCAGGCTGGCCGCAATGTAGTGGAAGAGGTTCCATACCACCAGGAAGGTCACGAACAAGACCAGAGAGATCAGAATAGCGATACCGTTCTCCTTGGTGATGGATTTGAGATCAAAATATGTGATTTTGTTTTTTGCGCCGATGGCGATGATGATCACGGAGACTGCCATGACCAGGACAGAGATCCCAACGGGGAAAGCTGAGGGACCGGGCGTCCCGTCCACCGCTGTAGAGCTGGGCAGCTGCATGGCCATGACCAGCCACCACAGGCCGATCAGGAACCCTATCAGGCCCAGGACCGTGTCGGAGTTGAAAATAGAATTTACTTTTTTCGGCTCCACGTTTGTTTTCACCCTTTCCTTTGAATCAAAAAGCGATCGGGCCGGCCGCAGCAGGCCGGCCCGATGCCCCTATCACAAGATTCGTGCGACTGAGATTGGAGCAGCGTTTACTGCGCAGTGTCGGTGAAGTACTCGGTGTAGAACTCGTACTGGGACTGCGCAAACTCAGCGAACTCTTCATGGTCCATGATCAGGGGGGAGTACTGCCCCTGAGAGGCCAGCTCCTTGAACTCCTCGGAGTTGACGGCCTTCTCGAAGGCGGCATACAGGACTTCCTTCACATCGTCGGGAGTGCCCTTGGCTACGCCAAAGCCGCCCCAGGCGGTGACATCCACATCATACCCCAGCTCCTGGAGAGTGGGGACGTCGGGGTTGAACTCGCTGCGGTCGCTGGAACAGACAGCCAGGATCTTCAGCTTGCCGGAGGCGACACCGGAGGCCACCTCGGACTCAGAGACGGGAACCATCTGCACATGGCCGCCCATCAGGTTGGTGACGGCGGTAGCGGCGCCGTCAAAGGGCACCAGGTTGATCTCGATGCCGGCGGCCTTGGCGAAGGCATCAGCAGCGATATGCCACACAGAACCGGTGCCGGAGGTGCCGACCTGGAGCTCGCCGGGGTGCTCTTTGCACCAGGCGACCAGGTCCTCGATGCTGTCCCACTCGGAGTCGGCGCTGACAGTGATGGCAGCGGGCTGAATGTTGCAGGCATAGATCATGTCGAAGGCGGAGGGCTCGATGATCTCGGTCAGACCCTGAGCCTTGACCATGGCCAACTCACAGGGCAGGTAGCCCACGGTGTAGCCGTCGGGGGTGGATTCCTTTACGTAGGTCATGGCCACCACACCGGAGCCGCCGGTCATGTTGGTGGCGGGGAAGGGAACGCCCAGCTCATCAGACACCATCTGAGCGATAAAGCGGGCGTTGGTGTCAGACAGACCTCCAGGAGAGGCGTGGATGATCATGCTCAGGCTTTTGCCGTCAGGGAAGTTGGTGGTGGTAGTGCTGCTGGCGTCAGAACCGCTGCCGGAAGCGGCGGCGCCGCTGCTGGAAGCCGGGCTGGAAGTGTTGCCTCCGCCGCAGGAGGCCAGAGTCCCCAGGATGAGGGCGGTGCTCAAGCCAGTTGCAAGAAGTTTTTTCCAATTTTTCATTGTGGAATCCTCCTTATTTTATTTGTCGCGTTTGGTTTCCTTTTTATTTCTATATGTGCCGGCATCCTCCGGCGAAGAGGGGAGGCACACATAAAAAACAGAACGATGGGGAGGGCTCAGCGGTAGATGCGCTCCCGCATGCGCAGGGCCGCATTTTGCAGGATGCCGGCGCACTCCATCAGCTTCTCGTCCGTCATGGTGATGGCCGGGCCGGAGGTGCTCACCCCGGCCACCAGCTTGCCGGCAGAGTTGTACACAGGAACACCCACACACCGCACGTTGGGGTCCCGCTCGCTGTTGTCGATGGCGTAGCCCCTCCGGCGGGTGCGGCGGAGCTCCTCCACGATGGCGTCCAGGTCGGTGATGGTGTTGGGCTGAAAGCGGGTGCGCTCCGCGGGGATATGGGCGAGCCACTCCTCCTCGGGCATGTGGGCCAGAATGGCTTTGCCAATCCCAGTGCAGTAGAAGGGGGAGGTCTCCCCCAGGATGTCCCGGTAGGGGAGGACGCCCATCCGGTTGGCCGGGTGGGCCACATAGAGGTAGAGGACGTTGGTCCCGTAAGGCAGGCCGAAGTAGACGATCTCATTGGTCTTGCCGGCCGTGTCCACCAGGATATCATACACCGCGTTGGGGTAGCCCAGGTTCTGGTTGATGATGAAGGCGTACTCCAGGATCTTCAGACCCAGGGTGTAGCGCCCGTCGGGCAGCCGGTCCAGATACCCCATGGAGGTGAAGGTGGACAGAATGTTGTGGATGTTGGACTTGGTCACCCCGATCCGCTCCGCCAGCTCCGTTACCCCCAGGACCGGCTCCTGGATGGTGAAGCAGGAGAGGATCTTCAGGGACTTTGCCAGCGACTTCACTTTTGGTTCTGAACATTCATCCATGACGCCAACCTCCGTTCTCTAATAGAGAACACACTTCCTTATTGCAATACTATTATATAAATCTGCTCAAAAAAAGGCAAGAGGGCAATTTTTTTTCGGCGGAACGCCAGCGAAAAAGGGAGAAAAAGGAGGGTTTTGCGACTGGCGTTTTCTGATCGAGAACCACCTGGAAGCTTTTTTTGACAGGGAAGATTTTTTGCCGCTTGCGGAGGGGGAGGGAGGGAGATTATAATAAGGGTACAAAGTCCTCTGAGGGCCCGCTGGGCTGGGACCACAACGAAAGGAGAAGACAAGTTATGATCTACGACAGTTTGAAGCATATGGAGGCGTATCAGGGTGTCCATCCCGGTATCTATAAGGGACTGGAGCTCCTAAGGGATACCGATTTCTCCAAGCTGGAGGACGCCCGGGTGGAGGTGGACGGAGAAGATCTGTTCTATTTGTTGCAGAGCTACGAGTCCAAGCCGGCCAACGACACTCCCGAGGCCCACAAGAAGTATGTGGACATCCAGTTTCTGATCTCCGGGCGGGAGAAGATGGGGGTCGGTGCCCTGGAGGACATGAAGGAAGAGGTGGAGGCCCACCCGGAGCGGGATATCTGGTTCTACCACGGCCCGCTGGACGAGATCACCCTGGGCGGGGACAAGTTTGTGGTCCTCTTCCCGGGGGATGCTCATGCCCCCAACATCGCGGTGGACGGACCTGAGCCTGTACGCAAGTGCGTGGTGAAGGTCAAGCTGTGACAACAGACAGACTGGCAGGGACAGCCTCTGCCGGAGGGAGAGAACGGCCGCCCGGTCCTGAGAGGACCGGGCGGCCGTTCTGCGTATTGGGATAAAGAATGCGGCGCAGGTGTTAAGAAAATGACAAGATATCTTGAGAAAAACTAATGAAAATAACAAAAAATAAAACAGTCAAAAAGGGATAAAAATTCGGGGAAAATCAATAAAAGTTAGGTGAAATCAAAGAAAATGTTTTATAATTTGGAGAAGTGAAGCGGAGGGACACAAAAAAATATATAAATGTCCGTAAAAAAGGGTTGCTTTTTTTATAAAAATCTGCTATGATTCTTATCAAGAAACCGTTAAGAAATAAAAATGGCCGACAAAAAAGTGTTAAGAATCTTTACAGGGGAGGAGGATGACCAATGGGACCTGAAAAGATTTTCCTGATCGTAGTGATCGGGCTGTGCGTCGTGGGCGCTATCCTGAGCAGCGTTACGAACAAAAAGAATAAGGACAACAATAAGTGATTGTACAAACGCGCAAAATTGAAAAGTGAGATAAGGGGAGGATGTGAGCGTGCTCACATCCTCCCCTTATTATATATAATGAATGAAAGAAAAGCACCGGCTGAGCTGGTGCTTTTGATGGAGCTCTGGGGAGGAGCTATCTGCGGGCAGGATGCTCATTCCCCTCCGTTTGCCTGACCGGCCGGACAAAGGCGCGCCTAACAATACAAAAAGCGCAGGGACATCCAATGTCCCTGCGCCTGAGTATGGATGGAGGCCGGGCGGTGCCCTCTGTTTTCTACCTCGCGCCACATGTGATCGGCCTGTTCCAGATGCCGGGGGTCATGTCCTGAAGCGGAAGGCGAAAAAGCGCTGTCCGAAGTAGTTGAGCAGGACGAACAGCCCGGAGCCCGCCAGCATGGTCAGGTTGCCCTGAAGCTGGGGGCTGAGGGCAGTGCCGCTCAGCAGGGCTCCCATGGCGGGCTTGGCCAGGCCGTAGGCCAGCAGCCAGCATACTGTGATATTGGCCGCGAAGCGGAGCACCACGCCGGGGCCCTTCTCCCGGCTGCGGAAGGTGAAGTGCTTGTTGAGAAAAAAGCTGACCACGCTGCCCACCAGATAGTTGGCGGCGGAGGAGATCCAGTAGCCCGGGTCTCCCCAGAGGTGGAGGCCGGCCAGGTTGTAAAGGCCGAACATGACACCATATCCCACCAGGGTGTTCACCACCCCGACCAGGAGGAAGCGGAAAAGGGTGGGATCAAAGATCTTTTTCAGCATGGCGCGCCTCCCCGCAGGTGTCGGACAGGATATACCGGGGCCTGTCTTTCACCTCCTCATAGATCTTGGCGATATAGTAGCCGATAATGCCCAGACAGATCATGAGGATGCTGCCGATGAACAGGATCAGGATGATGACGGTGGTGAAGCCCTCCAGGGCCTGCCCGGTGAACTTCTGCCACAGGGAGTGGACGCTGAGCACCACCGAGGCGATCAGCACCAGCACCCCCAGAAAGGTGACCAGCTGGAGGGGGGCGGTGGAGAAGGCGGCCAGATTGGTGAGGGCATACCGGAACAGGCTGCGCAGGGACCACTTGGAGCGGCCCGCCTCCCGCTCCCGCACCTGGAACTCCACCTGAGCGGTGGAAAATCCGATCCAGGAGGACAGGGCCCGGAAGAAGGCGTTTTTCTCCCGCATGGCCAGCAGCACATCCACCGCCCGCCGGTCCAGCAGCTTGAAGTCGGAGGCCCGGGACATGTCCAGCCCGGTGCTCCCGCTCATGGCCCGGTAGAAACACCGGACCGCCAGGGTGTGCAGGGGGCTCTCCTTTCCACGGCTCACCTTGACGCCTTCCACGACCTGGTAGCCCTGCTGCCACAGGCGGTACATGTCCACGATCTTTTCCGGCGGGTGCTGGAGGTCGCAGTCCAGCACCACACAGCAAGCCCCACGGGCCTGGGCCAGGCCGGCAAAAATGGCAGCCTCCTTGCCGAAGTTGCGGGAGAAGCGCACCCCCCGGACCTGGGGCAGGGCGCGGCTCTTCTCCTGGATGCGCGCCCAGGTCCTGTCCCGGGAGCCGTCGTCCACAAAGATCAGCTCATGGGGGATCTGGGCCTGCTCCAGCAGGGCGGAGATGACATCAGCTGCCCGGGGAGCCATCTCCTCCTCGTTGAAGGCGGGGAGGACCACGGAGAGCAGTCCGGAGTCAGTGGGAGCAGAATTGGGCATGGGACAGTTCATCTCCTGTTCTCATAGGCGATCTCAAAGTCGGATTTTGGGGTGTATTCCTCCTGCACCTTCACGACCAGGCAGCCGTCGATGATCTGGACGCTGCCGTCGTCGGGGTAGCGGGGCATGGCGGCGAATTCCGGCCGCTCCGCCATGGCCATAAGGTCGGCCTCGGCGGGCTCCTCGATGGGGAGGTTCAGCCAGTCCCGGAGGTAGTAGTAGATGTGCTTGTTCAGGGGAGCCACGGTGTCCAGGGGGACGCTGTAATGGTCCACCTGGGCAAAGCCCTCCACGCTGTTGTGGACCCGGTCGGTGGGGAAAGAGCCGATGAGATAGACCGGCATCCCGTGGGTGTAGCCGGGGCAGCTCTCGATGCGGGAGGCCAGCCGGGTGGCGTAGCTGAGGGTGGCGCGGTGGGCTTGGGCGGAGGCGGTGTAGAGCCGGTTGTTGGTGTTCAGGGAGAACAGCAGCAGCAGGACCAGCCACAGGGCGGCGCAGGGGGCCGCACGGCGGCGGAGCACGGAGGCGCCGGCACCGGCGGCGGGGAGGGCCCGGTCAGCCAGCAGCACCACCGCCAGATAGACCAGCACAAAGGCGTATTTCATCAGGGGGGTGGGGGCGGACCAGGGGCTGAGGATCTGGCCGAAGTTGATGCCCAGGGGGAGCAGGGCCAGCATGGCCAGCCCGCCCAGGGGGCGCCAGCGCGCCCGCCAGAGCCCCTCCTGCCCCATGCACAGCAGGAAGCAGCCCCCGCCCAGCGCCAGCGCGGCCAGATCCAGCACGGCCATCCAGCCGGAGGTGAAGGTGTTGGCGGAACCGGGCAGGAAGAAGAAAGCCGCCACCTGCTTGTAGGTGTCCAGCAGCAGCCCGGGGAGGCGGGAGAAGGGATAGCCGGAGCTGGCGGCATCCATCCCCAGATAGGACAGCAGCTCCAGGTCCTTCACCTGAAGAAAGACCAGCAGGATGCCGTAGTAGAGGACGGCCCCCGCAGCCAGGAACAGCATCAGCCGCACCCCCAGGCGCAGGGTGGCGGAGAAGGAGGCGGACGGGTCCAGGGTCTCCCGGAAAATGACCAGCAGGGACAGGCCGATGGCCACCGTCACATAGGCCTGATAGGTGCCCATGGAGCAGGCCAGGAGCAGACAGCCTGCCAGCCAGTGCCACCGGCCCCTTCTGGCCAGGGAGACGGAGAGGACCGCCAAAAAAATGGCGAAGCAGTAGGCGGAGGCGGTGAACAGATAGAGAAAGGTGTAGCCCACGGCGGGAAAGGCGGCCATCAGCGCCCCGGACAGGGCGGAGAGGGCACGGCTGCGGATGCCCAGCAGAGAGACGGCCAAGGCGGCGGCCAGGGCGAGGAAGAGCACGGAGAAGAGGCCGATGACCGCCGGCATCTGGGTGAAGCCGTTGAAATAGGAGGCGAAGTGGAGAAACCACCGGCCGGAGACGGTCATCTGCTGGGGGTCGAAGATGCGGCTGAGACCGTCGGAGTTGGGGATGATGTTGGTAAAGACGTAGAGGTGGACCAGATAGCCCGACAGAAAACAGCCGAAAAAGGCCGCCTTCTGCGGGGGGGAGATCCGGGCCCACAGGGCTTTGAGCTTGTCGTCCAGCATGTCGCAGGTGCCTCCAGGGCGGCCGGAGCCGCGGATTTGAGAAAGAAAAGGGAAAATCATAGAACATCATATCATAATTTTCACATCCTGTAAACTCCGGGGCGGAAAGGGTGCTTTTCCCCGGAGGCCGGGGAGAGGGCGTTCTGCCGGAGCGGCGGAACTAAGGGCGGGGGAGAGGCATCCTTTTTGTGCCCCGGATACCCGGCGAGAGAGCAGAATAGAGTGGAAACGTGTTGCCCGGCGGGGGCGGGTATGGTACAATCAAGAAAAAGATAAGGTGTCCGGTGGCCGATGGCGCCGGATACCCGGCGGCGCCCTCAAAAAATGTCCGGCGAGATCCGAGAAAAAAAGGATTTTTCCTTGAAAAGAGGGGCAGGGATACGATATAATATAAAGAACGCCTTTTTGAGAGGAGGAGGGAGCGCTGTGAGCAAGACCATGATCCGCCGGGTGGAGCCCCGGAGCCCGGCGGCCAAAGCCGGCGTCCAGGCGGGAGAGACCCTGGTGGAGATCAACGGGAAGCAGATCCTGGATGTGCTGGACTACAAGTTCTATTCCTATGACGCCCGTCTGACGCTTACCCTCCAGGCCCCGGATGGAGCCAGCCGCACCCTGCGGGTCCGCAAGGAGGAGGGGGAGGACCTGGGACTGGAGTTCGAGACCTATCTCATGGACCGGGCCCGCTCCTGTGCCAACAACTGCATCTTCTGCTTTGTGGACCAGATGCCGCCGGGGATGCGGGAGAGCCTCTATTTCAAGGATGACGACGCCCGGCTGTCCTTTCTGATGGGCAACTACCTGACCCTGACCAACCTCTCCCAGCGGGAGGTGCAGCGCATCATCGACCTGCGCATCTCCCCCATCAACGTGTCCGTCCACACCACCGACCAGTCGCTGCGGGTGGAGATGCTGAAAAACCGCCGGGCCGGGGAGAGCATCGAGATCATGCGCCGCTTCGCCCGGCACCAGATCACCATGAACTGTCAGATCGTCTCCTGCCCCGGGATCAATGACGGACCCGCCCTGGACCGGACCCTGAGGGACCTGGCGGAGATGTTCCCTGCCGTCCACAGCGTGTCGGTGGTGCCGGTGGGGGTGACCAAGTACCGGGAGGGCCTCTATCCCCTGCGGCCCTATACCCGGGAGGAAGCGGGGGCGGTGGTGGACCAGGTGGAGGCCTTTGCGGCAGCCCACCGCGACGCCCACGGCACAGCCCTGGTCTGGTGCTCTGACGAGTTCTACCTGCTGGCCGGGCGGCCCCTGCCGGAGGAGGACTACTACGAGGAGTTCACCCAGCTGGACAACGGGGTGGGGATGCTCCGCCTGCTGCGCCAGGAATTCCGCCGGGGCCTGGACCTGATGGAGGCGGAGGAGATGGAGAGGACCGTCCCCTTCTCCATTGCCACAGGCGTGTCCGCCGCCCCGTTTTTAACGGAATTGGTAGAGCTGGCGCGGAAAAAATGTGGTAAAATAGAGGGGACGGTGTACCCCATCCGCAACGACTTCTTCGGGGAGACCATCGTGGTGGCCGGACTGGTCACGGGGGGCGACCTGATCGCCCAGCTGCGGGGGAAGAAGCTGGGGGAGCGTCTGCTCATCCCCGCCAATATGCTCCGCCACGGGGAGCGGGTCTTTTTGGATGACGTATCCCTGGACGATGTGGAGCGGGCACTGGGTGTCCCCGTGATCCCCGTGGAGCAGGACGGCTATGAGCTGCTGGACGCCATGTGCGGCATCTCGTCCGGCCTCCCCCGACAGGAGCTCCCCCGGGAGGAGACGGAATATTATCAATACAACCCCTGAGAGGGAATTAGGAATGAGGAATTAGGAGGTAGGGATTATGGCGCGCCTGGGGCGCGCAGACTCCCCGGCGCAGGCCGCCCCTATCTCCTATCCTCTAACTCCTAATTCCTCATTCCTAATTCCTAACTCATCAAGAGGTGATATGTATGAAGCCCTTAGTCGCCATCGTGGGGCGGCCCAATGTGGGCAAGTCCATGCTGTTCAATAAGCTGTGCGGCCAGCGCCTCTCCATCGTGGAGGACACCCCCGGCGTCACCCGGGACCGGCTGTACGCCCAGTGCGAGTGGAGGAACCGGGTGTTCGACATCGTGGACACCGGCGGGATCGAGCCGGGGACGGACGACCAGATCCTCTCCTTCATGCGGGAGCAGGCCGAGATCGCGATCCAGACCGCTACGGTGGTGGTCTTTGTCTGTGACGTCAAGACCGGCATGACCGCAGCCGACCAGGAGGTGGCCAACATGCTCCTCCGGGCCCGGAAGCCGGTGGTGCTGGCGGTGAACAAGGCGGACCAGGTGGGCCGGGAGAACCCGGACATCTACGAGTTCTATAACCTGGGCCTGGGCGACCCCATCGCCGTCTCCGCCGTCCACGGCCACGGCACCGGCGACCTGCTGGACGCCTGCTTCCAGTACTTCCCCCCGAGGAGGAGGAGGACGAGGAGGACGATGTCATCAAGGTGGCCATCATCGGCAAGCCCAATGTGGGCAAGTCCTCCCTGGTCAACCGCATCCTGGGGCAGGAGCGGGTCATCGTCAGCGATGTGGCGGGCACCACCCGGGACGCGGTGGACAGTCCCTTCGAGAACGGGCGGGGCAAATACCTGTTCATCGACACGGCAGGGATGCGGAAGAAGTCCAGGGTGGATGACCGCATCGAGAAGTTCTCCGTCCTGCGGGCCACCATGGCCATCGAGCGCAGCGACGTGTGCCTCATCATGATCGACGCCCGGGAGGGGGTCACCGAGCAGGACACCAAGGTGGCCGGTCTGGCCCACGAGGCGGGCAAGGCCTGCATCATCGTGGTCAACAAGTGGGATGCCATCGAGAAGGACGGCAAGACCATGGACAAGATGCGCCAGGACGTGATGCGGGACCTGAGCTATATGACCTACGCCCCCATCGTGTTCATCTCCGCTCTCACCGGCCAGCGGGTGGACCGGCTCTTCGAGCTGATCAACTATGTGAATGACCAGGCAGCCACCCGCATCTCCACCGGGATGCTCAACTCGGTGCTGGCCGATGCCACCGCCCGGGTGCAGCCCCCCACGGACAAGGGCCGCCGCCTGAAGATCTACTACATGACCCAGGTGGGCATCCGCCCCCCTCATTTTGTGTGCTTCTGCAACGACGCCCGGCTGTTCCACTTCTCCTATCAGCGGTATCTGGAGAACCAGATCCGCGCCACCTTCGGCCTGGAGGGCACGCCGGTGCGGCTGACCATCCGGCAGAAGGGCGAGAAGGAGGAGTGAGCAATGCTGGGCATGACTTGGGGGGACATCTCCCCCTGGATCTTTTATGACATGGGTCTGCCCTTGCTTCTGGTGGCGGCAGCGGCCTACCTGCTGGGCTGCTCCAACGGGGCGGTCATCGTCTCCAAGTACATCCTGCGGGACGATGTGCGCACCCACGGCAGCGGCAACGCGGGGCTGACCAACTTCTACCGCACCTTCGGCGGGCCGCTGACCCTGGTAGTTATTTTGTGCGATGTCCTCAAGGCGGTGGCCGCAGTGTGGGCGGGCATCCTGATGGCCCGATATTGGGACGGCGGCTTCTGGAGCCAAGAGGCCATTGTTCTGGTCTTTGCCAAGTACTGGGCGGGCCTGTTCTGCCTGCTGGGCCACATGTTCCCCTGCATGTTCCACTTCAAGGGGGGAAAGGGCATCCTGTCCGGCGGCACCATCGCCATCATGATCGACTGGCGCATTGCCCTGGTGGTGTGGGGGGGATTCCTGATCCTTGCCATTCTCACCCGATACGTCTCCCTGGGATCGGTGTGGGCCGGAGCCAGCTTTCCGGTGGCCACCTGGTTCGTCTATCAGGACTGGATCATCACCCTGCTGGGCCTGCTCTTGGGCGGCCTGGTGGTCTACATGCACCGGGGCAACATCCACCGTCTGCTGACCGGGACAGAGAACAAGTTTTCTCTGCACAAGAAGCAATGACCCCGTAGGGGCGGCCTGCGGCCGCCCGAACAGCCAAGAAAATTGAACAACGGGCGGCCACAGGCCGCCCCTACAACATATCTTGGGAGGTATTACCATGAAAATCACAGTCCTTGGCAGCGGAGGCTGGGGGACGGCCCTGGCGCTGCTGCTGCTGGAAAACGGACATGAGGTGACCCTGTGGTCCTACACCGAGGAGGAGTCCCGGGTGCTGCGGGAGACCCGGGAGAACCCCATGCTGAAGGGGGTGCCGCTGCCCGAGACAATGGGCCTGACCACCGATATGGGGGCGGTGAAGGGCTGCGGCGCCGTGGTGATGGCCACCCCGTCCTTTGCGGTCCGCGCCACTGCCGCCAAGCTGAAGCAGCTGGCCGACCCGGGGACCATCGTGATCTCCGTGTCCAAGGGCATCGAGAAGGACACCTCCCTCCGCCTCAGCCAGGTCATTGAGGAGGAGCTCCAGGGCCACTGCCCCGTGGTGGTGCTCTCCGGCCCCTCCCACGCCGAGGAGGTGGGCCGCCATGTCCCAACCGGCGTGGTGGCGGCCAGCGAGGACCTGGAGCTGGCCCGGCAGGTGCAGGACCTGTTTATGAACCCCCGCTTCCGGGTCTACACCAGCACCGACAAGGTGGGCACCGAGCTGTGCGCCGCCCTGAAGAACATCATCGCCCTCTGCGCCGGCTGCTGCGACGGCATGGGCTGCGGGGACAACACCAAGGCACTGCTCATGACCCGGGGGCTGGCGGAGATGGCCCGGCTGGGGGTGGCCCTGGGAGGAAAACAGGAGACCTTTGCCGGGCTGGCCGGCGTGGGGGACCTGATCGTCACCTGCTGTTCCATGCACTCCCGGAACCGCCGGTGCGGCATCCTCATCGGCAAAGGGGTGGAGCCCAAAGAGGCGGTGAAGGAGATCGGCGCCGTGGTGGAGGGCTACTACGCCGCTGTCACCGCCCGCACCCTGGCCCAGAAGGCGGGCATCGAGATGCCCATCGCCCAGGCCGCCTACGAGGTGCTCTATGAGGGGCGGGATGTCCACGCCGTGGTCACAGACCTGATGTCCCGGGCCAAGCGGTCCGAGACCGAAGAGTCCTCCTGGACCTGAGAGAAGAAGGATAAGCGGGCCGGGCAGCCATTTGTTGGCTGCCCGGCCCGCTATTTCTCCGGCCAATAGACTGATAACCGGTGCCGATCGCTGTTTGATGCTCTGTACACTGAGGGAATACGGCCCTGTATTATAACGCGGACGGCACAATAGGTTAAAAAGCATATACCATGACATGCTCCCCGTTGGTATCGTACTCTCCATTGAAGTGAAAACCGATCTGCTGATAGAGATGGATCGCGTGGGAGTTGGTCTCATACACACTGAGATATATGGTATCACAGGAATATTCTGTTCGGAGCCTGTCAAGCAGGGCAAGCACGACCCGCTTTCCGTACCCTTTGCCCTGATACTTTTTATCGATCAGCAGCCGGTCCAGCCACACCTGCCCCGGGGCAGGTTCCGGAAAATAACCGTACATGGCAAAACCGATCAGCATACTGCGGTCATAAATGCCGACGGGCCTCCACAACTCCAATTTGTCGGCCTCCTGAAGGCACTGTGTCACGCTTTCGATGAAGCCGGACTGTTCCGCAAAGACCTCCAGATGTTCGACCTCCGCTCGGTTCCTGCTGTTTACCGCTTCAAAATGCAATGTGTGATCGCTGTGGGAATTCATTTTGTTTTCTCCTGCTTTCTCAGAAAGGGGACGATCTGCTTGTCTCTATTTTTCAAGGGGAAAAGCATAAACGGTCTGGTATGGACCGCAGCCGGTCGTCCCGCGCATGGCTGATTTGAAATTATTTTGTCTCAGAACTGTCCCTGGGCGCATCCTCCTTTTCACACCCGATCACAATTTGTGTTCCAGGGTGGAAGCCCTCTCTGGATGCCCCGGCCCACAGATGGGGGAGGGGGAACGCCCGGCGGGACGCTCCCCCTGATTAAAGGGATCTCTATTTTACCCGCAGCCGCCGGGCCAGCTCCCCATCTGGGGCGACATAGGCGGTCTCATAGGTGGTGTAGACCACCATGCCGGGCCGGGCGCCCCCCGGCTTTTTCACATATTTTACCGGGGTATAGTCTACCGCCACTTTGCCGCTCTCCCGGCCCTGGGAGAACCAGGCGGCCAGCTGGGCAGCCTCCTGGATGCTGGTCAGGTCGGGCTGCCCCCCCTCGGTCCACAGGATGACGTGGGAGCCGTGGATCTTCTGGGTGTGGAACCACAGGTCGCTCTTGAAAGCCTGCTTGGTAGTGAGCAGGTCGTTCTGGGTGTTGTTTTTGCCCACGGAGATACGCAGGCCGGAGGAGGAGCGGAACTCCATGGGCTTCGAGGCCACCCGCTTGCCCCGGTCTCTGGCTTTGGAGGGGCGGCGGAGATATCCGGTGTCGGTGAGCTCCTGGCGGATCTCCTGGAGGTCCCGCTCTCCCTCCGCCAGAGCGATGGCCTCCAGCACGCTGTTCAGGTAGTCCAGGTCCCGCCGGCCTTTCTCTAGCTGTAAAGTTAAAATACTTTCCGCTGTTTTTGCCTTGTTGTACTCCTTATAGTACTTGGCGGCGTTCTGCTGAGGGGTGAGGAGGGGGTCCAGGGGGATGTGGATCTGAGGGCACTCCGGGTCATAGAAGTCGGCTGCCGTCAGCCGGGACATCCCCTTCTCCATGGCATGGAGATTGGAGGTGATGATGTCCCCGAACTGGCGCAGCCGCTCCCGGTCCCGGGTGGCGGCCAGCTCCTGCTCCTGAAGGCCGATCTTGCGGGCGGCGCGGTCCCGGGCGTTGGTCACGGAGCGGATCAGGTCCTGGCCCCGCTGGCGCACCCGCTCCTGGTTCTCCCGCTGCTCGTAAAAGCGGTCCAGAAGGGCGGAGAAGGAGGGGAAGGGGACGCAGGAGACGGCGGGGCCGTACTGGCTGATGGGCTGAAAGGTGAAGTCGGAGGGATGCCCCTCCTTTTCCAGCATGACAGGTGTAAAGCTGTTTTCCTGCACAGAACGCAGGAGCCCTTCCAGCTCATCCAGAAGCCGAGACCGGCCCCCTTCCCCCATCTGATGCAGCCGCGCGTCGGTGGCTCCCCCCGCCCGGAAAGCCAGCTCACGGCAGATGAGGGGGGAGAGGCCGCCGAAGGTGTCCAGCAGCCACTTGTCCGCCTGGCTCTCCTCCGGTGCGGCGGCCAGGGCGGACTCCAGGGCGGCGCGGTCCAGGGAGGAGGGGTCCAGCTTCTCCTGGGCGGGGGGGAGGCGGTAGAACAGGCCGGGCAGCACCTGCCGCCGGGCGGACATGTCGCTGTCCACCCGCCGCAGGCAGTCCATGATCCGGCCCTCCCCGTCCAGCAGGATCAGGTTGGAGTGGCGGCCCATGGCCTCCAGCACCAGGCGGCGCTCCACCCGGTCCCCCAGCTCGTCCAGGGCCTCCAGCCGCAGGTCCACCACCCGCTCCATGGGTGGCTGGACCAGCTCCAGCAGGCGGGCGCCGGACAGGTGCTTGCGCAGCAGCATGCAGAACATGGGGGGCTTGTCCGGGTTCTCCCGGGAGATCTGGGTGAGATGGGCCCGGGGGTGGCTGGGGTTGGCGGAGAGGAGCAGCTTCACATTGCCTGCGGGGGCCCGCAGGGCCAGGACCACCTCGTCCCGGCCTGGCTGATAGATCTTGTCGATTTTTGCCCCGGAGAGGGCGTTCTGCAGTTCATGGACCACTCCGCTCAGGCACAGCGCGTCCAAAGGCATGGGATCACCTCATTTATGTCACAGGTTGGGCGGGTCACAGCTCCCCCTCCATCATGGTGGAGAAGAGCTGGTTGAGCCGGTCGGTCCGGCCCTGGAGATAGAGCCAGCCGAACAGGGCCTCCAGGGCGGTGGCGGTCTGATACTCCCCACGGCTGGCCCCCTTGGGGACAGAGTGGGGGGCGGTGTTTCGGCCCCGGCGGAAGACATCCGCCTCCTCCTGGGTGAGCAGGGGGAGGATGCGCTCTGCCCGCCGGGCCTGGGCCGGCGCGGCCACATAGCCCACTGTGGCCCGGTGCAGGTTGCGGGCGGTGGCCTTGCCGTGGAGACAGAGCCAGGAGCGCACCATCAGCTCATACACCCCGTCCCCCAGGTGGGCCAGCCCCAGGCTGGACAGATTCAGCAGCTGTTCAGCGTCCATATTCAGATGGAAGTAGTCGATCATAGGGTCCCCTCCGTCTCAGGCTTTCAATCTATCATCATACCACACTCCCCCCTATAAGACAATGCCTATATGCTGTAAAGATCACATGCGCACACACGAGAGCAAAGAGAGCTGGTGCAGGCCGTTGCCAACCGGGCCGGGGTCTGGTACAATAGGGCCAAAAGAAAAGGGCCCCGGGACGGGGCGGAGAGGAGAAGCGCCATGCACAACGAACTGACGCAGAAGGACCTCCAGCTGATGCGGGAGGAGCTGGACTACCGCAGGGTCCAGCTGCGGCCCAAACTGCTGGAGGCGGTGAAGGAGGCCAGGGCTTTCGGCGATCTGAGCGAGAATTTTGAGTACAAGGCGGCCAAGCAGGAGAAGAACCGGAACGAGAGCCGCATCCGATTTCTGGAAAACATGATCAAGACCGCCGTGGTCATCGCGGACCATTCCGGGGCGGACACGGTGGGATTGTACGACCGGGTGACGGTCTACCTGGAGGAGGACGACGAGACAGAGGTGTACCAGATCGTCACCACCATGCGCCAGGATGCCCTCCACGGCCTGGTGAGCAAGGAGTCCCCCATGGGAAAGGCCCTGCTGGGCCGCAGAGTGGGGGACCGGCCCTATGTCCAGGTCAATGAGCAGTACGGCTACTATGTGGAGGTCAGATTCATCGAAAAGGGGACGGACGACGGCTCTGTCCCCCTCAACCGATTCTGAGCGGCGGGAGAGCAGGGAAAGGGGGGCACGGCGCAAGCCGTGCCCCCCAGCTTTTCCGGCGGTGTATCCTCACAGGTGGAGAAGCCGGCTGGCAATGGTGAAGTAGAGGACCAGGGAAAGGGCGTCCACGATGGTGGTGATCAGAGGGGCGGCCATGATGGCGGGGTCGGCCCGCACCAGCTTGGCCAGCATGGGCAGAGCTCCGCCGATGGTCTTGGCCAGGACCACCGTAGCGAACAGGGACAGGGTGACTGTGACGCACACCAGCTCGTTTCCCGGGTAGGAGAGGAGCAGGCGGACCAGGTTGACCAGGGAGAGGACCGCGCCCACCAGCAGGCTGACCCTCAGCTCCTTCCAGAGCACCTTGGGGAAGTCGGACAGGGAGATGTCCCCCACCGCCATGCCGCGGATGACCAGGGTGCTGCTCTGGCTGCCGGCGTTCCCGCCGGTGTCGGTGAGCATGGGGATAAAGGTGACCAGCAGGGGCATCACCGAGAAGGCGGCCTCATAGCGACCCAGGATGCCGCCGGTGATCATGCCGGAGATCATCAGCACCAGCAGCCACAGGATGCGGTTTTTGGCCAGGGCGAACACGCCGGTCTTGAGATAGGACTTTTCCGAGGGGGCCATAGCAGCCATGCGCTGAAAGTCCTCAGTGGCCTC
The DNA here is from genome assembly GCA_003112755.1 of Lawsonibacter asaccharolyticus. Lineage (NCBI taxonomy): Bacteria > Bacillati > Bacillota > Clostridia > Eubacteriales > Oscillospiraceae > Lawsonibacter > Lawsonibacter asaccharolyticus. The sequence goes on along the minus strand of BFBT01000001.1, from coordinate 3,337,014 downwards.
CTCCTCCATCACATCCATCACGTCGTCCACCGTGACCACCCCGACCAGCCGGTCCTCCTGGTCCACCACCGGCAGGGAGAGAAAGTCGTACCGCATCAGGGCCCGGACGGCCAGTTCCTGGTCGTCGGTGGTGCGGACGGTGATCACGTTGGGCTCCATCAGCGTCCGGACGGGGGCGTTGTCGGGGGCCAGCAGCAGCTCCCGCAGGGTGACTACACCGTCCAGCACCCGGCGGCCGTCGGTGACATAGCAGGTGTAGATGGATTCGCAGTCTCCCCCCAGGCGGCGGATCCGGCGGATGGCCTCGGCCGCGGTCATGGTCCCTTTCAGGTCGATGAATTCCGCGGTCATGATGCTGCCCACCGACTGCTCCGGATATTTGAGGAACTGGTTGATGAGCCTGCGGGTCTCGGGCCGGGCGTTTTTCAGCACCCGCTTGACCACGCCGGCGGGCAGCTCCTCCAGCAGATCCACCGTGTCGTCCATAGCCAGCTCCTCCAGGATGCCGGCCAGCTCCCGGTCGGGGAGGGAGACGACGATCATCTGCTGGGTGTCAGGGGGGAGATTGGAAAAGACCTCCGCCGCCTGCTCCTTGGGCAGCGTGCGGAAGGCCAGCGCGCCCTGTTCCTGGGGCAGGCCCTCCAGAAGATCGGCCAGATCCACCGGGTTCTGCTCCGCCAGAATGGCAGAGAGCTCACGGTAGCGCTTGTCCCGGATCAGCTCCAGGCAGCGCTCCAAACATTTCTTGTTCTGCATTGGCAACCTCCTTTTTGTCAGGAAGCCTCCAATGGGACAGACAAAGCCGCACCGGCCCCCCGGAGACGGGAAAGACCTGTGCGGCGACATTCTCAGCGGGCGCATAGCACAGCGGAAGGGCCCCGGCGGGGCGCATAACAGACCTCCGCCTGTGCGGAAGCCAGGCGGCAGGGGGCGCTGTGCAGAGCTCCCTATGCCGGAGAAAAGGCAAGGGGGCCCGGGAGAGAACTGTCGCTGTCCGATTTGAGACTTCGGCCGTAAGCGTCCACTTACCTTTCCTCCTTTTTAGATCAGATGGGAGATGAAAATCATACTCCACCCGTAGGATAACACAGCAGACAGAGGATTGCAAGAGAAAACGGGAAAAAAACGGAAGGGCGGTCCCATACACCTGTGCTGATGGCCGATGTGTGCGGCCTGATGGGGACATCGGGCCATGCATGGGGGCGTGGAAGCTGCGGCACACCCCGTGCAGAGGCGGGTCAGGGTCCCCGTTCAGCCCTGCGGATCTCCCGCTGGCGCTTCTGACCAAAAGAACAGATGTTTTGGGGTATTCTATTTTCCGGAGAGATTTGCTATAATAAAATAAGTCTCCGCGCGACCTCATTCTGATTGGACGGGAGGACCCTATGGATCGTTTTGAACTGCTGCGCACAGAGCTGACCCGACGCTGTCCCGGGCTGGAGCTGCGGGAAGAGGAGCCTATGGCCCGACACACCTCCTTCCACATCGGCGGCCCGGCCCGACTGATGGCCCTGCCCAGGACGGAGGAGGAGGCCCGGGAGACCCTTCAGGCGGCCTGGGCGCTGGAGATCCCGCCATTTTTCCTGGGGAACGGCTCCAATCTGCTGGTGGCGGACCGGGGATATGAGGGCTTTGTGGTCAAGCCGGCCGGGGCGCTGGAGGAAATACGGGCCCTCCCCCCGGAACGGCCGGGGGAGAAGGGGCGGCTGGAGGCGGGAGGGGCCGCGCTGCTGTCCCGGCTCTCCAAGGCCGCGCTGGATCAGGGCCTCACCGGCCTGGAGTTCGCCCAGGGCATCCCGGGGAGCGTGGGCGGCGGGGTGACGATGAACGCAGGGGCCTACGGCGGGGAGACCGCCCAGGTGCTCCTCCAGGTCACCGCGCTGGAACGGGACGGGACCCAGCGGCTGCTCTCCGGGGCCGACTGCGGCCTGAGCTACCGGCACAGCCGGTTTTCAGAGGGGGACCTGCTGATCTGCCGGGCAGTATTCGCCCTGCCGGAGGGAAACCGGGAGGAGATCGCCGGGCGGATGGCAGACTTTGCCCAGCGGCGGAGAGAGAAGCAGCCTCTGGAATATCCCAGCGCCGGCTCCACCTTCAAGCGCCCCCAGGGGCACTTCGCCGCCGCCCTCATCGACCAGTGCGGCCTGAAGGGCAGGGCGGTGGGGGGCGCCCAGGTGTCGGAGAAGCACGCGGGCTTCCTCATCAACCGGGGGGGCGCCACCTGCGCCGATGTCCTGGAGCTGGCGGACCAGGTGCGGCAGGAGGTGCTGCGCCAGACCGGCGTGGAGCTGGAGCTGGAGATCCGGGTGCTGGGGTAAGATGGACGGATATACGAGAGAGGAGCTGGACGAGGCGCTGACGGCCGTCCAGTCCATCATCCATAAGTGTGAGGCGGCCCAGAAGAAATTTCCGCGGGGCACCGCCCACCACACCCTGCTGGAGCGGCGGCTGAGGGCCATGTACCTGTCCCGGGCGCTGATCTGCCGGGAGCTGTCCGGGGCGGACGGCAGAGAGAGATAAGAGGTGTACAGCCATGGAATTTATCATCATTTCCGGCCTGTCCGGGGCGGGGAAGAGCAAGGCGGCCTCCTTCATGGAGGACATGGGCTTTTTCTGTGTGGACAATCTGCCCGCCCCCCTCATCCCCAAATTTGCTGAGCTGGGTATGGCCGGGACGGGGGAGTACGACCGGGTGGTACTGGTCACAGACGTGCGCTCCGGCACCAATTTCAGCGCCCTGTTCCAGTCCCTGGAGGCGCTGAAGGGGATGAAGTGCCCCTACCGCATCCTGTATATGGACGCCTCGGACGACGTGATCATCAAGCGGTATAAGGAGACCCGCCGCAGCCACCCCCTGGCGGAGGAATGCGACTCCCTGGAGGGGGCCATCGCCCTGGAGCGGCGGATGCTGGCCCCCCTGCGGGAGCGGGCGGAGTTCGTGGTGGACACCTCCGACCTGTCCACCGCCAAGCTGCGGGGCGAGCTGCTCCGACTCTTCGGACGGGGGAGCCAGGAGGGGGCTATGACGGTGAGCGTCACCTCCTTCGGCTTCAAGCACGGACTGCCCCGAGAGGCGGATCTGGTCTTTGACGTGCGCTTCCTGCCCAACCCCTACTATGTTCAGGAGCTGCGCCCCCGCACCGGCCTGGACGACGGGGTAAGGGACTACGTGTTTTCCGGCGGAGCGGCCGGGGAGTTCCTGGAAAAGCTTCAGGACCTGGTGGGCTTTCTCCTCCCCAAATATGTGGAGGAGGGGAAGACGGCGCTGGTGGTGGCGGTGGGCTGCACCGGTGGACACCACCGCTCGGTGGCCATTGCCCATGCGCTGGCGGCCTATATCCGGGGCAGGGGCTACCCGGTGACGGAGAGCCACCGGGACCTGGGCAGGACGTAAGGAGCGGACAGAGCAAACTTGAAGGGAGGTCCCGCTATGCCGGACACCATTCCAAATCTGCACCAGTGGGAGCGCGGCCCCAAGATCACCGCCATCGGCGGGGGGACAGGGCTGTCCACCATGCTGCGGGGACTGAAAAAATACACCAAAAACCTGACGGCGGTGGTCACTGTGGCCGACGACGGGGGCGGCTCCGGCGTGCTGCGCCGGGACATCGGCATGCCGCCCCCCGGGGATATCCGCCACTGCATGGAGTCCCTGGCCAACGTGGAGCCGATCATGGAGCGGCTGCTCACCTACCGCTTTCAGGAGGGCTCCCTGGCCGGACAGTCCTTCGGGAACCTGATCCTGGCCGCCCTCAACGGGGTGACCGGCTCCTTTGAGGAGGCGGTGGCTCAGATGAGCCAGGTGCTGGCCATCACCGGGCGCATCCTTCCCGTGACCAGTGCCGATGTGCAGCTGGAGGCCGTCTTTGAGAACGGGGCCCGGGTGGTGGGGGAGTCCAAGATCAGTTCCTTTAAAAAAGAGCAGGACTGCCGCATCGCCCATGTGGCACTGCTCCCGGAGCGGCCCGCCGCCCTCCCGGCCGCCCTCCAGGCCATTCGGGAGGCGGACCTGATCCTGATGGGACCGGGCAGCCTGTACACCAGCGTCATCCCCAACCTGCTGGTGGAGGGGGTGGTGGAGGCCATCTGCCGCTCCGAGGCGCTGAAGATCTATGTGTGCAATATCATGACCCAGGAGGGGGAGACAGAGGGGTACACCGCCGCCGACCATGTGGACGCCCTGCTGTCCCACGGGGCGCCGGGGCTGGTGGACCTGTGCCTGGCCAACTCGGCGCCGGTGCGTCCCGGCCTGGTGGAGAAGTACCGGGAAGAAGACGCCGCCCCCATCCTGGTGGACCGGGAGCGCATCCGGGCCATGGGGCTGGAGCTGGAGGAGTATCCGGTGGCCTCGGAGGGGGGCGACTATGCCCGCCACGACCCGGACCGGCTGGCGGCGGCGGTGCTGGACGTGTACCGCCGGCGGGCGGTGCGCATCTTCCGGGGCGAACAGCGGTACATCATTGAGGAGTGAGACCATGTCCTTTGCAGGAGAGACCAAGGGGGAGCTGTGCCGGACGGCGCTGAACCGGAAATGCTGCACCCAGGCGGAGGCATACGGCGTTCTGCTTTACTGCAACACCTTTTCCGGGCGGGAGATCCGCATCATCACGGAGAACGAGGCATTTGCCCAGCGGCTCCCTATCCTGTTCCGCAAGGCGTTCCGCCTCTCCTTTGACCGTCTGCCTGATGGGGAGGGGAAGTACAGCTTCGGCATCACGGACCCTGCCAAGCTGGCAGCAGTGAGCGGGACCTTCGGGATGGATGCGGGCAGTCTGGCAAACCACGTGAACTTCGCCGTGCTGGAGGAGCCCTGCTGCCGGGCTGCCTTCCTCCGGGGGGCGTTCCTGGCGGGGGGGTCGGTCACCGACCCCCGGAAGGCCTATCACCTGGAGCTGTCCACCTCCCACTACAACGTGAGCCGGGAGGTGCCCGCCCTGATGCGGGAGGCGGGCTTCCAGCCCAAGGAGGCCACCCGGAAGGCCAACTATATCGCCTATTTCAAGCAGAGTGAGCGCATCGAGGACTTCCTTACCGCCATCGGCGCGCCCCTGGCCGCCATGGAGATCATGAACGCCAAGCTGGAGAAGAACCTGCGGGGCAGCGTGAACCGGCGGGTGAACTGTGACGCGGCCAACCTGGACAAGGCGGTGGAGGCGGCCCAGGTCCAGCTGGAGGCGATCCGGAGCCTGGAGCAGTCCGGGCAGCTGGAGGGCCTGCCCGACAAGCTGCGGGAGACGGCCCGACTGCGGCTGGAGCACCCGGAGGACACTCTGGCGGAGCTGGCGGCCCTGTGTGACCCGCCGGCGACCAAGTCGGCCCTGAACCACCGGCTGCGTAAACTGGTGGAGCTGGGGCAGGCCCGGGGCGAGGGGGCGGGGCACACATGAATTCGGAGCGAAGCGGAGAATTCCCGCAGGGCGAATTCAGTTCGCCCGAGGATTTTAAGCCCCAAGGGCTCCCACAGGGTCTGTGACCCTGTGGGAAGGACCCGCCGGCGACCAAGTCGGCCCTGAACCACCGGCTGCGTAAGCTGGTGGAGCTGGGGCAGGCCCGGGGCGAGGGGGCGGGGCACACATGAATTCGGAGCGAAGCGGAGAATTCCCGCAGGGCGAATTCAGTTCGCCCGAGGATTTTAAGCCCCAAGGGCTCCCACAGGGTCTGTGACCCTGTGGGAAGGACCCGCCGGCGACCAAGTCGGCCCTGAACCACCGGCTGCGTAAACTGGTGGAGCTGGGGCAGGCCCGGGGCGAGGGGGCGGGGCCCGGCAAAACTATCTGATACCACGGGAGAGATCTATGACCTTGATTTGTTATCTGACCGCCGGAGCCGTCAACCTGTTCTGGCTGATCCTGGGGGACAGGCTCTCGCTCCCGGTGCAGATGGCGATCCCCATCCTGACCGTGTTGCTGGCAGGGACCGGGGTGCTGCTGCGTCTGAGGAAGCTGCGGGGAGAGCAGCGGCGGCGTTACCGCACGGGGGCCCTGTGGGTCCTGCTGCTCTACTACCTGTGCATCCTGTCGGTGCTGCTGTTTTTCGGCGGGCTGTTCCACCTGGACCGGGGCTATGGCGGGGCTGTGAATCTGGAGCCCTTCCACACCATCCGAAACTATATCATCTACTACCGGCGGACGGGCAGCTTTGTCAGCGTGACCAATCTGCTGGGCAATGTGGTGATTTTGGTGCCGCTGGGGGTGCTGATGCCGGTGATGTTCCGGCCTATGCGCCACTTCTGGACCTTTCTGCCCCTGGCCGCGCTGGTGTCCTGCGGCGTGGAGTACATCCAGTGGGTGACCGCCACCGGCGCGGCAGATGTGGACGACTCCATCCTGAACTTTATCGGCGCGGCCCTGGGATACCTGTTTACCCGGCTGTGTCAGATCACAGCGGGCATGATAGCAAAGCGGAGGAGCCGCGGGGAATAAATGGAGGCCTTTGGACGATATGCCATCTGGCAGGGGAGACCCTTGAAAAAGGCGGCGGAGGGATGATATGGAACAGGAAAAAGTATTCTCCATGAAGCTGTCGAAGATATATCCACTGCTGACGGCCAAAGCGGAGCGGAAGGGCCGCACCCGGCAGGAGGTGGATGAGGTCATCTGCTGGCTGACCGGATACGACCGGGCGGGCCTGGAGCGGCAGCTCAGCCTGGACATAGACTATGGGACCTTTTTCCGGGAGGCGCCCCGGATGAACCCCAGCTGCGGGAAGATCACAGGGACCGTCTGCGGCGTCCGGGTGGAGGAGATCGAGGACCCACTGATGCGGAAGATCCGGTATTTGGACAAGCTGATCGACGAGCTGGCAAAGGGAAAGCCGCTGGAGAAGGTCCTTCGGAAATAGAGACTCTTTGTGATGTGTGCCGCGGGGCGGCCCCGACCGGCGTCTCCGTGGGGCCGCCCTGCTGTATAGGATTTGAGAAGAACAGACCTGACCGACAGAGAAAAGAGGCAGCAAGAGGTCCTGCTCCAAATTTGTTTGCGTCTTTTCCGGAGAAGAAGGAGGGGCTTATGGCCTTTGTCCACTTACATCTGCATACGGAATTCTCCCTTCTGGATGGCGCCTGCCGCATCAAGAAGCTGGTGGAGCGGGTCCGGGAGATCGGACAGGACGCGGTGGCTATCACAGACCACGGGGTCATGTACGGGGTGGTGGATTTCTACAAGGCATGCAAGGAGGCGGGCATCAAGCCCATCATCGGCTGTGAGGTCTATGTGGCCCCAAGGGGCCGGACCCGGTTCCAGAAGGTCCACGAGTTCGACTCCTCCTTCCACCACCTGGTCCTGCTGTGCCGGAATGAGGAGGGCTACCGCAATCTCTCCTACATGGTCTCTCAGGCGTTCCTGGAGGGCTTTTACATCAAGCCCCGCATCGACCTGGACCTGCTGCGGGAGCACTGCGGCGGCCTGATCGCCTGCTCCGCCTGCCTGGGGGGCGAGGTGCCCAAGCTGCTGGCTGCAGGGGACTATGACAAGGCCAAAGAGGTTGCCCTGGAAATGCGGGAACTGTTCGGCGCGGATGGCTACTATCTGGAGCTCCAGGACCACGGCATCCCGGTCCAGCGCCAGGTGAACGGGGGGCTGATCCGGCTGCACGAGGAGACGGGCATCCCCCTGGTGGCCACCAACGACGCCCACTATCTGCGGAAAGAGGACGCGGAGATGCAGGACATCCTCATGTGCATCCAGATGGGCAAGACGGTGGATGACCCAAACCGGATGAAGTTCGAGACCGAGGAGTTCTACGTGAAGACCGAGGCGGAGATGGCCGCCCTCTTTCCCAATTACCCGGAGGCCCTGGAGAACACCGTGAAGATCGCCCAGCTGTGCAACGTGGAGTTCGAGTTCGGCAAGTACCACCTGCCCCACTTCCAGCTGCCCGAGGGGTGGACCGATGGGGACGCCTACTTCGAGAAGCTGTGCATGGACGGCTTCCGCTGGCGCTACCCCTCCCAGCCCCAGGAGTATCTGGACAAGCTGCGCTATGAGATGGACATGATCCGCAAGATGGGCTTTGTGGACTACTTCCTCATCGTCTCCGACTTCATCGCCTACGCCAAGGGCCACGGCATCCCCGTGGGGCCGGGGCGGGGCTCGGCGGCGGGGTCCATGGTGTCCTACTGCCTGAACATCACCGACCTGGACCCCGTGAAGTACAGCCTGTACTTCGAGCGCTTCCTGAACCCGGAGCGGGTCACCATGCCCGATATCGATATCGACTTCTGCATCCGCCGCCGGCAGGAGGTCATCGACTACGTGGCCCAAAAGTACGGGGCGGACCACGTGGCCCAGATCGTCACTTTCGGCACCATGGCCGCCCGGGCGGCGGTGCGGGACGTGGGCCGGGTGCTGAACATGCCCTACGCCGACGTGGATGTGATCGCCAAGCAGATCCCCAGCGGGCCGGGGGCCCTGCATATCACCCTGGAGGACGCCCTGAAGCTGTCCAAGCAGCTCAAGGAGTCCTACGACGGCAGCCCTCAGGTGAAAAAGCTCATCGACACCGCCAGGGCCATCGAGGGCATGCCCCGGAACACCTCCACACACGCCGCCGGGGTGGTCATCACCAGCCGGCCGGTGAGCGATTATGTCCCCCTGGCCAAAAACGACGACCTGGTGGTCACGCAGTACATCATGACCACCCTGGAGGAGCTGGGCCTGCTGAAGATGGACTTCCTGGGCCTGCGGAACCTGACGGTGCTGGACGACGCGGCCCGGCTGGTCCGGCGCAGCCACCCGGACTTCCACACCAGCCAGATCCCGGAGGATGACCCGGCCACCTTCCAGATGCTCTCTGAGGGGCGTACTTCCGGCGTGTTCCAGATGGAGTCCGCCGGCATGACCGGGGTGTGCATCGGCCTGAAGCCCCAGAGCATCGAGGATATCACCGCCATCATCGCGCTCTACCGTCCGGGCCCCATGGAGTCCATCCCCCGGTTCATCGCCTGCAAGCACAACCCGGAGAAGGTCACCTACAAGCACCCCGCTCTGGTGCCCATCCTGTCCAACACCTACGGCTGCATCGTGTATCAGGAGCAGGTGATCCAGATCTTCCAGCAGCTGGGCGGCTACTCCCTGGGCCAGGCGGACATGGTGCGCCGGGCCATGTCCAAGAAAAAGGTGAAGGACATTGAGCGGGAGCGGGAGACCTTCCTCCACGGGGACCCGTCGCGGAGCATCGCCGGCTGCGCCGCCAACGGCATCCCCGAGGCGGTGGCCCAGAGCATCTACGACGAGATCTACGACTTTGCCAACTACGCCTTCAACAAGGCCCACGCGGTGTGCTACGCCGTGGTGGCCTATCAGACGGCCTGGTTCAAGTGCCACCACCCCAAGGAGTACATGGCCGCCCTGCTCACCTCGGTGCTGGACTCCAGCGACAAGGTGGCGGAGTATATCGCCGAGTGCAAGGAGTGGCACATCAGCCTGCTGCCCCCGGACATCAACGAGTCGGAGGCGGACTTCACCGTCTCCGAGGGGGGCATCCGCTTCGGCCTGGTGGCCCTGAAGGGTGTGGGCCGGAGCGTCATCAACAGCCTGCTGGAAGAGCGGAGCAAGGGTGGACCCTTTACAGACTTTATGGACTTCTGCGACCGCATGTTCGACCATGACCTGAACCGGCGGGTGCTGGAGAGCCTTATCAAGTCCGGCGCCTTTGACCGCATGGGCTGTAAGCGCTCCCAGCTGATGGAGGTCTTCGGCCAGGTGCTGGACGGCATCGCCGCCAGCCGCAAGCGGAACGTGGAGGGCCAGCTGGACCTGTTCGGAATGGGGGGCGGGGAGGCGGAGCAGGCGGCCCTGCCGGCTCTCCACCTGGCCAATATCCCTGAGTACACCCCCCAGCAGCTGATGACCATGGAGAAGGAGGTCACCGGTCTCTACCTCACCGGCCACCCCATGGACGCCTATCGGGAGGCGGCCCGCCGCAGGGGGGCGGTGACCATCGGCTCCATTCTGAGCGACTTCGCCCGGGAGGACGGTCCCGCCGTCTACCGGGACGGCCAGTTGGTGAAGGTGGCTGGCGTGATCTCCACATATAAAACCAGGACCACCCGGAACAATACCCTGATGGCCTATGTCAGCCTGGAGGACGACACCGGGGGGATGGAGCTGCTGGTCTTTGCCCGCGCCCTGGACCAGAGCGGCGGATACATCCGGGAGAACCAGGCCATCCTGGCCAGCGGCAGGATCTCCGTCCGGGACGAGAAGGAGCCCCAGCTGATGGCGGACGAGATCCGCCCCCTGGACACACCCGAGGCGGAGGAGCGGCGGGAGGCGGGGGAGCGGAAGCTCTTCATCCGCCTGCCCGGCCCGGACGACCCCAGGACCCGAAAGGTGAAGCTGGCCCTCTCCTTTTTCCCGGGGGAGCAGCCGGTGGTGCTGTATTACCAGGATATCCGGAAGCAGTCCAAGGGATACTGTATGATACACCCCTCCCTGCTGGCCGACCTGAGAGAGCGGCTGGGGGAGGAGAATGTGGTGGTCCAGTGACCCACCTCCCGGAGAGAAAGAGAGACGGGGCAGGAGGCGCTTCCAACATGAAATGGAGAAAAATCAAATATATCCTCTTCCACCGCTCCGTGCTGGCGGGGCTGGCCCTGGTGGCCCAGGTCGCGGTGCTGTTCGTGATGGTCAACGAATTTACCGCCCATTTTGACTACTTCTATTGGTTCTGCATCTTCGTCAGCTTCCTGGCTACGGTGTGGATCGTCAGTGACCGCAGCGAGCCGGGCTATAAGATCGCCTGGCTGGTGGTGATCCTGCCGTTCCCGGTGTTCGGGGGCATCCTCTACCTATTGCTGGGCGGCAACCGGATCTCTGAGCGGACCCGCCGGAAGATGAAGGGCATTGCGGAGCGCAGCAACGAGGTGCTGCGGGGGGATTTCAAGGCGGACAGGCTGACCCATTTGGATGAGGACGCGGTGGGCCAGATCCGCTATCTGGAGCGGTACGCCTCCTGCCCCGCCTACACCAACACCCGGACCGAGTATTTCCCGGTGGGCGACCTGGCTTTCGTGCGGATGCTGGAGGAGCTGGAGAAGGCGGAGCGTTACATCTTCCTGGAGTATTTCATCCTCCAGGAGGGGGAGTGCTGGAACGCCATCCTGGACATCCTGGAGCGGAAGGCCGCCGCCGGGGTGGAGGTGCGGCTGATCTATGACGACTTCGGCTGCATGTTCACCCTGCCCCGCACTTATAATGACCAGATGGCGGCCCGGGGCATCCAGTGCCGGGTGTTCAACCGGCTGGTCCCGGTGCTGACCCTGCGGATGAACAACCGGGACCACCGGAAGCTGTGCATCATCGATGGGAAGGTGGGCTTCACCGGGGGGATGAACCTGGCGGACGAGTATATCAACCGCCGGGTGCGGTTCGGCCACTGGAAGGACAGCGCCATCCTCCTGCGGGGGGAGGCGGTGTGGTCCATGACCGTCATGTTCCTGTCTATGTGGGACTACTGCTCCGGCTGGGAGGAGGACTTCGACCTGTTCCGGCCCGAGTCCATGCCCCGGCTCCCCGGCTCCGGCTGGGTCCAGCCCTACACGGATACGCCCCTGGACCACGAGAAAGTGGGGCAGGCGGTGTACCTGAACATGATCTCCCGGGCCCGGGACTATATCTATATCACCACGCCCTATCTGATCGTGGACGTGGCCACCAACACGGCCCTGTGCAACGCCGCCAAAGCGGGGGTGGATGTGCGCATCATCACCCCCCACATCCCGGACAAGCGCTCCGTGTTCGAGGTGACCAAGGCCCACTATCCGCCTCTGCTGGAGGCGGGGGTGAAGATCTACGAGTACACGCCGGGCTTCATCCACGCCAAAAACTTTGTGGTGGACGGGCGGTATGCCACGGTGGGCACCGTGAACCTGGACTACCGCAGCCTCTTCCTCCACTTTGAGGACGGTGTCTGGCTGTGTGATGCCCCCTGCATCGCGGACATCAAGGCGGACTTTGAGAAGACCCTGGAGCAGTGCGAGGCCATCAGCCTGCGTCGGGCCAGGCACCTGAACATCCTGGTCCAGCTCTATCGCAGCGTCCTGCGCATCTTCGCCCCACTGATGTGAGAAAAGCCTCGGCGCTCCGAATCATCGGGGCGCCGAGGCTTTTGAGGCTTCCGGGATCTTTACCGCTTCCGCGCCTTCTCCTTGCCTGTGACCTCCTCCATATGGATGCCCCAGACGGCGGTGGACGTCAGGCTGCGGCGGACGGCCTCCTCAAAGCCCTCCATATGTCCGGGGGTCATCTTTTCACACAGGGCCCGCAGGGCAGCGGTCTTCTGGCCGGGGTCTGTGACCTCAAAGGCGGTGCCGGTGACCACGGCGCTCTGGAAGAAGGTGGTGTACATGTTGCTCTCCGGGAGGTAGGCGGGCTGGTCGGCGGCCACAAAGGTGACGCACACCCTGGGGTCCCGGCGAAGCAGGTCCAGCTTGCGGCCCTCCAGGGCGCAGTGGAAAAACAGGTCGTCCCCCACCCGCACCAGAGAGAGGGGGATGCAGTAGGGGCCCTCTCCGCCGGTGGAGAGGGCGGCGACGCCGTGCCCGCAGCGGTCGATCACGTCAAAGGCAAAGCTCCGGTCCCGGGCTCTGTCTGATCTTCTCATCAGGATCTCCTCTTTCCTGCATCAAATAGACTGGAGCTACCATAGCACAATTTGGGAGGGACTGCAAGAAAAACCTCCCCTCCGGCAGGAGGGGAGGTTTTGGGGGGTCAGCAGCTGCGGGAGCAGTTGCGGCTGCAGCTGCTGTTGGGCGGGAAGAATTCGTCCACGGGGAACTTGACCTGCCGGAAGACCTCGCAGGGGTCCTCCTGGCTGCAGTCGCTGCCGCAGTCGCACTCCTTCTCCGGCATGCAGTAGTCGTAGACCGGCATGAGCAGCTGGGTGTCCCGCTCCAGGCGGATGATGGAGAACTGGCCCAGGGTGACGTACAGGCGGTGTACGTCGCCGCCCTGGGTGAGGGAGTCCCCGAAGCAGTCCAGGATGGCCTGGGGGATCTCGGTGAGGGAACAGTCGCAGGGGCGGCACTGGCATACGTCTACCAGCTTCATGTTCAGGATGATGGGGTCCACGGCCTCAGCCATTGCCTACAAAAGCACCTGGGGCGGCGGGAGGCTCCTCCGCCGGCCGGGCGGGGTAGATGGACACATCCCCCTTTTCGCTCACCGTGATGCGGTCGATCAGCTGCCGCAGCTCCCCGTTGGTGATGTCCTCCAGGGAGAGGACGCGGCGGACCTGCTCCGTGATCTCCGCCTCCAGATCCCGGGGCGGGTCCCGCGTCAGCCGGTCCAGATCCTCCCGGAGGCGGGCGCCCCGCTCCGCCAGGAGCCGCAGCCGCCGGCGCAGTTCCTCCATGGAGAGCAGATCGCCGGCGTAGAGCTCCAGATAGCGGGCACGCTGGCCCTCCAGCTGGTCCAGACGGCGCCGGAGAGCGGCGGCAGGGTCCTCCGCAGGCCGGGAGGGGCGGGCGTCCAGCCGGAGGCGTACCGCCTCCGCCAGCGCGGCGGGGGAGGAGATCTGGGCGGCCAGCCAGGCCCGGAGCTGGTCCAGCAGCCCCTCCTCCGGGAGGATGGTGCCGTTGCCGCAGCGGCTGCCAGCGTACTCGCTGTGGATGGGGCAGTGCCAGTAGACATACTGCCGCCCGGAGGGGTAGGCCACCCGGCGGCGGGTGAAGGCGCGGCCGCAGCTCTGGCAGCGGATGAGGGTGGAGAGGGGGTAGCGGCCGCTGTATCGGGTGGGAGGGGCGGAGCCGGACTTCCGCCGACGCTGCTCCATCAGCCGGGCCGCCTCCTGAAAGGTGTCAGGGGAGACGATGGCCCACTCCGGCCTGTCGTGGTGGTAGTGCATGTCCGGAGGGAGACGCTGGATCTGGCCGGAGAGGAAGTCGCTCACGGTGTATTTGTGGTTGACATAATGACCGCAGTAGATGGGATTTTCCAGGACGCGGCGCACCCCGCGGCTGTTCCAGCTGGCCCCCAGTTTGGTGGACGCCCCCCGCTCCTCCAGAGCCTGGGCGATCTTCCGGCAGCCCAGGCCCTGGAGGTAGAGGCGGAAGATCTCCCGCACCACCTCCGCCTCCGCCGGGACGATCCGGAGGGTGAAGTTGTCCAGCCGGTCGTAGCCGTAGATGCGGGGGGGCACCCTCCCCTTCCGGGAGGTGATGTCCTTCCCGAACTTCACCCGCTTGGACAGGTTGGCGCTCTCCTCCTGGGCGATGGCCGCCATGATGGTGACGATGAATTCCGATTCCCCCAGCACCTTGAGGGAGTTGTTGACAAAGATGCACTCGATGCCCAGGGCCTTCAGCCTGCGGATGCTCTCCAGGGAGTCCACGGTGTTCCGGGCGAAGCGGGAGATGTCCTTGACCACCACCAGCTCGAACTCCCCTCGCTCCGCGTCCCGGAGCATTTGGAGGAAGCCGTCCCGCTTTTTCAGCCACTTGCCTGAGATCCCCTGGTCGGCATAGACCCGGACCAGGGTGTGGCCCCTGGCCCGGGCGAAGTCCTGGAAAAAGGCCTGCTGGTGCTCCAGGCTGTCCCGCTGTTCCTCGTGGTCGGTGCTGACCCGGCCGTACCCCACCATCCTCATCTCCTGTCCTCCTTCCGGGGCGGGGCGAGGAGTCTGGCGGCGATCAGCTGGGACAGCAGCCGCTCCAGCGTCTTTTGGTCCTGTGGAAAAAAGGTATAGTGCAGCATATCGATCACCCCAGTCATGTGTATGGGGGCGGCGGAGGAGATATCCCTGGCGGGGCAAAAAAAGCCCCTCCGGGCCGTCAGGGCGGAGGGGCGGAGGGATCAGCGGAGGAAGCGGCGGATCAGCTTCTCGTAGAGGGGCAGATAGGGCTGGTAGCGCATGGGCAGGTCCATCCAGGTCTTTTTGTCCACGATGCTCTTGCGGTGGGAGAAGGTCTCGAAGCCCACCCTGCCGTGGTAGGCCCCCATCCCGCTCTCGCCCACCCCGCCGAAGCCCATGGCGCTGGTGGCCAGGTGGATGACCACGTCGTTGACGCAGCCCCCGCCGAAGGAGCAGCGCTCTGTCACGGCGCGAATGTGCCCTTTGTTCCTGGAGAACAGGTAGAGGGCCAGGGGCTTGGGCCGGTCCTTCAGCAGCTCCAGCACCTCCGGGATGTGGGAGAAGGTGAGGACGGGGAGGATGGGGCCGAAGATCTCCTCCCCCATGACCGGGTCCTGCCAGGTGACGGCGTCCATCACCGTGGGAGCGATGCGCAGGGCCTCCTCCTGCCAGGTGCCGCCGCACACCACCTTCTCCGGCTGGATCAGCCCCAGCAGGCGCTGGAAGTGCTTCTGGTTGACGATCTTCCCGTAGCTGGGGCTGTCCAGGGGGGCGGGGCCGAACTGGACAGTGATCTGCCGGACGATCTCCTCCAGCAGGGCGTCCTTGACACTCTCCTGGCAGAGGAGATAGTCGGGGGCCACGCAGGTCTGGCCGCAGTTGAGGTATTTTCCAAAGACGATGCGCCGGGCGGTCAGCTTCAGATCCGCAGTCTCGTCCACGATGCAGGGGCTCTTTCCTCCCAGCTCCAGGGTGACCGGCGTGAGGTACTGAGCGGCGTGGAGCAGGACCTCCCGGCCCACTGCCTGGCTGCCTGTGAAGAAGATATAGTCGAACTTCTGCTCCAGCAGGCAGGCGTTCTCCTGCCTGCCTCCGGTGACCACCGAGACATGCTCCGGGGGAAAGCACTCCGCCAGGAGCCGGGCGATGACCCGGCTGGTGGCGGGGGAGTATGCGCTGGGCTTGACCACCGCAGTGTTTCCGGCGGCCAGGGCATCGATCAGGGGGTCCAGGGTGAGGAGCAGGGGGTAGTTCCACGGGCTCATGATGAGGACGGTGCCGTAGGGGGAGGGCTTGACATAGCTCCGGGCGGCGAACTGGGCCAGGGGGGTCCTGACCCGGCGGTCAGCGGCGAAGGCGGGGGTGCGGCGGATCATATAGGTCAGCTCACTGAGGACCATGCCCACCTCGCACATATAGCTCTCAAAGGCGCTCTTGCCCAGGTCGGCCCGGAGGGCGTCGTTCAGCTCCTCCTCCCGGGCAGCCACTGCGGACCTCAGGGCGCGGAGGGCCTCAACGCGCGCCCTGGCCGGCAGGGTCGCACCGCTCTGAAAATAGGCCCTCTGCCGGGCGACGAGCTGCCGGATCTCCATCTGATCCATGGGTGAGTCCTCCTTTTATTATCGTGTGATAAAAACGCTCCGGTTCTCCCGCGGCCCAGGGGCCGGGAACGGGATACAGGGGATGTCAGGGGTGTATCTGGGAGTATAGAGGAGAGAGCGGGATCTGTCAACCGGCTTTTGACGCCGGTGGCCCGGACACGGCCTTTTGTAGGCAATGGCCTCCACGTGTGCGGTGGGGAGACTGCTGCCCATCAGATCCTGGCAGCTGCACACGCTGGGGGAGTCGGAGCTGAAGGACTTGGCGCCCCCCTCGCTGCCGAACAGGATGGCCCGCTTGTCAAATACGGCCAGACCGCATACCTCGATGGGGCGGGCGGCCCCGATGAACGCATCAGCGGTGATCCGGTAAAAATACCGCACATCCACGGTATAGAACCCGCGGTTGAACCCTACGGGCTCCACATCGATGTAGGCGTACAGCAGCTCGGCTGTCCCGGCCTTGACCGACAGGGCCCGGTCAAGGACCTCCTGCGACCCGCAGGTGGGATAGACCCGCAGATCCTCAATGCAGTCTTTGTCGGAAGATATAGCGCTTTATATATTATAAAAAACCCAGGGATCATGCGGCTTTGCGGGGATCAGAAGGGCTTTAGATCCAGCTGGATGTCAAAATCATTGGGCTTTGTCTTTTTGGCTTTGGAGTACCACACCTGATCGATCACGGATTTGAGGAGTGCGTTGCGCTGGGCATTGTCGCTGCTCCCGTAGGCATCCAGGACGGCTCTGATCCGCTGAGCCAGGGCCTGGGGGTCAGCCGTTTTGGCGTGGTCGATGGTGCGGCGGGTCTCCGTCTCCTTGCGCTCCAGAGCGGCGATCTTCCCCTTGACCGCCTCCATCCGCTCCCGGAAGGTGGGGATGTCATACTCCCCCAGCTCCAGCAGCTCATAGAGACGGTTTTTCTGGCGGTTGGCGCCGGCCAGCTCCTTCTGGACGGCCAGCAGGGAGAGCTCCAGGGGGGAGGTATCCTGCACACCGGAGGCGGGCTTGCGCACGGAAAGCTGATCCAGCGAATCCTGGAGGGAGTCCAGGACCCGCTTTTCCACCAGCTCGAATTTTGTGCTGGCACAGCAGCCGGGGCGGGTGCAGAGCAGATAGGGGTACCGCTTCATGACCATGCGCTGCATGTTCATGCCGCAGTTGGCGCACTTGACCAGTCCGGCCAGCGGGCTCTTTACTGTGCCATCCCGCTTGGAGGGGATGTAGCGGCCCGCCATGATCGCCTGGACCCGGTCGAACAGCTCCCGGTCCACGATGGCGGGATGCAGGCCGTCGGTGATGGTCCACTTCTCCGGGGGCTGGTAGATGGTGATATGCTTGGGATTTCCGCGGGCTCCCTTTCGGATGTGCTTCTTCTGGTCCCACACGATCTTGCCGATGTAGGTGGGGTTTCGGAGGATCATATTGACGCTGCTGCGGTTAAATTCGGCAGAGCGGTGGGGTTTGGCGCCCAGCGCGTTGACCTGGCGGGCCACGGAGGTGCAGCCGAACCCCTGGGCGTAGAGGCTGAACATCATCTGGACGAATCTCGCCTCCGGCTCGTAGATCTCCAGGGTTGGCTTGCGGTCGATGACCGTTTTCCGGTAGCCATAGGGGGCGTTGGCCACGTAGCACCCCGCCTGAATGGACTGGCGCAGGCCGCGCTGGAGCCGCTTGTTGATGATCTTGTACTCCCGGCGGCTCATAAAGGTCTTCAGCTCGGCGTATTCCTCGTCGATGTCGTCTGACAGGTCATAGACCTTTTCAGGTGTGATGATCAGCGTGTCTGATTCCCGAAAGGTGTCCAGGATGATGCCCTGGTCCTTCATCCGGCCGCGAGAGAGCCGGTCCAGATCCATGCACAGCACGGCGTCATAGCGGCCTTCCTCCACGTCCTGGAGGAGCCGGAGCATCTGGGGCCGGGCATAGAGGGATTCTCCGCTGACCACCTCCGGGTAGATCTCAATGAGGTGGATCTGGTGGGCGGCGGCGTACTCCACGAGGGCCTTCTGGTGCTTGGACAGGACCTCTTGGGTGTCCATGCCCTCCTCCAGGCGGCTTTTGCGGATATAGGCGGCCGCATCTGTGCCGGCCAGATCCATGACAGTACGGTGATCCATAGCGCCTCCTGTGTCGAAAGAAAACGAATGTTCGAGCGCGACGGTTTTGAGATGCCGCCCCAAGGAGGGGCGGCAGGGGAATTTTAATCAGCCTGATAGAACTGTGCCAGTTCAGTGAGCGGGGAGATATACCGGTCCCGTATGGCACTGACGACCTGGGCGGCCTGTGTATCGTCATAGACGTGGGAGGTGACATTCCGGGAGGCCAGCATATCCAGCCAGACCTGCTCGTTGTGGATCAGGCCGGCGGCATAGGCGGCTTTGAAAACCTGCTTGGAGAACACAGCGTCCATGGCGGCGCCCTGGTCCTCCATGTACTCCCGCAGGGACTTCCAGGCCAGCTCGAAGGTAAACTCAAAGCGCTGGATCACGCCGTCCCGGATCACAGTGGAGCCCGGGGTCCCCGCATACTCCGCCAGGGCCTCGGAGAGCCGGACAACGGCGCGGCAGAAGTTTTCACATTTCTGAAGCATACAGGGTCACTCCTTCCCGTTCAATGTTGTCCAACAGTTTGGGGGAGGTATTTGCGTCAACACAGACCAGGTCAAATTCCAGAAGGGTGGGCAGCTCCTCCAGTGCCAGGCGCAGCCGGCCGGCCTGGGCAGCATCCAGCCCAAAGACGGCCAGGTCGATGTCACTGCGTTCCCGGTCGTCTCCCCGGGCCCGGGAGCCGAAGAGGACGAGCCTGGAAACATCCGCGTCCCGCGCCAGAGCGGTCAGCTGGGGGAGCAGCGCGTCAGGAAGATGGATGGACATGGAAAAGTCTCCTTATTTCAACGTGAGAAAGGATTTTAGCTTTATAGGCAAATCCGCAAGCGATTGCGGATTTGGTCATGCGCGCCGGTACAGGTCCCGCAGCTCTGCCAGGGTATAGGCCCGTCCGGCCATCCGGCTGAGGATCTGACAGGCGGTGGGCCAGGAGCAACCGCAGTCATCGATACAATGGCGGAGCGCGGCGGCCAGGTCTGTTTCGGTCATGGTGAGGACTTCTTTCTTATTTTTAATCGACGTTACGATTTTTCCCATAGAAAATACGGCCAGAATTCAAAATTTTCCGATAACCACACCCAAGTGCAAATTCTTTGTCCGGATGAACACATGCTTTTGCGTCGCTGCACTCCATGTATCGAGAGCAGCAGTCCCATTCCTTGGGGTAGCGGTTCATGGCCTCTCCAGTGATTTGGACCAAAAAGTCGGTGTAGAATTCCACCGGGTGTTCCGGATCAATTAGAATACGGATGTATTTCCCCTCGGATTTCATCTGTTTCGTGGGAAAATGTTCCGGGATCAGGTCAGAAAAAACAAGAGGAAGCATGATGTAGTGCTGTTTTCCACGAATATGCAGACGGAATACTGTAAAGGTATGCAGATAGACGGCGGTATAACCGCTGGAAGGACCAGATGCAGCTGCCGTTGATTTGTAGAAAAGGTGTGTTGGCTCTCCACCACGGGCGGCTATAACTGATTGCAGGGTAGAGAGGATAGAATCTAGGAAGCTGGTTTCCTGGTATTCAGGTGACTCAAACCCTACCAGAATAGTCTGGTTGCTCATTATTTACTTCCTCCTGCTTATAATTTAGCATAGACAGGAATTCTGCTTCGTTGAGGATCTGAATTTTCCCTTTCCCGGATGAGATCAGCTCTTGGGCTTTCTCTTCCTTTGAACTTTTCCCATCTACGCCAACAAGTTCGGAGTCTTGTTGTCCAACGACTAGGAAATCAGTTTTTGTAGAAACCGAAGTCCTAATAATAGCTCCGACATCAATAGCTTGTTGCATAGCTTCTGCTCTTGATATAGATAGTTCGCCTGTAAATACAATTTTCTTTTGATACAGCGGGTGGGAAGGATCAAATTCTTTTGTTACTGGAGATAACTCTTTTACAGACACAGTTTGAAATTTAGAATGTGAATGTGAGGAAGATGAGAATGCGGAAAAGTGAGAAATTGCTAAGTCAGAAATATTATGTATTTTTATATTCTCACGTTCAATGCAAAAATGGAGAATATCTGAGTATCCTGCTCGACGGGTACATTCAATCGCCACCCGTGCACAAGCAATGGCATCGTCCAGTGCATTATGATGATGCTCCAATGTTATGCCAAGGCAGTTAACGCAACTTTGAAGATTTTTCTTACCAGGAAATACTCCCTTCGTAAGAGCAACGGAATCGACATATTTAAAATTGGGAAGCGAGTACCATCTGCCAAGGGACGATTTTAAAACGCTCATATCAAAACGGGCGTTATGGGCAATTACAAGGCATCCGTCAAAAAAATTAAGAAGGGTAGGGTATAATTCGAAAATAGTAGGTGCGGATATCACATCTTTGGGATGAATCCCGTGTATTGAGATATTTGCGGGTAAAAAATTTCCGTCGTAGTTGATTAAAGAGTAGAATGTATCGACTACAGCCATATCTCGAACAGCAGCTAAGCCAATGGAACATGCGCTGTCATATCGGGAGTTTGCGGTCTCAAAATCGATAGAGACAAAGTCATACTTACTTGCCATCTAAATTCATCCTCACTCAAGACAATGGATAAATTCAATCTCTTATGAATCCCTTTTATCGTTTTAAATAACAGTTGAGCGCTCCACGCAGGAACGCTTCGGTTACTCCAAAATATTCTGCCAGCTCCCAGGGTTCGTGGTAGCCCTGGAGAAAGGCCTGTTTCAGCTCGTCCTCTGGGACGAGCTTTTTGTATGCCCATTTATTGGCCCGGTTTTCGTGCTTCTGACGGATGTCCCGGGCGGCGTAGCGGTTGTAAAACGCCCCGGTTTCGCAGTGGCCCAGCTCGTGGGCCAGCTTGACCTTCTCATCGGCCAAGGTGGACATCCGCCAGGGGTCCATGGCGATGGCACAGGAGCCGTCCTCCAACGGAAGCGAGAGGGATTCTGCGGTCCCCAGGTCAAACCAATAGATCTCTGTCCCGTGTTCCTCGGCCAGACCGTAGAGATCCAGCAGATCAGTCATGTTTCTCTTTCTCCTCCCGGCGCTTCTGGGCGACAAAGGCGGCAAATCGTTCCACATCGTCCCACATGGCGTCCAGGTCCTCCTGGGTCAGATCCTTCTCGCCACCCCAGAAGGCGGCCTGAAGGTTTTCCCTGAAATTCTGCTTGGCATTGCCTTCTCCACCTAAAACCAGTTCTTTACCAAGCAATTCATCGGTAGTGACCCCAAAAATTTTTGCCAGTTTTACCACTGTCTCGGGGTTTGGAGTTGCTTTGTCAGTCTCCCATCTGGCAACGGCCTGCTGACTTACAAATAATTTGCCTGCGAGTTCTTTTTGACTTAAACCAGCAGCCAACCGATACTTGCGCAGCTGAGTACTAAACACTGATTCCACCCCCTGTTGCTACTAGAGTACAACATAAAATTGTAAATCGCAATAGAGAAAATAAAATTTGCTATTGACAACAACAAAAAATAGTACTATATTAAACGCACAACAAAAAGTAGTTAAAACAAAAGGGGAAGTAACTAATGCACAACATTAGGGTGTTGCGTGAGAAAATAGGTTTCTCACAACAGCAGGTTGCTGAGTCCGTCAATGTAAGCCAGCAGGCTGTAGCAAGATGGGAAAACGGTTTGGCAAAGCCAAGAGCGGATTTACTGCCCGAATTAGCGGTGTTATTCCACTGTACTATTGATGAACTCTTTAAGGAGCCTGACAACAAAACACCCCCGGCCGGGCCGGGGGCGGAGAGGGGGTGACGAGATGATTGTTTTATCAGCTCCAGGCGAATTGTCGCCGAACACGAAGGAAGTGCTTCGGAAAGAGGTGAAAGAAAAAACAGGCGAAGAATGTATTGTTTTGGATTGTGGGATGGAGCTCACGCAGATTTCCGTAAAAAAGGACAGCGCCACTGGCGGCAACCAGTGACGCTGAGTGAAGAACTTAAAGACTGAAATCCGGAGAGGACACATGATTATTAAAATCCTTTCCGTCCAGTTTCTGAAGTTCCTTCGCGGCCTTCTTGTAAAGTCCATAGACTTCGTCCACCGTGGTTTCCGCGTTCGTGTGAGTCTTGACGTAAATGAGGGCCAGCTCCTGAATGAGCTCTTGCTTCATGGATTCACCTCCTTCCTACCGCCCATATTTTACCACGGGTGGGGGGAAGGGGACAAGACAAATGTTCGAGTGACAGAAAACCCCCGGCCCGGCCGGGGGCGTGAGAGGGGGGTGAGGGGGATGGAAGTTGAAAAGAAACCGACCGCCCCCGCTGGACAAGAGCGGGAGCGGGTGGAAGAGGTGGGAAATGTGACCCCAGAAAAAATGAACACTTATCTGGAGAAAATTAAAAAGGGACAATCCACAATTAACGGAATCAGACAGGAGCTTGGATTGCCCCCTATTAAAGAAGGCGATCTACTATTAAAAAAGCGTAATTAAATAGGTCGCTATTGGAGGATCAGGCTCCCCTGCGTCCTGCAAAGAGATAAGCGACTCTGTTTTCATCCCTAATTCAGTACAGAGGTTGGGAAGCAGCCCGTTGAGATTTTCTAAAGAAATGTCAATCGAAAACTTTTCCTTCAATGTGTGAAGCAGTTCTATGGAATTGATTACATTCATTTTTGGTCCCATAAAAATCATGTCATATTTCTCTATGAGTGTATGCAGTTTCCCCTCTGTATTTTCAGGAACAGACAGACTTGCCTTCTTGAGCTCTAAAAGAGCAGCTTTAATTCTAATCCGTAAGTCCATAGTAAATCACCTCCTTTCTACCACCCCAATTTTACCATAGGCGACGGGAGGAGGGCAACACAAAATCCCCCGGCCGGGCCGGGGGCGGAGAGGGGGTGAGGAGATGGAGAGAAGAGATGTGTCTTTGGAGCAAGCTGTGAGAAATTTCTGTATTCGGGTATTGGAGGGCAATGGTCACCCCCAAGAAGTAGCGATCCTGCCACAGATGTTGCAATACGTGATGGGGCATGATCCAGAAGTAGAAAGCCGCCAGAACGAGCTGGCGGCAAAGGTCAACTAGGATTTGTAAGTATATCAGACAGAGCTTTTTTTACTGCTTTGCGAATAGCAGAATTTTGTAAATCGAATACATTTTTTACTCTCAACCAACTATATTCGTTTGCAAATGCCGCAGGATATAACTCTTGACTGACCAAAGGGTAGATTTCCGAAAGACAGGAATCAAATGCCGAGTCAACGGCTTTTTCGATTGTTGCTTTATCCACCTTGTTTCACCTCCTTCCTACCGCCCATATTTTACCACGGGCGGGGGAGGGGAACAAGACAAATGTTCGAGTGACAGCAGCACGAAAACGGACAAGCGCCGATGAATACCATGACGAGGGAGGTGACCGGCGTGGAAGTGACAGAGACCATGGACTATTGGTATGACATCGTGACCCGGAAGGAGTACCGGGTCAAAGTGATTCGCCGGGTGGGCCCTCATCAGGTGGAGGACCAGGATGGAAATCTGGTCCAGGTGACGGAGTCGGTCACCTTTGAGGCCAGCCCGCCCATGGGGACCCCGGTGATCTACATAGACGGGGAGAAGGCTGTGAAGGCCGATCTGGTCGTGGAGGTGACGCAGACTACGGAGTCAAACGGAGACAAGGAATATCCCTTGACAATTACGAAATGGAGCGGCCTGCATGAGATCCAGGACCGGCAGGGGAGGACCGTCCGGGTGGACCGGACCGTATTCTCGGACGCCGGGCCGAAGATGGGCATCTCCAGGAGCATGATTCGGCACCGGGAGATCCCTTACACCGCAGAAGAGAGGGAGGAGGGCCGCCGGAACATCCAGCGCGTGGTCACCCAGTGCCTCCAGGCGCAGGGGATCTGGTAGGGAGGCGGAAACATGTGGTCCAGACTGAAGAAAAAACACCCCTGGCTCTATGAGGCAGCGGAGTGGGGCATGCTGGCGCTTTCGGCTGGGGCCTTTGTCCTGGCCTGCGCCGTGTATTTTGGGAGGTAACAGTATGATGGCAACCATGACAACACCGGCGGATGTGTCGGACCAGCTGATGGGGCTGTACGGGCCGGAGCAGCTGAGGGAGGTGGAGCGTCTGTCCACCTACAACTACCGGGCCCGGCTGGCCGGCGGCGAGATCGTGCTGGCCGTGGTCCGGGGAGACGGCTCCCTGGCGCTGATCGAGCCGGAGATGGACGGATGATGGGATATAAAAAGTCCCGGACGGCTCACTCAAACCGTCCGGGACAGTTGACAAAGGGGTTTGTCAACCATGAGAACATCTGCATTATACCACGAGAACATGTGTTTGACAAGGGGGGATTGGGATGATCCCAGAAAATTTACGGGAAGAGTGGGCCCGAGAGGTGGAACGCCAGGAGCTGCTGTTTTTGGCCTGCAACGGCGGCGGCTGGCCGGATGTGCTCAAAGACCTGGAGCCAGCGGGGCGCCGGGTGGCTCTGCGCCGTATTGGCTTCCGGGGGGCGGAGGAGTACGACATGCCCATCGATCCGATGAAGGAGGTCACGCCAGATAACCGGGAGCCCTGGGTCCGGCTGACAAATGGTGTAGCGGTCTGTCTTCGGGACGGATTTGTTTACAGAGGGGGCGGAAGGCGGTGCCGCCATGGGTGAGAGCAGCGTCCGCAGCGGACGGAAAAAGGGCTATGTGGTCCTGTTCCGGGAGGTGGCCCAGGATGACCGGCTGAGCCTGGAGGCCCGGGGGCTGTTCGCCCTGATAGTCTCCCTGCCTGACGACTGGGAGTACACCGTGTCCGGGCTGGCGGTCAAGGCCGGATGCGGCCGGGAGAAGGTGCGCCGCCTGCTGAAGGAGCTCCAGACAGTGGGCTACCTGATCCGGGAGCAGTCCCATGACAGCGGCGGCAAGTTCGGCGGCAACGTGTATGTCCTCCAGGACGAGGCGCCACCGTTGCCCGGAAACCCGTCCAACGGTGAAGCAGAAAAAACGCCGTTGCCCGAAAATACCGTCAACGGGGAAAACCGTCAACGGGAAACACCGTCAGCGGGTTTTCCGCCACAACAGAATAAAGACTTAACAGAAGAAGAGACTAAAAAACCCCCTAAAGCCCCCCAGGGGGGCAAACGGCCCAGCAAGTACGATCTGGCGGAGGACGCCAAGCCCCTCCTGCTGGCCTATGTGGGGGAGGACCGGGAGCTGCACCAGGCCTTGGGGGCGTTTATCGAATTGCGGACCCAGCTCCGGGCCATCAACTCGGCCCGGGCGGTGAAGATGCTCCTGGGTGAGCTGGACAGGCTCTCGGAGGGCCGCCGGGAGGACAAGCTGCTGCTGATCCGCCAGTCTGTGGCCAACAGCTGGAAATCAGTCTTCCCTCTGCGCAGGGGCGGGAGCCCGGCGGAGCAGTCCATGCCGCCCCAGAGATGGGGGTGGGACTGATGGCGGACTATCTGCTGGCCCAGTCCAGCGTGCTGGGGTCCATGCTGATCTCCCCGCAGATCGTGGGCGACGTGATGACCAACCTCCAGCCGGAGGACTTCACCGAGCCCATGGGGCAGGAGGTGTTCCTGGCCATCCGGGCCCTGCACCTGGCAGGGGAGAAGATCGACCCGGTGTGTGTGCTCAACCAGATGGGCGGGCCGGACCCAGGCCGCCGGAAGTACCTGCTGGCCTTGATGCGGGAGACCCCGACGGCGCAGAACTACCGGGAGTACATGGACATTGTCCGGGAGCAGTCCCGGCTCCGGGAGATCCAGCGGGCGGGGCTGGCCCTGGCTGGCACGGATATCACCCTGGAGACGGCCCGGGAACCGGTGTCGCGGCTCTATGAGCTGATGATGGACCGGCGGGGCATGGAGTGCGTAGACATGGAGCAGGGGATGCTGGACTTCTACGCAGAGCTGGAGCGGACGCCTCGCTATCTGCCCTGGGGGCTAGACTTCCTGGACGAGGGGCTGACGGCGGAGGGCGGAGACTTTGTGGTGCTGGGCGGCTACCCATCGGACGGAAAGACCGCGCTGGCGCTGTCCATGGCCTATGCCCAGGCGGAGACACTGCGGGTGGGATTCTTCTCCCTGGAGACCAAGACCTCCAAGCTGTTCAGCCGCATCTGCTCCATGGTGGCCCAGGTCAGCAGCCAGCGCATCAAGCGCCGGGAGCTGACAGAGGAGGACTACTTCCAGCTGGAGCGCAAGGTGGACGAGGTCAAAAAGCGCAGGCTCTCCCTGATCCGGGCGTCCAGCATGACGGTGGAGGACATCCGTGCCTATACCCTCGCCCACCGGTTCGACGTGATCTATGTGGACTACCTGACCCTGATCCGGGCGCCGGGAAAGACCGAGTTTGACCAGGCGACTTACATCTCCAAGGCCCTGCACCAGATGGCCCAGGACCTCAACATCACGGTGGTGGCCCTGTCCCAGCTGTCCCGGCCGGAGGGCGGGAAGCCAAAGCCGCCCACCCTGGCCTCCCTGCGCTCCTCCGGACAGATCGAGCAGGACGCGGACGTGGTCATGTTCATCTTCCGGGAGGAGCCGGGGCTGTTACGGAGCCGGCGTATCCTCCGGGTGGCCAAAAACAAGGAGGGCGAGACAGGACAGATCCCGCTGGTGTTTCGTGGCGAGACCCAGACCTTCCGGCCAGACTCCGTGGGGATCATGCTCCCGCGGACCAAGGAGGAGCCGCAGTACAAGCAGATGGAGTTTGGAGCGCTGGAGGACCCAGGGGAGGATACCCCCGAAGAGTTCACAAAAAATTGACACAAAGGAGTTATCACCATGAGAACATTTGCAATCGTCAACCGAAAGGGCGGGGTGGGGAAGACGACCACCGCCGTGAATCTGGCCTATGTGCTGGCTACCAGCTGCCACCTGCGGGTGCTGCTGGTGGATGCGGACGGGCAGGCCAACGCCACCCAGATCCTGCTCCCACGGGGGGAGTACGACGGGCTGGGGGCCCTGATGCGGGGCATGGCTATCTGCTATGACGAGCTGGTGGTACATACCGACGTGGAGGGGCTGGATGTCCTCCCGGCGTCGGAGGACCTGTGGGCCCTGGACCTGGAGGCCGCCGGCGGCGAGGGTGGCCGGAGCTACCGGACCCTGCGGGACATGGGGGAGGCGGTGGACGAGGACGGAGCCTATGACGTGATGGTCATCGACTGCCCGCCCAACCTGTCCGCCGCCTGCGTC
Organism: Lawsonibacter asaccharolyticus; assembly: GCA_003112755.1. Classification (NCBI taxonomy): domain Bacteria; kingdom Bacillati; phylum Bacillota; class Clostridia; order Eubacteriales; family Oscillospiraceae; genus Lawsonibacter; species Lawsonibacter asaccharolyticus. The sequence continues at coordinate 3,309,622 of BFBT01000001.1, read as the reverse complement.
TCCGCCATCCTGGCCAGCGACGCCGTCATCATCCCCGTACTGTCCGACGCCTGCTCTGCCACCGGCGTGGCCGACCTGATGGAGCAGATCGACAGCCTGCGGTATATCCGGCCGGAGATCCGGGTGGCCGGGGTGCTGGTCAACCAGTGGCACCGTTCCCCGGTGGTGGAGGATGCGGCGGCCTATCTCCGGGAGGACGGGCGGGTGCCGGTATATGACACCGTCATCCGCAGGACGGACAAGGTGCCGGAGAGCTCCTGGGCCCGGATGGCCGTCCAGCAGTGGAGCCCCTGGTGCTCCGCCGCCAGAGACTACCGGGCGTGGGCGGCTGAGCTGCTGACAAAGGAGGGGCTGAACCATGAGTAAGCCGGATCTGGGGCGGATTATCGCCCAGACGATGGCGCCGCCGGCAGAGGTGCGGACCATTGAGACCATCACCGGGGACATTTTGGAGGCCAAGCGCCAGGGCGGAGAGGCTATCCTCACCATTGGGCGCTGCCTGATCGAGGCCAAGGAAATGCTGTCCCACGGGGAGTGGCGGTCCTGGCTGGAAGAACGAGTGGAATTTTCGGAGCGCTCCGCCCAACGCTTTATGCGGTTGGCCCGGGAGTGGTCAAATCCGACAACGTTGTCGGATTTGGGGGCATCCAAGGCGTTGATGCTCCTGGCCCTACCAGAGGGCGAGCGGGAGCGATTTGTGGAGGACCACAACGTGATCGACATGAGCGCCCGCCAGCTGGAGCAGGCCATCCGGGACCGGGACGAGGCCCGGCAGGCCGCCGAGGCGGCCAAGGCGGACGCGGCTGCGGCGGAGCAGGCCCGGGCCAAGATGGAGGAGGACATGAAGCTGCTCAATGTCCGCTTGTCTGGGGCGCAGGAGGACCGGGAGCAGGCTGCACAGGCTGTGGCCAGGCTGGAGGAGGAGCTGGGCGAGCTGAAGAGCCGCCCGGTGGATGTGGCGGTGGAGCAGGTGACTGACCCCGCTGCCATTGAGCGGGCCCGGGCTGAGGCGGTAGCCGAGATGCAGGACAGGCTGGACAAGGCCCGGGAAGCCAAGGACCGGGCGGAGGCCCAACGGAAAAACGCCGAGGAGGCCCTGGAGCAGGTCCGGCTCCAGCTGGAGGAACAGGCCAGGGCGGAGAAAAAGGCCGCCCTGGGGGCGGACAAGGACGTGGCCCAGTTTGAAGTCCTCTTTGACCAGGGCAAGGATCTGGCCAACAAGATGCGGGGGATGCTCCTGAAGGCCAGGGGCCGGGGGGACCAGACCGCCGCCCAGGGGATGGCCAAGGCCCTGCGGGCCCTGGCGGAGGCCATTGGGAGGTGTGCGGAATGAGCAGCTGGTTTGAGCAGGCCCGGGAGCGCCTGGGCAAGGAGTATCAGCAGGTCACCGGGACCCCCAAACTGCCCAAGCGGCGGAAGGCGGTGGAGCATGGACCGGTTGCTCGTACAGCTTGAGCCCTGCACGGGGCCCTGTCGGGGCCTGTCCTGCTGCAACTGCTTCGGGGAGGCCCCGGCCCTCCACAGAATCGGCGGCGGGCGGTGGTTTGATCGATGGGCCCCCCAATGCTGCCACAGCACCAGATTGGGCGCGCGAGAAAAATGTATGTACCTCCAGGGCAAGACCCGGGAGGAATGGATGGAGGAGGATTGGACATGAAACTGCTAAAGCCGGGCGACCCGTGCCCCTGCTGCGGGCAGCCCATCAAGGAGGGGCTGCCCACCGGGACCATGATCTTCCTGAGCTGGCTGGCGGAGGGGATGACCCTCCGCACGGCGGCCAAGATGGGGGAGGACCCCGATGCTCAATAGGATCGTGATCATGGGACGGCTGGGGCATGAGCCGGAGGTGCGGTACACCCAGAGCGGCAAGCCGGTGGCCTCCTTCTCCCTGGCGGTGGACCGGGACTTTAAGGACAAGGCCAGCGGAGAGCGGGCCACGGACTGGATCGACGTGGTGGCCTGGGACGCCAAGGCCAAATTTGTGCAGCAGTATTTCCATAAAGGCCAGCAGGCTGTGGTAGAGGGGCGGCTCCAGATCCGGGACTACACCGGTCGGGATGGGACACACCGGCGGGCGGCGGAGGTGGTGGCGGACAATATCTATTTTGCCGGCGCCAAAGCCGCCGCCCCCAGCGAGGGTAACGCACCGGAGGAGAGCCTGCCGCCAGAGCCCGGAGAGTCGTTCTCGGAGCTGGAGGATGAGGGCGAACTGCCATTTTGAGGAGGAGTCAATATGAGCCGGAAGAAGAACCTGCGGAGGCTATCTGTGCTGGTGACGGCGCAGACGCTGCATAACCTGGAGCGGCTGGCTGCCATGGACGGCAGCCGGAACCTGGGCCGAGTGGTGGACAAGCTCACCCGGGACAAGATGGTGTCGATGTGGTGGAAGGGGGAATTGACTGATGACGCGGGACGACGCGGTTGAGATTCTGACGACAGCCAGGGAGATGTATCCTGGAAAATCGGTAATCAGGGACGCATTTACGCTGGCCCTCTCTGCCCTCCGCCCCGTCAGCCGGGAGCAGGTGGAGAGGATGGCGGGTGAATGGGTTCAGGATATCAATAAGGGGCCAGCGGTATTCTATTGTAGTTCTTGCGGCGAAAGTTTCGAGATTCATTCCTATGAGTTTCAAAAGTATAGATTTTGTCCGTTCTGTATGGCTCCCATGACGGACGAGGCCGTGGAGATGGTGATGGAGAGATTGGAGGCGCTGAAAGATGGCAAGGGCGATTGATGGAGACGAACTGCTGGGCATTGAGCGATTGCTTGACACTGATATAGTCCGGCAAAGCAAAACTGCGTCATGGCTGTTAGACCAAGTGCTGCATGATATACAGGCGATGCCCACCCTCACCCCGCCGAACGAGGCGCTAACACCGGAAGAACTGCGGGAGATGGGAGAACAACCGTATTGGCACGTTGGGTTGCGGGAAGAAAGTCCTCCGCCACATTGGAATATCCTGGACCCCTTCTGTGCAAAGCGCATAGAGGACTACAAATACGGCAAGAACTGGATAGCCTACCGCCGCCCGCCGGAGGGAGAGGAGGACACCTGATGAAATGCAAATTTGAGCATGATGGAGATTGTTGTAACTGTGTTTCTCAACAGTATATGTGCAAGTGCAAGCCGAAGATCTGCGGCAGCATAGTCCCAATAACCAACGCCGACCGCATCCGGGCCATGAGCGACGAGGAGTTGGCGGACATTTTCCTCAGAGCTGACTTTTGTAAGTGTTGTGAGCATGAAAAAGACGAAGTATGCAATTACATCTGTGCTTATCCAAACATTCCGCTTTATGAAGGGTGCAAGCAAGCTGCATTGAAGTGGATGAAGCAGCCAGCAGAGGAGGACACCTGATGGACATTGAGAAGCTGATTGAGCAGTTACACAATTTTGAGGCGTGCGCCTATGGATACCACATCAATGGCGAAGTCCTTGGCGTAGACTGCTCAGATTTTGAGCAGGTCATGGTAGATGCCGCTGAAGAAATATCTAAAATTCCCACGCTCCAGGCCGAAAACGAGCGATTGAAAAACAAATTGTCCGAATTGGCACACTTGCCGTTTGACGAGCCTGGGATCGGAGAGCGAACAAGGCTGATGGCCGAAAATGCAGAACTGCGGGCCGAGCTGGAGCAGGTGAAGCGGGAACGGGATGCGGCAGTAGAGGACCTGCACAAACTTTGCCCCGCATGGAAGTGGGACGGCGAACCATCAAACCTGCTGACCGTCCCATTTACGGCTGGGAGGCAAACCCCTGGGTGTGGGTTATTTCGTTTGAGTGGATCAACCGCCCGCCGGAGGGATAGATACATTGGAAACGGAGGAGATCAAAATGGCGCGACTGACATATAAGACTAAGGACGGGAGCTGGGGGCTCCGGGGGGTGCCGTGGACGCAGCTGGCGGCACTGCCGCCGAGGGTGTATGGGGCCCTGGCCACGCTGAAGGACATGGAGGAGCTGGTAGATCAGATCAATGATCCAGCCGGAGGTCGGAATGGTCAGGCAGACCTGGCAATGGAGGATCTGCTGGGCCACGGGGAAACGCGGACAAAAGAGGGAAGGGAGCGGGGACAAGAATGGATCATGAAGCGGTTTTGCCGGATCGAGTGAGAGAGCCGGGCTCCGTCCTGGTGATCCGGCTGCCTATCCAGAATGAGGTGCGCTCGCTCCAGAATTACCGGCGGTATGTGCTGGAGTCCATTGCCCAAGGAATCCTGGTGCTGGGCAAGGATGTGACCTACTGTGTGGAGCAGCTTGGGTGGATGCCTCCGGTGGTGCTGGGGGAGGAGCCGCCGGTGCCGGAGGAGCCGGAACCGTCCAGTCCGCAATGCACAGGGAGAAACGCTGCGGAGAAGCGGCGGATCTTTGAACGGCTCCAGCTGTTCCGGGGGGCCAATGGGCTGGGCTGTCTGCGCCGGATCTCTGATAAATGTACGTTTGGCATCACGGACGACCTGCTCCGGGACATCCTGACCGGCAATGCCTCCCCGACCATCAAGGAGTGGCGGGAGATCGGCCGGGCGCTGGACGAGCTGGAGGGAAAGGGGGCCGCCGGTGAGTAAGACCTTGAAGCAGGTCCGGGCCGGCCGCCTCGTGTGCGCGGTGGTCTACACCACGGCCGCCGCCGGAGACTCGCCCAGGGCCAGGGCCCAGAAGCAGCGGGCATCTACCGCCGCCCGGGAAACGCTGAACGCCAGGACCTCATTCCAGAAGCTGGAGCGGACACTGGCGGCCAATTTTGACAATGGGGACCTGTTTATTACCCTGACCTATGATGACAAGCACCTGCCGGAGGACCGGGAGGCGGCCATCCGGCGAATACGGTCGTTCCTCTCCAAACTGCGGAAGGCCCGAAAGACCCGAGGGCAGCTGCTCCACTATATTTATGTGACAGAAGGTGGATGTCCTGGCGGCCGGCTCCACCACCATCTGGTGGTCAACAGTACCGGAGAAGACCTGGAGGAGATCCGCCGGCTCTGGATCTATGGGGACAACGTAGAGGTCCGGCGGCTGGAGTTCAATCAGGGCCACACCTATGAGGACCTGGCCAGCTACCTGACCAAGGAGCCGCGGGAGTGGGGGCACCCACAGGTGGGAGAGCGGACCTGGACCCCCTCCCTGGGGCTGGCCCGGACAGAGCCGGAGACGGAGACCGTCCCGGACTATGTAACACTGGCAGCTCCACCCGAGGCTATTATCCTGCAAAATCAGGGACCTATCCGCAATGGATACGGCGAATTTGCCTGGATCAAATATATGCTGCCCTACCAGCCGGACCGGAGACGGGCCAGGAGCAAGCGGCGGCGCAGACGGAAAAAAGAATAGGCTTTTCTATTCTTTTCGGTCTCGGGGGTAAGTATATTCTCTTTGATTTCTCAGAAAAAGGGGGCAAAAAGATTTGCAATCGAACATGCGTTGTGGTAAAATCATCGTGAGGGATGGATGGGTGATCTGCCCGGTGTGCCAACGGGGGAAACTCCTGAAGGTCCGCGCAGACACGACCGCCCGAAACCTGCCACGCAAGTGCAAACGCTGCGGACAGGAGACCCTCGTGAATATCGAAGCGCCTGAGCCCGCGTCCAAAGTGACCAGCGCCTGAGCCGATGACAACCCGAGCAGTCGGGTGTCGTGGCTTGGGCGCTTTTTGTTTTGCCTGGAGGTGATAGCCCATGGCCCTGAAGCCGCTCAGGCCGTGCCGACACCCGGGGTGTGCCGCCCTGACCCGGGAGGGGTACTGTCCCAAGCACAAGCCCCAGAAAGCCCCTCGCCGGGTCTCGGCGGAATATCACAGCTGGTACAGCCTGCCTATCTGGACGGACGACCTGCGCCCGGCGCAGCTCCTGCGGGAGCCGTTCTGCCGCGAGTGCGCCGCGCAGTATCCGCCCGGAGACCCCAGGCACCGCACCCGGGCAACGGTGGTGGACCACATCAAGCCCCACCGGGGGAGCTGGCCGCTGTTCATCGACCCGGCCAACCACCAGAGCCTGTGCAAACGATGCCATGACCAGAAAACGGCACGGGAGCAGGCAGAAGAACGACGGAAACGAAACAGAATTTGAGGCTTCGGTTGGACTGGAAGCTACGTCCGCGCCTGGATGCGCAGGCGGGCACAGAGGCTCGTGCGCGGGGGAAAGCCTGTGGCTTTCCAGACCTACCCCCACCCCAAGAAAGTTTTGCGGGTGGGGGCGCAAGACCGCAGGCCCCCTCGTTTGTGAGAAAATGTCCCCGATCAGGGATCTGGGGGGATGGAGGTGAATGGGATATGCCGACGCCGGTCAAGGCGCTGGAGAATATGAGCAAGAATCTGACTGACGAGGAGCGGCAGCTCCGGGAGCAGGCGGAGGAGGGGGTGATCCCAGACCGGGGACGGGAGTCCAGGATGGAGGAGCCGGCCATCATGACCAAAAACCCGGCTGCCAGGCGCTACTGGCGGAAGGTGCTGGAGCGGATGGAGGGGCTGGTGATCCTGGACGACCTGGACAGCGACGCCCTGGGCGTGTACTGCGTGATGATGGCCCGGTATGAGACCCAGTGCCGGCTCCTGGCCCAGGCGGCCAAGGAGCTGAAGACGGCCAGGGACGCCCCGGAGGCCGTGGAGGCGGCCGCAGCCAAGCTGGATGCCGTAAGCGGCAAGATGCAGAGCCTGGAGAGAAACATCCTCCAGTATGCGGAGAAGCTGGGCCTTACCCCATCCGGACGGGTGCGGCTGGCCCAGAAGCGGGCCCAGGCGGCCGCAGGGGCCAGGGCGGACCCGGACAGTGATCTGTATGGGGACTGAGCGCGCAGGCCGTGAGCAGCGAGGATGGACCGGAGCGAGCGTGCCGGAGCGTGACAAGGGTCGGAGGTGGCTGACATGGCTGTACGGTGGCAGAGCGGCTTGCACCACCCTGTGAGCGTCTATGCCAAGCAGGTGACCCAGGGACGGCTGCGGGGGCAGTGCTGCAAGTATGAGATCCTGGCCTGCCAGCGGCACCTGGACGACCTGAAGCGCCAGGGGACGGAGGACTTTCCTTATGTGTTCGACACGACCCGGGCGGACCGGATCGTTCGGTGGTTCGGGCAGTGCATCCAGGTCCGGGGGGTGGACGCGGGGAAGCCCATCACCCTGGAGCCCTGGCAGGTATTCGACCTGGGCTGCACCTACGGCTGGGTACATAAGGACACCGGGGCCCGCCGCTTTACCCATACCTACAATAAGCGAGCCCGGGGCAACTATAAGAGCTCGGAAAAGTCATGCCAGGGCATTTATCACATGTGCGGGGATGCCTGTTATCCGCCCTACCGGCCGGAGCTGGCCCGGTTCGAGGAGGAGCCGGAGGTGGAGTGCGCCGCCGTGGACCGGACCCAGGCCATGCGGGTGCTGGGCGATGCCAAGAAGATCGCCCGGAAGAGCCCCAATATCGCCAAGCGGCTCCTGGTTCCCCGGTCCAACCCCATCGTTCACCGCACCCGGGGCGGCTATATGCGGGCCCTGTCCAAGGAGACCAAGAATAAGGACTCGGGCGCGCCCTGCTACTTTGTGGTGGATGAGTACCACGCACACCCCACCTCGGAGATCTACGACCTGGGGACCAACTCCTTCGGAAAGCGGGTCCAGTCCCTGCTGGATGTCATCACCACCGCCGGCGACGATGCCGGCAGCAAGCCCTGCTACATCGAGGAGACCTACGCCAAACGGGTGCTGGAGGACCCATCGGTCACCGATGAGAGCTATTTTGTGATGATACGGGAGCTGGACGAGGGGGACAACCCCCACGACGAGTCGGCCTGGCGCAAGCCCAACCCCTGTCTGCGGTACCCCAGCCGGTACAGCGAGATCTTACGCAAGCAGATCCAGGACGAGCACAACGCCGCCTACACCTCCAACGACCCCAGCAAGATCCGGAAATTTCTCACCCGGCGGATGTGTCTGTGGCAGGTGGGCAGCGTAAACCACTATCTGGACGAGCGGTGCATGGCAAAGGCCAAGGCGGCCATGGTCCCGCCGGAGGAGTTTGCGGCGCTGACTGACGGGCTCCACAACCACTGCGGCTTTGACCTGGGCAAGCGGATCGACCTGTCAGGAGCGGCGGCGGTGTTTGACCTGCCGGACGGCCGGATCGGGGTGAAGCTGCACGGCTTCATGCCGGAGAACGGGGCGGACCGCCACGAAAAGACCGACCGGGTGCCTTACACGGCCTGGGCACAGGGCGGGTACTGCACCCTCACTCCCGGAGATGTCACCGACAACAGCTATGTGTACAACTGGATCTGTGAGGGGGAGCGGGAGCACGGCTGGGAGGTGGAGGAGGTGGACTACGACGGACGCAACGCCACCGACCTGGCCATCCGCATGAACGAGGACCGGAACCGGGAGGACTTCTGCGTGGAGGTGTCCCAGACCTGTGCGGGGCAGAACCTGGCAGTCAAGACCTTCCGGGAGCTGCTGCTCCAGGACCGGGTGGTCATCGAGGAGAGCCCGCTGGTCCTGTGGTGCCTTCAGAACGCCATTGAGATCCAGGACAACTATGGAAACATCAAGCTCAGCAAGCGGCACAAGGACGACACAGAGCGTATCGACCCGGTGGCCGCCATGATGAACGCCCTGGCCCGGGTGCTGGTGAAGCGGACGGCAGGGAGCGATATCAACGAGCACATTTTATCCGAGGATTGGGGAATTTGAAATGAAAATGCTGAGACGGTTGGGCCATGGGCTGGCCCTGTATCTGGACGATCTGCTGCTCCTGGCGGGCTGCGGGTGCTTCGTCCGGGCGGCCTGGGAGGCATGGGGGCGGCCGGCGGCCCTGGCGGTGGCCGGGACGTGCCTGGTGGCCTATGCCCTGGTGATCGCCCGGGCCCGGGGAGGTGGCGGAAGATGATGCTGGCCAGATCTGTGGGGCGGCCCAGGGCATCCCTGGAGGAGCGCACCCTGTCCTGGGACGAGGTGCAGCAGGCCCTCCGCAGCGCCTTCTTCTCCGGCGAGGAGCCGGACACCGGCCAGAGCGGCGCGGAGCGGCTGTCCCCGGTGGCGGCGGCCCACCGCATCCTGACCAACTCCTTCGGGCTGATCCCCTTCGGGCTCTACCGCAAGGAGGGGGAGGAGCGGGTGGCAGTGGATACTCCAGAGCTGAACCGGGTGCTGAAAATTCGGCCCAACGATCACATGTCCCCCTTCATGCTGCGGAAGGTCGTCATGTCCAACGCCTTCTGGCACGGCTTCGGGGCGGTGTGGAACCGGCAGGGACCCGGTGGCCGGGTGGTCCAGCGCATCCCCCTGCCCAGCGACTGCTGCGCCATCCGAAAGGACCAGGAGACGGGGCGATACTGGTATGACTACAACGTGGAAGGAGTGCGGCGGACCTTTGCCAACTATGAGCTGTCCTTCCTCTACTTTGAGACCTATGACGGCATCCGGGGCCGGGGGCTGCTGGACCTGGCCCGGGAGGCCATCGCCGTGGACGCCATGACCCAGCGGTACGGGAAAAAGTTCTACCAGAACGGGGCGAGGCTGTCCGGCATCGTGGAGATCAACTCTGATGCCAGCCCGGAGACCCGTCAGAAGGTGAAATCGCAGTTCCAGGCCTACGCGACGGACGACGCCTTTGCCGTGGCGGTGCTGGACCACGACATGAAGTTCACCCCGCTGGGGGTCAAGCAGAGCGATGCCCAGTTCATCGAGACCCGGGAGTTCAGCGTGGAGGAGATCAGCCGCTTCACCGGCATCCCAAAGCACATGCTCCAGACGGGCAAGGAGAGCTATGACAGCAACGCCCAGCAGCGTCTCAACTATGTGACGGACACCCTGCTGCCCTATGTGGTGCAGTGGGAGAGCGAGGACAGCTACAAGCTGCCCCTGCCCCAGGAGCGGGACGCGGGGGTCTATGTCCACGGGAACGTGGAGGCGCTGCTGAGGGCCGACCCCACCACCCGGGCAAACTTCTACGAGAAGATGATCCAAAATTCTGTATTCAACCCGGACGAGTGCCGGGCCAAGGAGGAGAAGAACCCCATCCCGGGCGGGTGGGGCAAGCGATTCCTGGTGACCAAAAATCTGGGCTCCCTGGAGTCCGTGCTGAAAGGAGAGGAAAGCAATGCCTGATATCGCACTGCGGGGGGAGCTGTGGGACAACGACAGCGCCGACGTGCTCCGCTTCTGGGGCTGGCGGGACATCACGGCCCCCATGGACATCCAGGCCGCCCTGGAGGCGGCGGGGGGCGAGGACGTGACCCTGCTGGTCAACTCCCCCGGCGGGGACATGACGGTGGGGCTGGAGATCCGGTCCATGCTCCGGCGCTACCAGGGCAGGACCACGGCTCTGTTTCAGGGCTACGGGGCCTCGGCGGCCACTCTGGCGGCCACAGGGTGCCAGACCATCCAGAGCGAGCCGGGGGCCCTGCTGTGCTACCACAACCCCAGCGGCGGGGCCGAGGGGGACTACCGGGCCATGCGCCGGTCCGCGGAGTCCCTGCGCAACGCCCGGGACTGCCTCCTGGAGGTGTACACCGCCCGGAGCGGGGCCCGGGAGGGGATCAGGAGCCGGGAGGAACTGATCTCCCTGATGGACCGGGATATTTTCATCACCCCGACCCAGGCACGGGAGTACGGCCTGATCGACGAGATCGTGGGGGCGGGGGCGGAGGTGGCGGACCCGGCGGCCTTTGTGGCAGCAGCCGGCAGCCGCATCCGGCTGACCCAGGCCATGCGGGAGGGATATCAGTCCCACGTGGCGGGACAGCGGGCCGAGGCGGCCCGGAAGGAACAGGCGGAGCGCATCCTGGCACGGCTCAGGGTGCTGGAGCGATTTTAAGCCCGCCCACCCACCCATTTTGAGGAATAGGGGGCTTTGCCCCCTATGACCCCCTGGGCCCTGCGGGCGGCTGTGCCGTCTCAGGGCTGGCATACAAGAAAACATGCAAGATGAGAAAGGAGAAAAACATGGACTACATGGAGAAGATCACCGACCTCAGGGCCCGGAAAAAGGACCTGAAGGACCAGGCCGCCAAGCTGGTGGAGGAGGACAAGCTAGACGATGCCACCGCCCTGGCCGACCAAATGGAGGCCATCAACAAGCAGATCGCCGGGCTGGAGGCCCTGGCCAAGGCCAGCCGTGAGGGCGCCGACCCCGTCTATGACGGCGTGCTGCACGACGGCGAGGGCAAGCCCAGGGACGGCGGGAAGGACGCCCCCAAGCCCTTCGCTACCCTGGGGGAGCAGCTGAAGGCCATCTCTGACTTCCGGAGGAGCCACGTGGAGGACAAGCGGCTCCAGCAGGTGAACAACGCGGCCCTGGGGGCCAACGAGGGCACCGGCGCGGACGGCGGCTTCCTGATCCAGACAGACTTTGCCGGGCAGATCCTGGAGAGCGCGGTGCAGCAGAGCCCCCTGCTCAACCGGCTGGACCGACAGACCTGCTCCAGCGCGGCCAATGCCATGCGGTGGCTGAGCGTGGACGAGACCGATGTGAGCAAGTCAGTGTTCGGCGGGGTGCAGATGTACTGGGCCAGCGAGGCGGGCACCGTGGCGGCCAGCCGGCCCCAGTTCCGGGAGATGAAGATGGACCTGGAGAAGATGATGGGCTTTGCCTACGCCACCGACGAAATGCTCACCGACGCGGCCTTTATGACCGGCTTCTTCGGCAGCGCCTTCACCCTGGCGGCGGACCGGCTGCTGACGGAGAGCGTCATCTCCGGGGACGGGGTGGGCAAGCCCCTGGGCCTGCTCCACTCCAAGGCGCTGCTGGCGGTGGACAAGGAGAGCAGCCAGGCGGCGGGCACCTTTACCGGGGCCAACGCCATCAAGATGCAGGCCCGGGCCATGCCCCGGCACCGGGACCGGCTGGCGTGGCTGATGCACCCCGACGTGGAGGAGCAGCTGCCCTATCTGGCCATCCAGAGCGGCGAGGCGGCCAAGTTCCTGTGGAACCCCGAGGGAGGCCTGGGCAACTTCGATACCCAGCGGGTGCTCAACAAGCCGGTGCTGTTTGAGGACAGCTGCTCCGCCCTGGGCAGCAAGGGCGACATCCTGCTGGTGGACCCCTATATGTACATCCTGCTGACCAAGGGTACGGCGAAACAGGACTGGTCCATCCACGTGGAGTTCTTGACGGACCAGAACTGCTTCCGCATGGTGTTCCGGTGCAACGGCGCGCCCAAGGTGAGCAAGCCCCTGACCATCAAGAACAGCACCAAGACCCGCAGCCCCTTTGTGGCGCTGGCGGACCGGAAGTAAGGAGGAGCGTCAATGAAGCGCATTTTTGAGAAGCTGGCCTTTGCAAACGTGTTTGCCCCCCAGTCTGTGGAGGCATCCACGGAGAAGACCACGGGATATGTGGACGCCTCCGGGACGGAGGAGGTGGCCTTTCTGATCTCTGCCGCCGCCCTGGGAAAGGGGAAGAGCCTGACGGTGACGCTGATGGCGGCTGATGACGCCTCCGGGAGCGGCGCCAAGGCGGTGGGGGAGGCCGCGGTATTTACGGACCCGGTGGGGACGGAGCCCCAGGTGGTGGCGGTGAGCTATCAGGTGTCTCCACTCAACGGCCGGTATGTGGCGGTCAAGCTCCAGCACGACGCCGCGGCGGCGGTGGTGTGCGGGGTGCTGGCCGCAGCGGATGGGATGTATCTGCCCCCGGCCAATGGCATGACCCTGGTGGTATGAGATGGCCATCCCGGAGGAGTTCAGGGGCCGGGTGCTGGCCTATTGCCAGGAGCCGGAGCCGGAGGAGGTGGACCTGCTGGTGCTGGATCAGGCGTGGGACAGCGCGGAGAGCTATCTGGAGGGGGCGGGGGTGACCCGCCCCGGCCCGGAGAACGCCGGACGGCTGGCTCTATGGCTGAGCGTGATGCTGGCCATGGTGCTGGACGAATATGATCAGCGGGGTGCGCAGTTCGATGCCGGGAAACTCCAGGACAATCCGGTCTTTCGGAGAAAGCTGACCCAGCTGAAGCTGTCGGAAGGGATTTGAAGGCCCGCCCACCCGCCCTTTTGAATGTGTGGGGGCACAGCCCCCACGCCCCCGGGCCCTGCGGGCGGCTTTGCCGCCCTGGGGCAGGGAGAGAATGCCCGCCGTAAGGCGGGGACCAAACCGGAGCCCAGCGCAGCGGGAAACGGGTACCCAACGGCGACCCAGCAGAGCGGTCGCCGTTGGGGGAGGAGGAGCAACGAAGCGGAGCGGATGCCCGCCGGGAGGCGGGCGGAGCAGAGCGAAGTTTGCGACGACGAGAGGTGGTGTCACGATGACCCCGAGCATTGACGCCGGGAAGCTGCGGGAGCGGCTTGAGGTGATGGAGCTGAAGGAAGGCCCGAACGGTGTCTGGACCTGGGAGAGCGTGCGGAAAGCGCGGGGACAGGTGGAACTGAACACGGTAAAAAAGAACCTGTTTTCCTCCGTGGGCATCGGGGCCCGGGGAGCGGAGCTGGTGCTCCGCCGCCAGCCGCTGACCCTCCACCAGGCCATCCTCTGGGGGGAGCGGCATCTGTTTTTGACCGCTGTCCTGCCGGAGGGGCGGCTGCACCTGCGGGTGCAGGCGGCGCTGGTGGAACCAGTGACCTGTCTGGCCACACGGACAGAGGACACCGTGGGGGAGGCCGGACGGCCTGAGACCCGGGAGACCATGCGCCAGACCTTCCCCGGGGTGCTGACAGAGAAGTATGTCAGATATGAGCGGGAGGAGACCCATGCAGAGACCGATGCCAGCTATGTCCTGGTGGTGCCGAAGATGATCGTCCTGAAGAGCGGAGACCTGGTAACGGTACAGGAGGGACCGGCGAAGGCAGTGTACAACGTGACGGCCTGCCATGTGCTGGACCCATACAAAAATGAGTATGAGATCGTCTTTCGGGGGGATGTGTGATGGCCCAGACGGTGGATACCAGCGGCCTGGACCGGCTGGTGGAGAGCTGGGACCGGCTGCTGAAGCAGTTCCCGGACGGGAAGCGGAAAGCACTGGAGCAGATGTGGCGGTACCTGCTGCTGGATGTCCAGAGGAAGATCGGCGGCAGCGGGAAGGTGGCCGGATGGCAGGCCCCCCATATGGGAACGAAGGGGGGCTATGTGGCCGTCCGGGCCAAGGCCGACACCTACCAGACCACAAAGAGCGGAAAGCGGTATGCGGTGGGGTACGTCACGAACGCCATTGAGGGGGGACACCGCCACGGAGGCCCACGAGGGGGAAAGGGATACCGCCCCCGATATCGCAAGGCGGCCGTCCCCGGAAAATGGTTTTACCAGGCGGTGCGCCAGGATGTGGATGAAATGGGGCAGGAGGAAGTGGATGCCCTGATGGAGCTGATCGTGAGAGGACTGGAGGGATTGCTGTGACCTATGAGGATCTGATGGAGGCCATCGCGGACCGCATTTCCGAGCTCTGGCCGGAGCGGATGCTCTACCGGGATTTCTGCCCTTCGGACTTCAAACGCCCATCCGGCTTCCTGTATGTGGTCAAGGCCGGTTATACGGACGCCAATGCCGGCCTGGTCCGATGGGACTTTTCGGCAGAGCTGACGCTGTACGCCGCAACAGACGCCTACACGGTGGAGAGCACGGAGGCGCTGCGGGCGGAGCAAAACAAGGTGCTGCGTCAGTTCGGGGGGCCTGCTGTTTCGGTGGGAGACCGGCACATTATGGTCGGTGTCTCCGCAGAAGCGCCTGGACCAGGAGAGGCATATGTCGGTTTCCGGGCATCCTGGTTCGATGCCAGACCGGGCTATGTGGACGAGGACACGGCAGCGGAGAGTGAGAGCGGGGTGCCGCCGATGATGGACTTTGAGATCAAAATGGGTCAAAAGCCCGCCCACCCGCCCTTTTGAAGGTGTGGGGGCTCTGCCCCCACCCCCCCGGGCCCTGGGGCAGGGAGCGGGGCCCGACGGCGACCCAGCGGAGCGGTCGCCGTTGGGAGAAGACGAGCAACGGAATAGAGCGGATGTCCGGCGGGAGCCGGACGGAACGAAATGGAGCTTATGAGAAGCCGCCGAAGGCGGCCCCAAATGGAAGCCCAGCGCAGCGGGTTCCATTTGGAGAGGAGGAGCAAGGGAGCATAGCGAGGGATGGCCGCCAGGCCGTCCCGAGTGGAGCGGACTTTGCGACGACGAAGAAAGGAATGAGAATATGAGCGCAACAAGCATTGGACTGCCCAAGCTGAAGATCGCCTTTGAGAAGGCGGCTCAGGCCACGGCCAACCGGGCCAAAAAGGGCTACGTGGGGATGATCGTGCGGGATGCCAAGGCCCAGGGGCTGCACAAGCTGGTGAGCGACACCATGATCCCCACAGAGCTGGGGGTGGACAACCAGGCCCTGGTGAAGCTGGCCTTTGAGGGCAGCGACCGGGGGGGCCCCAGCCTGGTCTATCTAGTGGTGATTGCCACCGGGACAGAGGACACCACCGCCCTGGAGGGCGGGCTGAAGCTGCTGGAATCGGTGTCAGTGGACTATCTGGCGGGACCGGCGGATGTGACAGAGGACGAGCTGGAGGTGCTGAACGAGTGGGTCAAGGCCCAGCGGGCAGCCTATCGGACGGTGAAGCTGGTCCGGCCCTTCCAGACCACCGGGAGCGATGACATGGGTATCATCGAAGTGGACGAGACGGGGATGAAGGACGCCTCCGGCAGCCTGACGGCGGCAAAATACTGCGCCAGGTTTGCCGGGATCTTTGCCGGCATCCCCATGGGCATGTCGGCCACCTACGCCGCCCTGCCGGAGCTGACGGCGGTGACGGCCCGGAACGAGGAGGAGCAGACCACGGCCATCAACGCGGGCAAGCTGATCCTGCTGCACGACGGCCAGAAGGCCAAGATCGCCCGGGCGGTGAACAGCCTGACCACCATCCCGGTCAACGGAAACGAGGATTGGCGGAAGGTGAAGATCGTGGAGGGGATGGACCTCATCACGTACTTCCTGCGGACCACCATTGAGGACTCTTACCTGGGACAGTACCCCAACACCTACGACAACAAGCAGCTGCTGGTGGCGTACATCCTGGAGTATTTGCACTATCTGGAGAGGGCCGAGGTGCTGAGCCCGGGAGAGAGCTTCTGCGAGATCGACTATGACCGGCAGCTGAACTATTTGAAGTCCCAGGGCGTGGAGGTGGCTGACCTGACCCGCCAGCAGGTGCTGGCGTATCCAACCGGCTCCTGGGTGTTCCTGCGGTGCGGCGGGTGGCTGGTGGACGCCATGGAGGACTTCGAGGTGCTGTTCAGCGCCATGAGCCTGCCGGGCGCGGCGTAAGTGGAAAGGAGCGTTGAGAGGATATGGCACGGACCATTGACAGTGCGAAGCGAGTCATCAATGGCACCTGGGGCGAGGCATGGGTGGATGGAGAGAAGGTCGCAGAGTGTTCTGCTGCGCAGGCTAAGGTAGGAAAAAATAAAACGACCATCAATCTGTGCGGCCAGTTCATGGAGGACACCAAAGCCGCCAGCGGGAAGGGGACGGGCAGCCTGACCCTGCACCATGTGGACAGTGGATTTGTCCAGCGAGAGTCTGGAATCCAGGATGGGATCGATGTGCGGTGTACGGTGATCCTTAAACTGAGCGACCCGGACAGCTGGGGCGCAGAGCGGGTGGCGCTCTACAATGTGTCCTTTGACGACATGACGCTGGCGGATTGGAAGGCGGCCACGGTGGGGAGCGTCACGGCCCCCTTTACCTTCAGCCGGTATGAGCTGCTGGACCTGATCGAAGCAGAGTAAGGAGGCACTATGAGCACCACAAAGAAGACAGACATCATCAACAGCCTGCTGGATCTGCCGGAGTTTGAGCCGGAGACCTCGGCGGTGAAGCTGCCGCGGCTGGGCATCGTTTTGGAGCTGAGGGAGCTGCCCTATGACAAGCTGGTGAGGCTGAGCCGGGAGCAGGACGCACAGATCCATCTGATCCTGTCCTGTGTGACGAACCACCCGGAGCTGAAGCAGGCGGAGTGGTACAAGGAGAAAATGAAATGCGCCACGCCGGCGGACGGGCTGAAAAGGCTGCTCCGGAAGGGAGAGGTGGAGAAGATCTGCCGGACCATCGACCTGCTCCACGGGTACAGTGTGGGCAGTGTGGTCCCCCTGCCGGCGGACCAGCTGATGGGGGCGGCCATCCACGCCGCCGTGGAGGACCTGGAAAAAAACTGACCAGGCGCGCAGACCTGGCCGCCGCCCAGCGGCTGCTGGTGGAGCACGGCGTTTTCCCGGGGGACTTCCTTCGGCGTCCTCCGGGGGAACGGGCGGTGGTGTGCGCGCTGCTGATCGACCATAAACGGCGGGAGGAGGGGGAGATCTGATGGCCAGGAGCACGGACGCCAGCATTGCCTTCAGTGTGACGGATAACTTGTCTGAGTCTGTGGTGAAGATGAAAAACGCGATCACCTCCACCAAGCAGGACGCCGAACAGCTGCAAAAGACGCTGGATCTGCTGACAAATACCAAGATGCAGCTGAAAAATGTGGACCTGAAGAACACGCAGGCAGAGCTGGCGCGGACCAAAAAGGCGTTTGAGGAGCTGGGCGAGTCGGCCACAGAGGCGGAGCGCGAGGCCGCCCGGGCGGATTTTGAACAGGCAAATCGGAATTATGAGAATGTCCGTGGGCAGCTGGAAATGGTCAGCAAACGGGCCCGGCAGACGACGAAGGACCTGCTGGACGCCACGGGGGCCATCAGCAAGGCGGACAACCGGGCAGAGACCTCCGGGAGTGCGGGTGTGCTGTCCGCCCTGGGAAGGGCTGGCCTGCTGGAAATGGCGGGGGATACGGCCGGAGCGTGGGCCAACTTCCTGGTGGGGTCCACCCTGGGCAGTGAGGCGGGCACCCTGTTCTCCGGCGCCCTGAGCGGGGCGGCCAGCGGGGCGGCGATGGGCTCGCTGGCGGGCCCCATGGGCACGGCCATTGGAGCCGCCCTGGGCGGGGCCCTGGGGCTGGCCTCCGGTGGGGCACAGGCCATGGGGGCCCGGGACGATGCCTTCATCGACTACTACACCGGCCTGTATGACACCCAGAAGGCGGAGCGCCAGGAGACCCAGAGCACCGGAAGCGGCACGGCGGCCCAGCGGGAGCTGGATGCCATCGCTTTTGAGAAGCTGCTGGGAGAGGGGACGGGCGATGCTTACTTAAACAATTTGCGGGGACTGGCGGCGGAGACGCCTTTTGAGTATGCAGATCTGACCGGTATGTCATTGGCCTTAGCCACTGGATTCAGTGACGCTCCGGATAGGATGATAGCACTGATGCGCGGAATAGGTGATGCAGGCAGTGCAGTGGGCGCAAGTGCCGCAGATATGAAATGGATGGCAACAGCCCTCGCACGGATGCAATCCACAGACCTTGCCCAGCTCGGTGAGATCAATATGTTCCAAGATCGTGGTGTTGATGTCATTGGAATGTTGTCTTCTGCACTTGGAAAAGATGAGGGCGATATTCGCAGCATGATCACAGGCGGGGACATTAGTGGGCGAGAGGCCGTTGATATCATTCAAGAGGGCCTTGAAAAAAACTACGGCGGCTCTATGAAATTGATGGCGGAGACCTTCAGCGGCCTGACCTCCACCCTGTCTGACACCATGACAGAGGTCAGCAACGCTTACGGCGAGGGGTACAACGCCACCCGGAGCCGGGGGCTGGAGGCCGAGATCGGCGCATACGGCGGAGAACTGGGGGCGGTGATGCAGAACCTGAACCGGATCACCGGGGAGAATGACGCCTTCCGGGAGAACCTGGCGGAGCAGTACACCCGGGAGGCCCTGTCCGCGGTGCTGCTGGGGGAGGAGACCACCCTGTTCGGCCAGGAGGACCGGGAACAGCTCCGGGAGATGCGGACCGCCTTCAGCCGGGCCGACGCCCGCTACCAGGCCACGGGAGACCGGGAGGCGGCGCTGGAGATGGAGGAGCTGACCACTACCGCCCAGGCCATGGCGGAGGCGGCCTATGAGGCCAGCGACCAGTACAAGGCGGTCCAGGATGCGGAGAGGCAGTCCCTGGATGCCCTGCGGGAGAACACGGCGGCTCTGGAGGCATCCACAGCGGCCTATGGACTGGCCCAGGAACGGACGAAGGGAAACGCCGGAGGATTGGTAGAGATGCAACGGCAGTCGGGGGGTTACCGGGCTTATATGGACCCCAATTCCTCGGAATACAATGCCGCACTTGCGTTCTATGACCCGAGTGAAGGGGGGAGCACCGGATCGTATGCCTTCGGGCTGGAACGGGTGCCCTATGACAACTATCCCGCCCTGCTCCACGCGGGCGAGCGGGTGCTGACCGCCCGGGAGGCCAGGAACCAGGACCAGGGATGGGCCGGCATCCTGAGCGGCCGGGACGCCGCACTGGAGACGGCCGCGGCCACGGACTGGGCGGGGCTGCTGGTCCCCCGGGAAACACGGGGGCTGACAGAGCGGACGACTGACGGCCAGGGCAGGGGGGACACTTTCTTCTATTTGACGGTGCGCGACAACAGCTTTGGCGGGAACATGACCGCCGAGGAGGTGGCGGAGGTCATCGCGGACCGGATGATGCTGAAGTATCAGGGAGGGAACAGAGGTTGAAAGCCCACCCGCCCGCCCTTTTTGAGGAATAGGGGGCTTCGCCCCCTATGATCCCCGGGCCCTGCGGGCGGCTGTGCCGCCCTGGGGCAGGGAGAGGGCGAGACCCGCACCCCGTGCGGCGGAGCCGCCCACCGGGGCAAAGCCCAACGGAGTGGATTTGCCCCGGGAAGGACGAGCAACGGAATAGAGCGGATGCCAAACCGGAGCCCAGCGAAGCGGGTCCGGTTTGGAGAGGAGGAGCACCGGAATGAGTGAGCTTTCGCCGGAAGGCGGAAGCGAGGGATATGGAGGTTGCGACGACGACGTGCTGAGGATCATGTCTTTTTTGGAGGAGGCCACCGGGAAGGAGCTGGTGCTGCCGGTGACACCCGCGAAATATTTCTGGCGGCATCCCAACGCGGTGGAGACGGTGCGGCTGGACCAGCTGGGAGAGATCACCCTGCCGGGGGGCGTGAAGATGGGGGACTGTACTCTGGAGGATGTCCTGCTCCCGGCACAGCTGTACCCCTTCTGTGTGCCGGGCGCCCGGGCGGCGCCCTATGAGTATCTGTATGATCTGGAGGTCTGGAGCGACAAGGCAGCGAAGCTGCGGTGGATCGTATCGGGGACCTCCGTCAACGCCTCGGTCATCCTGGAGGAGATCACCCAGGGGGAGCAGGACGGGACCAACGACCTGTATGTGACCATTGTCATGCGCCAGTGGCGCAAGCCGGAGACGCCGGTGCTGGCGGTGTCCGGCAGCGGGGCCCAGACAGACCGGGACACCCAGACAGGGGCGGCATCGGCGCGGACCTACACGGTGGAGTCCGGGGACTGCCTGTGGAGCATCGCGCAGAAGTTTTATGGCAGCGGGGCCCAATATAAGCGGCTGGCGGCGGCCAACCCGGCCATCACCAACCCCAATCTGATCTACCCCGGCCAGGTGCTGACGGTGCCGGCGGCGGATGACCTGCCGGCGGCGGCAGCGGACAGCCGGAGCACGGCGCTGGCGGAGGAGATCGGCACCACGTGGGACCCGGTGACGCAGGGGTGGGTGTTGGGATGAAATGCCCGCCCACCCGCCCTTTTGAAGGTGTGGGGGCTCCGCCCCCCACGCCCCCGGCAGCCCTGCGGGCGGCCTTGCCGCCCTGGGGCAGGGAGAGGGAGAGACCCGCGCCACGGGCGGCGGAGCCGCCCACCAAATCATGACCCAGGCGGAGCGGGTAAAAGGGGCCCCCACGCTCCGAGCGGCGGAGTATTTGCCGAAGAGGCAAAAAAGAGGACGCCTAAGCGTCCTCTCCATGCTTCTGGATCATGGCCAGCGCCAGCTTCACCAGCCCAAAGATGATCAGCAGGGCCCCGAGGGCCGCCAAAAACTTGCTCATAGCAACCTCCTTGACAGAAAAAATCACTGGACCCCCAGGCGCTGGCGGAGACCATCCTGGAGGACCTGGGAGAAGTTGAGGCCGGCCTTTTCCCCGAGCTCGTTCAGGTAGCTGGGCAGGGTGACATTGCGCCGCACGGTCCGCATATCATGCGCGCGGCGGTATGCGGCCAAATCGACATCTACCAGGGAAACGATCTCGTTATCCTGGTGCGGGACCGACTTGGAGGGGACAGGCAGCGGGTCGCCATCGTCCTCGATATCCAGGCCGATCACCCCGATCGCGTCCCGGGCCATGAGAATGGCCTGGGCCAGGTCTTCGCCGTGGGTGTTGATTTTTAAGTCAGGGACATAGGCCAGATAGCCGCCCTCTTCCAAGGGGGTAAACACCACAGGATATACAACCGTCATAATTCTTCCTCCTTTATTTGCTGAGGCGGGGGACTTATTTCAGCCCCCGCCTTCGGATAATGGCCTGTGCAAGCGCTTCTGGGATTTCACGGTGCCGCTCCACAGCTTCCCTTTCATTGCCTTTGACGTAGACGTCATGATTTCCGCCCGCCCGTTTGAAAGTCCAGCCGTTTTTTTCAAGGAGCTTGATCAGATCCCGACGTTTCATTGTTTCACCTCTTGATATTATTATACACATTGAGTGTGTATTCGTCAAGGGGGAAAAGAAGTTTTTTATTAGAAAGAGGGTGCGGAGCGTGGGGAACTATGCCTATCAGCTGCTGCTGGTGGAGCCGGGCGGGAGTGGATACCGGGACGTGACGGAGCTGGTGCAGAGCATCAGCTGGACGGGGTCGAAAAATCAGGTGGCCCGGGAGCTGTCAGCGGCCCTGGCGGTGCCCAGAGACGGCAGCGTGGAGCCGCCGGAGCTGGATGAGGGGGCTGCTCTGATTTTCCGGGAGGGAGGTAGACAGAGGTTCACCGGCCAGCTGGTCACCGCCACCACCAGCACCCAGTCCTCCATCGTCAATCTGTCTGCCCTGGATGGCGGCCGCTTCCTGGCGGGGAATCAGGGGTGGTACAAATTCACCCGGGCCACGCCGGAGCAGGCGGCCCGGACCATCTGCGCCGACCAGGGCATCCAGGTGGGACGGCTGGCGTCCACGGGGATCGCCCTGGGGCGGAAGTTCCCGGGGGTGGCGCTGGATCAGATCATCTCTACCCTGTACACCATGGCGGGGGAGCGGAATGGGAAGCGGTATCTGGTGCGCTTCACCGGAGAGGGGGCGCTGGAGGTGCTGGAAAAGCCCGGCGCGGCCAGCCTGGAGATCGCCCAGACCATGGGGGTGACCAACACCTGGGACATCACCGGTCTGTGCAACCGGGTGGCCATCTACTCGGAGAACGGGGGGCTGCTGCGGTGTGTGGAGGACGGCGCCTCCCAGCGGCGCAACGGGACGCTCCAGCGGGTGGTGACCCAGCGGAAGGGGAAGGACGCGGCGGCAGAGGCGAGAGCCGTGCTGGAGGACAATGCCCTCCAGCAGAATCTGACGGTGGAGGTGCTGTCCCCGCCCATGGAGCTGATCTGCGGGGAGGCGGTGATCCTCCGGGACACCGGCAGCGGCGTGAGCGGCCTGTTCTGGGTGGACGGGGACACCCACACCTGGAAAAATGGCCAGCACCTGGGGAAGTTCAAGCTGAATTACCGGAATACGATGAACAAGGTGAGCGCGGGGAGGGAGATGTGAGTGCCCGCCCACCCGCCCTTTTGAGGAATAGGGGGCTTCGCCCCCTATGACCCCCAGGCGGCGCAGCCGCCCACCGGGGCAAAGCCCAGCGGAGCGGGTTTGCCCCGGAGAGGAGGAGCAACGCAGCGGAGCGGATGCCCGCCGAGAGGCGGGCGGAGCAAAGCGAAGTTTGCGACGACGACGAGCACCGGAATGAGTAAGCTTTCGCCGGAAGGCGGAAGCGAGGGATATGGAGGTTGCGACGACGACGTGAAGAGTCTGGACGAGAGCGTGGATGGGATGATGTCGGTGATGGCGGGCCTGGTCAGCCAGGTGCAGCGGCCGGCGCAGTTCTTTCTGGGAACGGTGCTGGCGGGCAGCCAGGAGGGGCTGAAGGTGGCCTGCAACGGGCTGGAGCTGGACCGGGAGGACATCTGGATCAATGAGACGCTGAAGCGGGACTACACCTACCAGGTGTCGCTGGACGGCGGGACGGGCCGGTTCTTCCAGCTCAGCGGCACGCTGTCCGGGCCGGTGACCTGCCCGGCGCCGGGATGCGCCCCCAAGCTGGGGAGCGTCACCGGCGGCGGCCTGGACAGCCAGGAGGCCAGCATGGACAAACAGGACCTGAAGCGGCTGGAGTTCGCGCTGAAGAAGGGGGACATCGTGGTGATGCTGACGGAGGACCTGCAAACCTATTATCTGATCTGCAAGGTGGTGGCGCTGTGAGCCTGTTTCCCATGTATTCCATGCCGCTGAGGGACGACCGGGGGGAGCTGCCCCTGTACACCGACGTGCGGATGGACTATGACGCCGGGGTGCCGGTGTGGTCCGGGGGAGAGCCGGTGCTGGTCTCCGGCCTGGAGGCGGTGAAGGGCTGGGCCTGGAGGGCGGTGGATACGGCGCGGTACCGGTTCAGCCACTTCTCCTGGTCCTACGGCTGCGAGCTGGAGGCGCTGGTGGGGCAGCCCTACACCGCGGACGCCAAGCTGAGCGAGGCGGAGCGGTATGTGACGGAGGCCCTGCTGGTGTCCCCCTATATCCGGGAGGCCCGGGTGCGGGACAAGCGGTTTGAGGGCTCCACCCTGCACATGCAGGTGGCGCTGAGCACAGTTTACGGAAAGGAGACCATCTATGTTTGAGGACCGGACCACGGAAAACCTGAAAAAGGAGACACTGGCGGAGATCGAACCGGCCACCGGCGTGTCCTCCATGGCGGGCAGCTATGCCGACGCCACGGTGGGCCCCCTGTGCCAGGCGGTGAGCCGGCTCTACAAGGCCCTGCCCGGGGTGCTGTCCATGCTGTTCGTGGACGAGAGCAGCGGGCGCTTCCTGGACCTGGTGGGGGGCGACTACTTCGACCTGACGCGCCGGGAGGGGACAAAGGCCCGGTGTTCCGTGACACTGACGGGAAAGGCGGGGACAGTGGTCAACGCCGGGACCGTCTTCCTCACGGCGGAGGGACTGGAGTTCGTGCTGCTCTCAGCGGTGACCATCGGCGCGGCCGGGACGGCGCTGGGGGAGCTGGAGGCGGCGGAGGTGGGCAGCGCCTACAACATCCAGCCGGACAGCCTGACACAGATGTACGTCAACCTCACCGGGCTGGAGAGCTATAAGAACAGCCAGGGGGAGGGGGGCACAGACCGGGAGAGCGACCTGGCCCTCTACACCCGCATCGATGAGGCCCGGAAGCGGCCGGACACCAGCGGAAACGGGTGGGATTACCGGAGCTGGGCGCTGGAGGTCCCGGGAGTGGGGGAGGCCAAGGTGGTGGAACTGCCCCAGGGACCGGGCACCGTGGGGGTGACGGTGATCGACAGCAACTACCAGACCGCCGCGGAGGAGATCCTGGAGGCGGTGCGGGCCAACATCCAGGCCAAGCGGCCGGTGGGCCCCGCGGTGACGGTGGACACGGCGGGGGAGGTGGAGATCACGGTCTCCGCCGGGGTGACGGTGTCCGGGACCACCCCGGGGGCGGTACAGGCGGAGCTGGAGAGCCGCCTGAAGGACTACCTGGCCCAGCTGGTGCGGGGCAAGTACCAGAAGATCTACTACGGCCCCGAGGAGGACGGCCCCTACTCCCTGATTTATAACCGGGTGCTGGCCCTGCTGCTGTCCATCGAGGGGGTGGAGAACTTCTCCGCCCTGACGGTGAACGGCACCACGGCGGACGTGATACTCCAGGCGGACCAGGTCCCGGTACTGAAAGAGGTGAGCGTGACATGAAGCCCTTGATCGAGGAGCTGCCCCGGCACTACCAGAGGAGCGCGCCGGACGCGGAGCTCCAGCGGGTGCTGTCCCTGCTGGTGGAGCAGGCCCAGGCGGACGAGGAGTTCACCCTGGCGCAGCTGTTCCCCAGCACCACCAGCGGGTGGGGGCTGGAGCTGTGGGAGCGGGCCTACGGCCTGCCGGTGGACCCGACCCAGAGCGACGAGCGGCGGCGGCAGCGCATCCTGGCCAAGGTGAAGGGGACCGGCGTGACCACGGCGGCCAAGCTGCTGGGCATCGCCCAGGTGTTTGAGACCCCGGCGGAGCTGGTGGAGGTCAGCGGGGAATACCGGTTCGAGATCTGGTTCACGGACACCATCGGGGAGATCGCCCACAAGCAGGACCTGGTGGACATTGTCAACGAGCTGAAGCCGGCCCACCTGGACTGGGCCATCAAATATCGGAAGGAGATAGAGACCCCCATCCTTGTGGGGGCGCTGGCCCGGCAGGGGGACAGCATGATCTTGTGGGAGGTGGATTGCAGGAATGATCCCTAGTGTGAAATTGACCGCCGCGGGGGCGGCGCTGCTGGCCAAGGTGCCGGCGGGGAGCGGGGCGCCGGTGACCCGGTGGCAGATCGGGACGGGGGTGCTGCCGGCGGGGACGGACCTGACGGCGCGCACCGCGCTGGCGGAGCCGCTGAAGGATCTGCCCATCGCCCGGGTGACCAACTCGGGCAGCCAGAGCCTGGTGCTGGGGCAGTTCGTCAACGCCGGGATGGACGCCTTTGACTGGGAGGAGCTGGGCCTGCTGGCTCAGGACCCGGACGAGGGGGAGATCCTGATGGGCTACGGCTGCGCCTTTGGGGCCGGGGAGGCCATCCAGGCGGGGGAGGACCAGCTGCGGGAGTTCGTCTTCGGCTGTCAGCTGATCTTCTCCGGAGAGACCGCCGTGCCGGCGGAGATCGACCGGACGCTGGTGTTCGCCACCCTGAAGGACCTGGAGAACTACTACACGAAGGGGGAGACCCTGAGCCCGGAGACCCGTGTGCTGTTAGGGGATGTAAACACCCCTGACGAGGCGTTCCTGGCACTGTACGGGATGGCGGGGTCCATCGTGGAGATGCCGCCGGCGGTGGAGCCGGAGGACCGGAGGGACGGGACATACTACCTGGACCGGAAGGTCAGCTATAACAGGGGGGTGTAGGTGTGGCAACGTATTATCGGTGGGAAAAGTCTCACATTGAATATGCAGCTGCATCAACGGAAATATCAGGAGCAGTACGGGAAAGTGGAAACTATGACCCATCTAAGTCCCATTGTGGGTATGTTTGGCATTCGGATAGCATCACTGTGACGGCTGATAAAATCACATTAAACAACCCAGCTCGGACCAACCTTAGTGCGAACGTATATGGGACCGCGGTAGGCGGCTATTGTATGTGTACGCCCCTCAGCGTTACTACCGCGCCTAGTTTTGATTATGTGTACAAATCATCCGGGGGAGATGAACAGACTTTCTTCCGTGGTGAGCATGGATTCGCACAGGTTCAAGGATCGCCTTATGGTAATCCCTCAACTCTTTATAAAGTTACGCCATCTGGTGCAACACAGGGCTCTTTCATTGAATACATCTACTCCGAGAGCCCCAGCGCCTACCCCCAAGACGGGGTCAGCGGGAACTACTGGTACTCGGACCGGACGGCCATCACCGTCAGCCCGCCGTCCAGCATCAGCGTATCACCCGACCCGCCCAAGGGGGGCAGCAATGTGTCCGTGAGCTGGGGAGCGGCCTCTTCCGGCGGCGGGGCCATCTCCAACTATGAGCTGAGCAAGCGGCTGGACGGCGGCGGCTGGACGGTGGTGGGCACCTACAGCAGCAGGCCCAGCGCCGCCTCAGTCTCAGTACCCGCTGGGACGGAGACCATCGCCTTCCGGGTGCGGGCCAAGGACGAGAACGGCTATTGGTCCGATTACAAGACCAGCGGCGCCTACACGGTGAAAAACAACGCCGCCCCCGGCGCCCCGGGGAGCATCACCGTGCCGGAGACCGTCTACGGCGGCAAGGAGACGGAGATCTCCTGGGCGGCCGCCAGCGACCCGGACGGCAATCTGTCCGGCTACATCCTGGAGCGCCAGACCGACGGCGGCAGCTGGTCCCAGCGATACAAGGGGGCCGGCCGGTCCTATGCCGACACCGTGCCCTTCGGCACGGCCTCGGTGTGCTACCGGGTCAAGGCCTACGACGGGGAGAACCTGTCCAGCGGGTACACCACCTCCCCCACCAGGAGCGTGGTCAACGCCCCGGACGTGCCCGTCCTCACTGTGCCGGAGCTGGCCATGGAGGGGCAGACCGTCCCTGTAAGCTGGACGGCCGCCACCCACGCCACCGGCTACACACTGGAGCGCAAGGCCAGCACGGACGCAGACTGGACCCAGGTGTACTTCGGGCAGGCCCTGGGCTCCAGCGAGACCGCCGGGGCCTGGAGCTGGGTGCAGTACCGGGTCAAGGCCACGGGGGAGGAGGCGGATTCCGCCTGGGCGACTTCTGGGGAGATCCCGGTGGTGTCGGCCTCGGCCCTGGTGATCTCCGGCCAGGACGGGGACCTGGGGACGCTGGTCAACGACGTGCCATACTCCGTGAGCTCGGACACGGGGAACCAGATCTCCCTGGAGCTGCGGGTCAACGGGGCCCTGTGGACCGCCCTGGAGGTGTCCAGCGGCTACGCCCAGAGCATCCCGGTCATCGACCTGCCCACCGGCGCGGGGACCATTGACATCCTGGCCACGGTGCAGGCCTCCACGGGGGCTGTCAGCGCCGCCCGGGCCTGGACCTATACCAAGACACCGGTCACCACCTCCGCGGGCCCCTGCGACGTGGTGGAGTGGCAGGACGCCACCGGCGCGGTGAAGTTCCCCGTCACCCTGGCGGAGGCGGTGCGCATCCCGGGAGGGAAGACGCTGGATCAGGTGACCCAGTTCCCCGCCCAGATCTGCACCGGCAGCTATGTGGGGACGGGGACTTACGGGAAGGATGACCCCACGGAGATCACATTCCCGTTTGTGCCGGATCTGTGGGGATATTTTGCCACTGTTCAGACCAGTAACCCAGGGAACCTCTGTTCCTCTGTTGTGTTTTCCTGTATTCCGTGGGGCCTAGATATTCCGAATAATATTCAAGTGTTGTCAGGTTTTGGTAGCGCTACAAATATGCAGTTTGATGGAAAGACCGTTCAATTCTATGGTGACGATGTAAATGGAAATGCCAATGCAAAAGGCATGACTTATTGGTATTATGCCGTCAAAATTGGCTGAGGAGGGCAGCAGTATGAAATTTATAAAATCAGTCCCCAATCCCAGCGGGGCCTACCCGGCGGCAAAATCTATGCCCTTCCCCGGCTGCCTGCCGCTGACGGACAGCCAGGCGGAGACGCTGGTGGCCTACAACGGCTTTGTCACCATCACCCGGGAGCCCGACCCGGAGATCGAGGGCTCCGGCGTGACGGTGGCCCCGGACCTGGAGGCGTGGGAGGCATGGAAGGCCGCCCAGCCCCCCGAGCCTGAGCCGGAGCCGGCCATGGCGGAGGTGATTTCCCTGGCCCGCATGACCGCCCAAGCCCTGCCGGACGCCCAGGCCCTCCAGGTGCCCTCCCTCTATCCGCTGTGGGCGGCGGGCACGTCATACGGCGGCAAGGGGGAGGCCGTGATCGTGCGGCGGCCCAACGGCTATCTGTACCGCTGTCGGGAGCCGCACACCGCCCAAGCAGGATGGGAGCCAGAGACCACCGCGGCCTTGTGGGCGGCCATCCAGGGCAGCCAGGCGGGCACCCCGGAGGACCCCATCCCTGCCGCACGGGGGATGGAGTACCAGTACGGCCTGTACTATCTGGACCCGGAGGACAGCCAGATCTATCTCTGCCGGCGCACCGGGGAGGAGGAGGGCGGCAAAGTCGTCCTGCAATACCTCCCACACGAGCTGGTGGGGCAGTATTTTGAGGTGGTGGAGTGATGGACTGGACGACGCTGGCTGTGGCGGGGATGTCGCTGATCGGGACGCTGGCGGGGACCTTTGGAGGCATCCTGGTGTCCAACAAGCTGACCACCTACCGCATTGAGCAGCTGGAGCAGAAGGTGGCCGCCCACAACAGCCTGGTGGAGCGGACCTACAAGCTGGAGGGGCAGATGACGGAGGTGCAGCACGACATCCGGGACTTAAAATCGGAGGTCCGGACATGAGCAGCACTGTGATCCTGGCCGCGGCAGCGGCCTTCGCACTGGGGTGCGTGTTCTGTCTGGGGCTGTGGTGGCTGTCCGCCCACCGGTCCAAAAGGGGCCGCACAGAGACCATGAAAGCCGCCGTCTGGCTGTGCCTGTTCAATGGTTGTGCCTGGGTGTGGTGCTCCTATCTGCTGGCCTATCTGGGCCGTGAGCAGATCGCAGAACAGCTATCCGGGAAAGCCGTTACTGAGATCATTGCCGTGATCCTGGCTTACGCCATCAAATCCCTGGTGGAGAACCTGAGCAAACATAACAACTGGCCGGATAGATCCGGCAAAAAGGAGGAAACGACCCATGAATGAACTGACCAACTATCTGCCCATGCTGCTGGCCCTGGTGCTGGCGCTGACCCTGGTGACCAACATCATCGTACAGGTGCTCAAAAGCCTGCTGTACGATATGCTCCCCACCAACCTGCTGGCCTTCCTGGTGGCCGCGGTAGTGACGGTGGGGGCGGGCTTCGGCCTGTGGTCCTATTACCGCTTTGCCATCACCGGCTGGATGATCGTGGCGCTGATTGCCCTCATCTTCCTGGTGGCCTTCTCCGCGATGTTCGGTTATGACAAACTGGTGCAGCTGATGGAGCAGGCAGGGTGGATCAAGGCACAGAAATAAAAAAGCACCCGCGTAGCGGGTGCCTGGGCCCTGCTTGGCTTCGTTCGGCTCCGGCAGTTACGCAGGGAGCTCTATGACGCATGATGCGGTGATCGCACGATGCAGGGCCAAATCATACTACCATACTGAGACAGGAGGTGTCAACTTGGATCTGCATAAGTGCTTGTTGACGGAGAACGACTGCTACAAGGCCGGACGGAAGATTGTACCCAAGGGGGTCATGGTCCACTCCACCGGGGCCAACAACCCCAATCTGCGCCGATACGTAGGGCCGGATGACGGCCTGCTGGGCCAGAATCCAAACAGCAACCACTGGAATATGAGCGGGGTTGGGGCTTGCGTCCATGCTTTCATCGGCCGCCTGGCGGACGGCAGCGTGGCCACCTATCAGACACTGCCCTGGACGGCCCGGGGGTGGCACTGTGGATCAGGACGCAAGGGCATCAGCGCCAACAACACCCACATCAGCTTTGAGATCTGTGAGGATGGGCTGAAGGACCGGAACTACTTTGACCTGGTATATCGGGAGGCGGTGGAGCTGACGGCCTACCTGTGCCGGGAATACGGTCTGGACCCGCTGGAGGACGGGGTGGTGATCTGCCACCAGGAGGGAGCCCGCCGGGGGATCGCCAGCAATCACGCTGACGTGCTCCACTGGTTCCCGATGCACGGGATGACCATGGATGACTTTCGGGCCGATGTGGCCCAGGAAATGGAGGCTGAGACTGTGACCTACGAGCAGTGGCTGGAGTACATGGAGAGATACCGCAGGGAGATGGCTGCCGAAAAGCCTGCCATGCCGGAGCTGTTGGAGGAGGCCGTGGAGCTGAACCTGACAGACGGCAGCCGCCCCCGGGATCTTATGACCCGAGAGGAAGGCGCAATTATGGCCCGGGCAGTGGCGAAGGCCAGATAGACAGAAGAAAATTTGTTTATAAAGCGCTATATCTTCATCTTTGCAGGAATCAAAAATTTTTTTCGTGTGTATGCACACGGCCTCCCGGATGCAGCGATCATCGCTCACGGGACCGGGCGCGACCTTTTCAGGCATATGGATACCTCCTCGTCAGATTGAGTGGAGTGGACGGGCACGGGGGTGCCGGGCCCGCCGGAAGTGAAGGGCTTCCATACCATACTATGACCGACAGGCGGGATGGTGCCAGAGGAGCCGGAAATGCGGGGTTGTCCTTTCGCACGTTTTGTTCTATAATAAAATAGAAAGACCATGGGCACGTTCCCACCAAAGGTGGAGCGGTGTCCGGGACGCCGCCGGCCCGCCAGGGCCGGGGCAAGAAGAGAGAGGTGTGCTTGGATGGCCCGGATGGGATTTATTCAGGATGAGATGGATCTGAAGCTGCTGGTTCTGTATATTATGGCCCGCATTGCGGCGCCGATCACGTTCCTTCAGCTTCTGGAGCTGGCACTGTGCGACGCCGGGGTGGACTATTTCTCCCTGACGCAGGCGGTGGAGCATCTGGTGGAGACAGAGCACCTGAGCCGGGAGGGGGAGCGCTACGCCATCACGGAGAAGGGGCGGCGCAACAGCGAGATCTGTGAGAGCAGCCTGCCATACTCGGTGCGCCGCCGGTGCGACGACAATCTGGTGCGGGTGAATGAGACCCTGATGCGGGAGCAGCAGGTGCAGGGGGAGGTGCTCCCAAACCCGGACGGGACGTGCACGGTGCGACTGCGGCTGGCGGACGACAGCGGCCCCCTGCTGGAGCTGAGCCTGCTGATGCCCGCGGCGGGACAGGGGGAGCGGGCGGCCGCCCGCTTCAAACAGGCGCCGGAGCAGCTCTACCACCAGCTGGTCCAGCTGCTCAGCGTCCCGGAGGAGCGGGAGAAGACGCCGTGAGGCGCAGCGCCCCGGAACCCGGGAGAAAAATCCCGTAAAACATATTTTAGGGTTTTCTTTTTGTATATACATGTATATAATGGATCTGGATGAAAAGTCGGAGCCCCGGAGACGCGGGCCAGAGAGAAAGATTGGGACAGAGGGCCCAAGTGACGGAGGGATCACACAATGACGAGAAGCAACGCCCGTGAGGTCGCGGTGCATATGATCTATGAACTGGGCTTTGGCAGCCGCAGCGCGGAGGAGCTGCTGGAGCACGAGATGACCCGGGAGCGGTTCGCACAGCTGGGGGAGGAGGAGCCCCTCTACGCCCAGTTTCCCAACGAGAAGCAGCGGCAGTACATCCGGGATCTGGTACAGGGAGTCTATGTCCACGGGCCGGAGCTGGATGACTACATCTCCCGCTATTCCGTGGGCTGGAGCTTTGCCCGCATCCCCCGCATGGCGGCTGCGGTGATGCGCACCGCCATGTATGAGGTGCTGTATATGCCGGCGATCCCCAACTCCGCCGCCATCAACGAGGCGGTGGAGATCGCCAAGAACTATGAGCCGGCCGAGGTGGTCTCCTTTATCAACGGCATCCTGGGCTCCTTTGTCCGGGCAGAGTTTGCCGATTCCGCCCCCAAGCCGGAAAAGAAGGAGGAGGAAGCGGCGGGGCCGGAGGAGCCGGAGGAATGACCATGCCGGTTCTGGGACTGGATACCAGCAACTATACCACCTCCGCAGCCGTCTTTGACGGGGCGGATGGCTGCAACGCCGGCCGCCTGCTGGCGGTGCGGCCCGGAGAGCTGGGACTGCGGCAGAGCGACGCCCTGTTCCAGCATGTGAAGCAGCTCCCGGCGCTGCTGGAGGAGCTGGAGGGCCGCGGACTGCTCCGGGACCTGAAGGCAGTGGGGGCCAGCACCCGGCCCCGGGCTGTGGAGGGCTCCTACATGCCCTGCTTCCTGGCGGGGGAGTCCCAGGGAAGGGCGCTGGCCGCCGCCCTTGGGGTGCCGTTTTTTGCCTGCTCCCACCAGCAGGGGCACCTGGCGGCGGCGGCCTGGTCCGCCGGGCGGACGGACCTGCTGGACGGTCCCTTCCTGGCCTGGCACCTGTCCGGCGGCACCACCGAGCTGCTGCTGGTCCGGCCCCAGGGGACCAATGTGGCGGCGGAGAAGCTGGGCGGGACCAGCGACATCTCCGCTGGCCAGCTCATCGACCGCACCGGCGTCCTGCTGGGGCTTCAGTTCCCAGCTGGCAAAGCGCTGGACGAGCTCTATCCTCAGGCGGATGCCTGTATGGAGTACCGCGTGAAGCTGAAGGACCTCACGTTCTCCCTGTCCGGGATGGAGAATCAGGTGAAGAGACTGCTGACGGAGGGAGAGGCCCCGGCCAACGTGGCCCGCTTCACCCTGGACACGGTGTGCAGCGTGGTCCTCCGGGCCACCCAGGAGGCCCAGCGCCGCTGCCCCGGCCTGCCGGTGCTGTGCTCCGGCGGTGTGGCCTCCAACCGACAGCTGCGGGCCGCCATGGAGAGGAGCTGCGGCGCCCTGTTCGCCCAGCCCTGCTACTCCACGGACAACGCCATGGGGGTGGCCATCCTGACCCGACGGGCCCTGGAGGGAGGGGAGCTGGCATGAGAGAAGAGACCATCCTCAGTCCCTCCCAGGTAAGCGGCTATATCAAGAGCTGGATGGACCGGGACCGGCTCCTCTCCGGCCTGCTGGTGCGGGGGGAGCTGTCCAACTATAAGATGTATCCCTCCGGGCACCACTATTTTACGCTGAAGGACAGCCAGGGGGCACTGCGGTGCGTCATGTTCCGGGGGGACGCCGCCTCCCTGCGCTTCCGCCCGGAGAACGGGATGCAGGTCATCGCCGCCGGGCGGATCACCGTGTTCCCACGGGACGGGCAGTATCAGCTGTACTGCGTCCGCCTGACCCCGGAGGGAGCGGGGGACCTGCACGTAGCCTTTGAGCAGCTGAAGGAGAAGCTGCTGCGGGAGGGCCTGTTCGACCAGGCCCACAAACGGCCTCTGCCCGCCTATCCCCGGCGCATCGCCCTGATCACCTCTCCGGCAGGGGCGGCGGTGCGGGACATGCTGCGCATCCTGGGGGCCAGATACCCCCTGGCCCAGGTGCGCGTCCTGCCGGTGCGGGTGCAGGGGGAGGGGGCGGCGGAGGAGATCGCCGCCGCCCTGGACTGGGCCAACCTCCATCAAGCCGCCGACCTGATCATCACCGGCCGGGGGGGCGGCTCCATGGAGGACCTGTGGGCCTTTAACGAGGAGTGCGTGGCCCGGGCCATCTACCGCTCCCAGATCCCGGTGATCTCCGCCGTAGGCCATGAGCCCGACGTGACCATCGCTGATTTTGTGGCCGACCTGCGGGCGGCCACCCCCTCCAACGGGGCGGAGCTGGCGGTGCCCGACCAGAATGAGCTGTACGCCTGGCTGGACGGGCTGGCCAAGCGGCTGGAGAAGGGGACCGGCAGCCTGCTGGCCCGGCGCAGGAAGGATCTGGAGCGGCTGGGCCGCAGCCGGATGCTCACCGACCCGGGGGCCTATTTCCGGGACCGGAGGCTGCTGCTGGACTACCAGGGACAGCGGCTGGGACACGGAGCCGGACAGATCCTGTCCCGGGCGCGGGAGCGCCTGGCCCGGGACAGCGCGGCGCTGGACGCCATGAGCCCGCTGAAGGTGCTGGGCCGGGGCTACTCCATCGCCCGAAATGAGAATGGAACATTGATCGCCTCTGTCAAGGATGCGGCCCCGGGAGAGCGGCTGGAGCTGCGCCTGTCGGACGGCAGCCTGGCGTGCCGGGTGGAGGAAAGGAAGTGCCTGTGATGGCGGGAAAAAAGCTGGATTTTGAGCAGTCCATGGCCCGGCTGGAGGAGATCGTGGGCCTGCTGGAGCGGGGGGACGCCCCGCTGGATGAGGCCATGGCGCTCTTTGAAGAGGGGGCGAAGCTGATGCGGGAGTGCACCAAGCGCCTGGATCAGGCGGAGCAGAAGGTGACCCTGCTCACCGCAGGGGAGGACGGACAGCCCCGGGAGGAGCCCTTTGGAGGAGAACTGTGATATGAGCCTGGAATTTGAGCGCCGGCTGGCCGGCGACCAGAAGCGGATCGAGGAGGCCCTGGGGGCCATATTCCGGGAGGACGACCGGTACGCGGACCTCCAGGAGGCCATGGAGTACAGCCTGATGGCGGGGGGAAAGCGGGTCCGGCCCGTGCTGACCCTGGAGTGCTGCCGCCTGTGCGGCGGCGACCCGGAGCGGGCCCTGCCCTTTGCCTGCGGGGTGGAGATGGTGCATACCTACTCCCTGATCCATGACGACCTGCCCTGCATGGACGACGACGACCTGCGCCGGGGGCGCCCCACCAACCACAGGGTGTATGGGGAGGCCACCGCGGTGCTGGCCGGGGACGGCCTGCTCACCGCGGCCTTTCAGATGCTGACTGCCCGGCGGGATCTGCTCTCCCCGGAGCAGATGGCAGAGGGGGTGGACTGCCTCTCCCGGGCGGCCGGTCCCTCCGGCATGGTGGGGGGACAGGTGCTGGATATGGCGGGGGAGGGGCGGAGCCTGTCCCTGAGTGAGCTGGAGCTGCTCCAGAGCCTGAAGACCGGCGCCCTAATCTCCGCCGCGGCGGAGCTGGGGTGTATTGCCGCGGGGGGGAGCCCGGAGCAGCGGCGGGCCGTGGCCCGCTATGCTCAGAAGCTGGGCCGGGCCTTCCAGATCCGGGACGACATGCTGGACGTGACGGGCACCACCGAGGAGTTTGGCAAGCCGGTGGGCTCGGACCGCTCCAGAGAGAAGAGCACCTTCGTCACGGCCCTGGGACTGGAGGGGAGCGGCGCGCTGGTGGAGCAGCTGACGGAGGAGGCAGTGTCCGCACTGAACGGATTCCCGCAGCCGGACTTCCTCATCTGGCTGGCCCGGGAGCTGGCCTCCCGGCGGAAGTGAAAACAGACGGGACAGAAGGGAGTGAAGGCAAATGTTTGAGGGGCGTACCGGTTTTTTAACGGGGAATCTGGTGCTGGATCTGTCCATCCTGGCGTGGTTCCTGGCCCAGCTGATCAAGACAGTGGCCAATCTGGTCGTGAACCGGAACTTGGACCTGAAACGGATGGTAGGCAGCGGCGACATGCCCAGCTCCCACTCCTCCTTCATCTGCGCGGCTACGGCGTCCATCGGGCAGATCTACGGCTGGCAGGCGCCCCTGTTCTCCCTGGCGGCGGTGGTGGCCCTGGTGGTGATGTACGACGCCTGCAATGTGCGCCGGGCCGCTGGGGAGCAGGCCAAGGTGCTCAACTATGTGATGGCCCACTGGAAGGAGATGCCGGAGGAGCTCAAGCCCAAAAAGAAGCTGAATGAGCACCTGGGCCACACGCTCCCCCAGGTGCTGATGGGGGCTCTGCTGGGCACGGCCATTGGCATCACCGGCCCCATGATCTGGTAAACCGGGAGGGGAGGCGCTGCGGCGCCGCCCAGGAAGCTGTGAGGGATTTTTTTGGATAAGAGAGACAAAACAACCTCATATGGCCCCATCCTGGCGGGGATGGGGGACCAGGAGGCCCGGGAGCTGTGCGGCCAGCTCCGGCAGGAGCTGATCCGGGACGTAGCCCGGACCGGAGGGCATCTGTCCTCCAACCTGGGGGTGGTGGAGCTCACCGTGGCCATCCACCGGGTGTTCGACACCAGCCGGGACCGGCTGGTCTTTGACGTGGGCCATCAGAGCTACCCACACAAGATGCTCACAGGCCGGCGGGAGCAGATGTCCACCATCCGGCAGCTCGGCGGGATCGCCGGCTTCCCCAAGCCATCTGAGAGCGTCCATGACGCATTCATCGCCGGACACGCCTCCAACTCGGTGGCGGTGGCGGTGGGGATGGCCCGGGCCAGGGACATGCTGGGGGAGGACTACCGGGTGCTGGCTCTCATCGGAGACGGAGCGCTCACCGGCGGACTGGCCTATGAGGGCCTGTCCACCGCGGGGCAGAGCAGGGGCCAGCTGCTGGTCATCCTCAACGACAACGGCATGTCCATCACCAAGAACGTGGGCGGCGTGGCGGAGCACCTGGCCCGCCAGCGCCTGAAGCCCCAGTACCTCACCTTCAAGAAGTACTACCGGAAGGTGATGAACGCCACCTGGTTCGGGCGGAAGATCTACCGGGTGACCCACCGGCTGAAGAAAGCGGTGAAGGAGAGCCTGCTCCCCAGCAGCCTGTTTGAGAATATGGGCTTCACCTATCTGGGGCCGGTGAACGGCCACGACCTGCGGGAGCTGACGGAGATCCTCCGCTACGCCCGGGACCTGAAGGAGCCGGTCCTGCTCCATGTCAGGACCATAAAGGGAAAAGACTTCACACCTGCTGAGGAGAATCCCGACGCCTACCACGGCGTGTCCCCCTTTGATCCCGAGACAGGGGAGCCCCTGAAGCAGGGGCGGGCCAGCTTCTCCTCCGTGTTTGGGCGGGAGGTGGCCCGGCTGGCCCGGGAGGACCCGCGGGTCTGCGCCGTCACGGCGGCTATGCAGACTGGGACTGGGCTGGATTACTTTGCCCTCCAGTTCCCGGACCGCTTTTTCGATGTGGGCATTGCCGAAGGCTGCGCGGTGTCCATGGCCGCCGGCATGGCCAAGCAGGGGACGGTCCCGGTGGTGGCGGTCTATTCCACCTTCCTCCAGCGGGCCTATGACATGCTGCTCCACGACGTGGCTCTGGACCGGCTGCATGTGGTGCTGGCAGTGGACCGGGCCGGGCTGGTTGGGGAGGATGGCGAGACCCACCAGGGGGTCTTTGACGTGTCCTATCTCAACAGCGTCCCTGGGATGCGGGTCTATGCCCCCGCCAATTTTGCCGAGCTGAAGGCGATGCTGGAGGAGGCGGTCCTGCACTGGGACGGGCCGGCGGCGGTGCGCTATCCCCGGGGCGGCGAGGGGGAGTACCGGGAGGACAGCGGCCGGGCCCCGGCGGCCGTCCTGCGACGGGGGTCCCACATCACGCTGGTGTCCTACGGGGTGGAGATCAACGATGTGCTCCAGGCGGCCCGGCTGCTGGAGGAGCGGGGCGTAGAGGCGGAAGTTGTAAAGCTGAACATCATTACACCGCTGGATGCCGCTCCGGTGCTGGACTCTGTGCGCCGGACGGGCGCCCTGCTGGTGGCGGAGGACAGCGTCTCCGCCGGCAGCGTGGGAGAGCGGCTCGCCTGCGCGCTGGAGCAGGCCGGCATCAGCGCCCGGGTGGCGCTGTGCAGCTCCGGCGATACCTTTACCCCCCACGGCAGCGTGGGAGAATTGAAGCGGCTCCTGGAACTGGACGGAGCCGGGCTGGCCCAGCGGGCCATGGAGGTGCTGCGATTTGACAAAACAGCGGCTGGATGTTGAACTGACTGCCCGGGGACTGGCGGAGAGCCGCCAGAAGGCCCAGGCCATGATCATGGCGGGGCAGGTCTATGTGGATGGGCGGAAGGTGGACAAGGCGGGCACCCAGGTGGGGCCCGGCTGTGCCATCGAGGTGCGGGGCAGGACCCTGGCCTATGTGAGCCGGGGGGGACTGAAGCTGGAGAAGGCGGTGGAGCGCTGGCCCATCCGTCTGGAGGGGGCGGTGTGTGCCGACATCGGCTCCTCCACCGGCGGCTTCACCGACTGCATGCTCCAGCGGGGCGCGGAGAAGGTGTACGCCGTAGACTCCGGCTACAACCAGCTGGACTGGCGGCTGCGCAGCGACCCCAGAGTGGTGTGCATGGAGCGGACCAACGCCCGCTACCTCACCGGGGAGCAGATCCCGGAGCCCCTGGATTTCTTCTCCGTGGACGTGGCCTTCATCTCTCTCCGACTGATCCTGCCCCCCATGCGCCCCCTGGTGCGGGAGGGGGCCCAGGCGGTGTGCCTGGTCAAGCCCCAGTTCGAGGCCGGCCGGGAAAAGGTGGGCAAAAAAGGGGTGGTTCGGGACCCGGCGGTCCATCTGGAGGTGCTGGAGCACTTCCTGGACCATGCCCGGGAGGCGGGATTTTCTGTAAAGGATATCACCTTTTCACCCATTACCGGCCCGGAGGGCAATATTGAATACCTGGGCTGGCTGGGGACCGAGGGGGAGGGCCCGGTCTGGTCCGGAGACCTGAGGGAGCTGGTGGAGGAGTCCCACCGGTCCCTCCAGGGGAAGGAGGGACAGCCGTGAGAGTGCTGCTCAGTTCCAACCCCTATCGGGACAGGGGCCTGCGGGTGGCACTGGAGGCCCGCAGGATCTTGAACAACGCCGGGGCGGAGACGGCCCTCTGCCTCCCCTTTGCCCCCAGGAAGGGGGACCGGCTGGATCTGCCCCGGCAGGTGAAGCTGGGCAGCATGGAGGAGGAGCTGAAGCGGGCGGATGTGCTGCTCTGCTTCGGCGGAGACGGGACCATCCTCCACGCGGCCCGGGACGCCACCCTCCACGACGTGCCCATCCTGGGGGTGAACATGGGGAGCGTGGGCTTTATGGCGGAGCTGGAGCGGGGCGAGCTGAGCCTGCTCACCCTGCTGGCCGCCGGCGAGTATCGGACCGAGGAGCGGATGATGCTCTCCGTCCGGGTGCTCCGGGGGGAGAAGGTGCTCTCGGAGGACCTGGCCCTGAACGACGCGGTGATCTCCAAGGGCTCCATGGCCCGGGTGGCCGAGATGGAGGTCCGGGCGGACGGGGTGCTGGTCACCAACCTGATGGGGGATGGGGTCATCGTCTCCACCCCCACCGGTTCCACCGCCTACTCCATGTCAGCGGGCGGGCCCATCGTGGAGCCCACCTCACGGGACATCATCGTCACTCCTGTGTGCGCCCACCAGCTGTCCACCCGGTCCATGGTGCTGGCGCCGGAGCGGCTGGTCACCGTCCAGCTCCCCCGGGGGAGCCGGAAGCATCTGTACCTGGCGGTGGACGGGGGCAAGGCTCTGCGCATCACCGGAACGGAGCGGGTGGAGATCTCCTGTGCCCGTCAGTCCACCCGGCTGATCCGGCTGACGGAACGGAACTTTTATCAGATCATCTATCAGAAGCTGGGAGGGTATGAGCTGTGAAGCGAGCGAGACAGGCGGAGATTTTGAATGTGATCCGCATGATGGATGTGGAGACCCAGGAGCAGCTGCTCGCTGAGCTGAAGCTGCGGGGGTTCACCACCACCCAGGCCACCATTTCCCGGGACATCAAACAGCTGCGGCTGGTGAAGGAGCTGGCCCCCTCCGGCAGCTACCGCTATGTGGCAGCGGACCGGCAGGAGGGAAAGAGCTCCGCGGGCCGGCTGCGGAACATCTTCAAGGAGGGGGTGGTCTCGGTGGAGGCGGCCCAGAATCTGGTGGTGGTCAAGACCATGCCCGGGCTGGCCTCGGCGGCCTGCTCCGCCCTGGACGGGATGGAGATCGCCGGGATGGTGGGCAGTCTGGCGGGGGACGACACCGGGATGCTCATCATGCGGGACAGCGCCTCGGCAGAGGCATTTTGCAGCGAGGCCCACAAGCTGCTGGAGTGAGTTTGAGACAGGTCAGGAGGGGCAAAGATGCTTTCTCTGCTTCACATTGAGAATATCGCGGTCATCGAGCGGGCCGATATCCAGTTCGATCCTGGCTTCAACGCCCTGACCGGTGAGACCGGAGCGGGCAAGTCCATCGTCATTGACGCCATCAGTGCGGTGCTGGGGGAGCGGACCAGCCGGGAGCTGATCCGCACCGGGGCGAAGTCGGCCTTGGTCAATGCGGTGTTCACCGGCGTGTCCGGGCTGGGCTGGCTGGAGGAAAACGGCGTCCCGGCGGGGGAGGAGCTGCTCCTCCAGCGGGAGATCCAGGGGGACGGCCGGAATATCTGCCGGGTGGACGGGCGGCTGGTGACCGTGGCCCAGCTGCGGGAGCTGGGGCGTCAGCTGCTGAACATCCACGGCCAGCACGACGGACAGCAGCTGCTGGACCCGGCCTGCCATCTGGGCTATCTGGACCGCTCCGGACACACGGAGGGGGAGCTGGCCTCCTTCCGGGAGGCATACGGAGCCTTGGTGGAGCTGCGGAGAAAGATCGGGGAACTGGAGATGGACGAGGCGGAGCGCTCCCGCCGGGTGGACACCCTCACCTTCCAGATCGGGGAGCTGGAGCGGGCCGACCTGAAGCCGGGGGAGGACCGGGAACTGGACGGGCGGCGCCAGCTTCTGCGCAGCGCCGGGAAGCTGATGGATGCGGTCCAGACCGCCCAGTACGCCCTGTCCGGGGACGAGGACGGCCGGGGAGCGGCCGACCTGCTCGCAGAGGCCGAGGGGGCCGTCCAGGGGGTGGCCCGGTACAGCGACCGCCTCTCCCAGCTCCAGGAGAAGCTGTCCCAGCTGCGGTGTGAGGCGGACGACGCGGTGGAGCTGCTGCGGGATCTGGAGGAGGAGCTGGACTTCTCCCCGGAGGAACTGGACGAGCTGGAGGGGCGGCTGGATACCATCTACCGGCTGAAAAAGAAGTACGGCTCCACAGTAGAGGAGATGCTGGATTACCTGGAGCGGAGCCGCCAGGAGCTGGACCAGATCCAGTACGCCGACGACACCATCGCCCGCCTGAGCCAGAAGCTGGAGAAGGCCAGGGAGGAGGCGGCGAGGCGGGCGGGGGTACTCTCCCAGGCCCGCAGGCGGGCGGCCGAGGCCCTCCAGACCCGGGTGCAGGAGGAGCTGCGCCAGCTGGACATGCCCAAAGTCCGCTTCCAGGTGGAGTTCGCCCCCAAGGAGGGGGCCTGGGGGCTGGATGAGACCGGCGGGGACGAGGTGCAGTTCCTCATGTCCGCCAACGTGGGCGAGGCTCTCAAGCCCATCCAGAAGGTGGCCTCCGGAGGAGAGCTGGCCCGCATCATGCTGGCGCTGAAAAATGTGCTGGCGGAGGACGACGGCATCGACAGCCTGGTCTTTGACGAGGTGGACACCGGAGTGTCCGGCCGGGCGGCCCAGAAGGTGGCGGAAAAGATGGCCCAGGTGGCCCGGAAGAAGCAGGTGCTCTGCGTCACCCACCTGCCCCAGATCGCCGCCATGGCGGACACCCATTTCTCGGTGGAGAAGGGGGAGCGGGACGGCCGGACCTACACCCGGGTGGAGCGGCTGGACCGCGCCGGCCGCATCGAGGAGCTGGCCCGGCTCATCGGCGGGGCGGCGGTGACTCCGGCCCTGCGCAGGAGCGCGGAGGAGCTCTTGGATCAGGCGGAGGCAGTCAAAAAGAAGTGATCCCGGGGGTGCGGCCCAGAGACGGGAGCGGAATAAAAGAGGCGAAGCGCAGGGACTTACAGCCCCTGCGCTTTTGTGTTCTTCTTTTCTGTCTCGGCTGCCCCAGGCACCGCTGCCTGAAGAAAGGGGACCGGACCACATTCCTGCCTCTCTGGCCGCTGAAAAAAGCCCGGAGCCCCCATCGGGGGGCTCCGGGCTGACCGATGACAGCGGGCTCAGAGGCTCTTCCGCTTGTAGAAGAGTGCCCCCGCCGCCATAAAGACGGCGAAGAAGAGCAGATAATAGAGGCAGTCCCACTGGTAGGACAGGATGCCGGCGATCACCATGAACAGGCCGCTGCACAGGGCCAGGGCGGGGAGCACGAAGCGGCGGAAGGGCGGCTCCTCCCTGGCTTCCCGCATGAAGCCCAGGAAGATGGGGAGGTACATGGCGTAGAGGGTGATGATGGGGATCTCGGAGGAGTCAAAGCGGAAGGGGCCCAGATGATTTTGGAGGCAGCCGAAATAGAAGTAGGTCCCCCAGAAGGCGCAGGCCAGCAGTCCGGCTGCAGCCGCGTTGGAGGTCATGCCGGTGGAGGGGTCCACCTGGGAGAGGATCTGAGGCTTGGGCCCTGTTCCCCGGGCCGCCAGGGCGTAAAATCCACGGGTGCAGCCCATCATCAGCCCGTTGCAGGTGCCCAGGCAGGAGATGAGCACAAAGACAAACAGTATGGTGCCCCCAGCCTGGCCAAAGATAGTGGAGAAAGCCAGCCTTGCGCCATGCTCCCCGCTCTCCATCATGACGGCGTTGGGGACCGCTCCGGCGATGCCCACATAGTAGAACAGATAGATCAGCATGATGATGCCCACCCCGCAGACCAGGGCCAGGGGCAGGGTGCGCTTCGGGTCCTTGAGCTCCGCGTTGATGGTGGTGGCCACCACCCAGCCCTCATAGGCGAAGGCCGTGGCGGCCAGGGCGGTGAAGAGGGGGTAGGCGGTAACGGTGTCGGCGGTGACCTGGGCGAAGTTGGCGGCGGTCATGCCGCTCCGCAGCCCTGCCGCAGTGCCCATCCCGGCCATGAGCAGGATGGGGACCAGCTTGATGAGGGTCATGGAGACCTGGAGCTTGCCGGCCAGACGGGGGGCCATGGTGTTGATGAAGTAGGCGGCCACCAGATAGAACAGGGTGATGGTCATGCACTCGCCGCTGACGATGTCGTAGCCCAGCAGGACACAGGTATAGCGGGCGGACACCCAGGCCAGGGTGCTGGTCAGACAGGGATAGTAGACCGCGGCCAGGAACCAGCCCAGATAGTAGCCGTAGGCCCGGCCCACGGCGGCCTCGGCATAATCCACCATG
Organism: Lawsonibacter asaccharolyticus; assembly: GCA_003112755.1. Taxonomy (NCBI): domain Bacteria; kingdom Bacillati; phylum Bacillota; class Clostridia; order Eubacteriales; family Oscillospiraceae; genus Lawsonibacter; species Lawsonibacter asaccharolyticus. Next base: position 3,266,606 of record BFBT01000001.1, on the reverse strand, counting down.
CCACCCACCTTCTGATAGCGGGTGGCCATGACGGCAAAGGCGCAGGCGTTGGAGATGGCGATCAGGCCGCCGATGATCCAGGCCAGGATGCCTGTGCGCAGGTCGCCGCCGGTGGCGTTGAGGATCTTTTCCGCTTTGAAAAAGATGCCGCTGCCGATGACGATGCCGACCACCATGCAGATGGCGGTAGGCAGGCCGTATTTTTTCGTCAGTTGCTGCTCCAAAGCAGGCCGCCTCCTCTCTGAAAAAGGCCGGGGGCTGGAAAACACCATGTGCCAGCGCCCGGGATGCAGTACGGATACAGTCCTTAATAGTATAGTATATTTTCCCCTGAAAGAAAAGCAAAAACGTGATTTTTTTCGTCTTTTCGCGCACGGGGACCTGTTTGGGCCGGCGTAGGCGGGGAGGGGCGCCTCCCGCACCGGATATCTTTCCCGCGGGGCGGGGAGAGATGCACCAAAAGGCCCCCGGCACCGGGAGAAAGAAATGTGGGAGAGGGGAGGAGAAAGCGGTTGCGATTTTTGTCCGATCCGGTATAATAGCGGTATGGAAGGAAGTCCCGCGCGCGGGACCGAGATGATACATGGAAAGGAATGGAGTTATGGATTACGCGAGAGAGGCCCTCCGGCTGCATCGGGAGTGGAAGGGAAAGATCGAGGTGGTGGCCACGGTGCCCGCGGGGAACAAGGAGGAGCTGTCGGTGGCCTACACCCCCGGGGTGGCCCAGCCCTGCCTGGAGATCCAGAAGGACCCCAGCCAGAGCTACGAGCTCACCCGGCGGCACAACCTGGTGGCGGTCATCACCGACGGCACCGCCGTGCTGGGCCTGGGGGACATCGGCCCCGAGGCCGGGATGCCGGTGATGGAGGGCAAGTGCGTCCTGTTCAAGACCTTCGGCGGCATCGACGCGTTCCCCCTGTGTGTCAGGACCAAGGATGTGGACGAGTTCGTCCAGACGGTGTACAACATCTCCGGCTCCTTCGGCGGCATCAACCTGGAGGACATCTCCGCCCCCCGCTGCTTTGAGATCGAGCGCCGGCTGAAGGAGATGTGCGATATCCCGGTGTTCCACGACGACCAGCACGGCACGGCCATCATCGCCCTGGCCGGCCTCACCAACGCCCTGCGGGTGGTGGGGAAGAAGAAGGAGGACGTGAAGGTGGTGTTCTCCGGCGCGGGCTCGGCGGCCATCTCCATCACCAAGCTGCTGCTGTCCGCCGGGTTCCGGCACATCACCCTGTGCGATAAGTTTGGCGCGGTGTGTAAAGGAGATCCTCAGCTCAACGAGGCACAGGCCGCCATTGCCGAGGTGACCAACCTGGAGCGCCGCACCGGCACCCTGGCGGAGATGATGGTGGGGGCAGATGTGTTCATCGGCGTCTCCGCCCCCAAGGTGGTGACCCCGGAGATGGTGGGCACCATGGCGAAGGACGCCGTCGTCTTTGCCTGCGCCAACCCCACGCCGGAGATCTTCCCAGAGGAGGCCAAGGCGGGGGGAGCCCGGGTGGTGGCCACCGGCCGGAGCGACTATCCCAACCAGATCAACAACGTGCTGGCCTTCCCCGGGGTGTTCCGGGGCGCGCTGGATGTGCGGGCCAGCGACATCAACGAGGAGATGAAGATGGCCGCTGCCCGGGCCCTGGCCGGCCTGATCGGGGAGGAGGAGCTGTCGGAGGAGAATATCATCCCCAAGCCCTTTGACCCCCGTGTGGTGCCCGCAGTGGCCCAGGCGGTGGCCCAGGCGGCCCGGGAGACCGGCGTGGCCCGACTGTGAGGGGAGCGCAGACAGAAAAGAGATGGAAGCAGGGCCGCGGAACTGTTGTTCCGCGGCCCTGCTGGGTTTAAAAATATGTCCGGCTCCTTACAGGAGGGAGAGGGCCGCCTCATCGGCCACCAGGGTGAAGTCGGGGTGGTACTGAAGGATGGAGGCAGGGACCTGGGGAGTGACGGGGCCGAAGAAAGCGTCCTTGATGGCCTGGGCCTTGTTGGCGCCGGAGGCCACCATCAGCACCCGGCGGGCCTGAAGGATCTCCCGGGTGCCCATGGTGCGGGCGTGGGTGGGCACCTCGTCGATGCTGGCGAAGAAGCGCTTGTTGGCGTCCCGGGTGCTCTCGGTGAGGGTGACCTGATGGGTGCCGGTGGAGAAGGCGTCGGCGGGCTCGTTGAAGCCGATGTGGCCGTTGACGCCCAGGCCCAGCAGCTGCAGGTCGATGCCGCCCAGGTCATGGATGACCTTGTCGTAGCGGGCGCACTCCTCCGCCTCGTCGGGGGCCATGCCGTCCGGGATGTTGGTGTTGGCGGGGTCCACGTTGATGTGGTCGAACAGGTTGGTGCGCATGAAGTAGGCGTAGCTCTGGTCGTGGTCCTTGTCCAGCCCCACATACTCGTCCAGGTTGACGGTGCGGACCTGGGAGAAGTCCAGGTCACCCTGCTTGTACCACTCGATGAGCTGCTGATAGGTGCCCACCGGACTGGAGCCGGTGGCCAGGCCCAGGACACAGCTGGGCTTGAGGATGACCTGGGCAGAGATGATATTGGCGGCGGCGCGGCTGAGCGCCTGATAGTCCTTTGCGGAAATGATCTTCATGGGGGATTCCTCCTTCTAAATTCAGCGGACCTTTTCCCCGTCCACATAGACGGAGTCCAGGGTGAGGTCTGGGTTGAGCAGCACCAGGTCGGCCTGCTTGCCCACGGCCAAGGAGCCAATCTGGTGGTCCAGCCGGACGGCCCTGGCGGGAGCAAGGGTGAGGGCGGTGACGGCGTCCTCCAGAGGCAGGCCGAATGCCACCACGTTTTGCAGCTCGGAGAGCAGGTTGGAGGAGGAGCCGGCCAGGGTGTCGGTCCCGCGCAGGGTGGCCTTGCCGCCCTTCATCTCGATGGGCTGCCCGCCCAGCTCATACTCGCCGTCGGGCATGCCGGCGCAGCGCAGGGAGTCGCTGATGATGACCAGCTTGTCTCCAAACAGCTTGTGGGTGGCCCGGATGACGGCGGGATGGATGTGCAGGCCGTCACAGATCAGCTCCACCGTGGCGCCGCTGTCCAGGGCCGCGCCGATGACCCCGGGCTCCCGGTGGAGGAAGGAGGGCATGGCGTTGAAGAGGTGGGTGGCGTGGCTGGCCCCCGCACCGTAGGCCGCCATGGCGGTCTCATAGCCGGCAGTGGTGTGGCCGAGGGAGACGGTGCAGGTCTGGGAGACCTCCCGGATAAAGGGGATGGCCCCCTCCTCCTCCGGCGCCACGGTGATCAGGCGGACCATGCCGCCGCTGGCCTCATTGAGGCGGTGGAACATGGAAGCGTCCGGCTCGTGCAGGTTCTCCGCCGCCTGGGCGCCCCGCTTGGCGTAGCACAGGAAGGGACCCTCCAGGTGGATGCCGGCGCACTTGGCGCCGTCCGCCGGGCGGCGGAAGTCCCGGATGGCGTGCATGGCGGGGGTGAGGGTCTCCTCCTTCAGGGTCATGGTGGTGGCCAGAAAGGAGGTGACGCCGTGGGCGGCGTAGTGGCGGGACATGATGGGCAGTCCTTCGGGCCGCCCGTCGGAGAAGTCCTCGTTCATGGCCCCGTGGGTGTGGACATCGAGGAAGCCGGGGACCAGATACTTTCCCCCGGCGTCCAGGTCACAGGGACCCTGGGCGGGGCCCACAGCGGTGATGACGCCGTTTTCAAAGGTGAGGGAGCCCTCCTGGAAGGCGCCGTCCAGGAACAGCTTGGCGTTGCCGATGATCATGGGCGCTTACACCTCCGGCAGGCTGGCGGCGGCCACAGACTGGCCCACGCGGCGGGATTTCTCGTCGGGCAGGGCGGGGAAGAGCTTGCCGGAGCACTCAGGATACTCGTCGGCCAGCACCCGCTTGGCCTCCTCCAGAACCAGGTCGCCGCCCTTGCCGGACATGACCCGGCCCAGGAGCAGCACGTGCCTGCAGTGATACAGGTCGTAGTAGTAGGCCAGGGCGTGGCCCAGATAGGTGCCGATGGAGCGGTAGATCTCGGCGGCGTTGTTGCCGTCCTGATCCATCAGCTTCTGGACCTCCTTCAGCTTCTCCGCGGGGGAGAGGGACTCGGACAGGTTGATGCCCGCCCGGGGAGCCAGCTTGATGACGCCGTCCTGGGAGAAGTACTTCACGCCGCAGCCGATGTCGCCGGACCACTCATCCTCCATGGCGTCGGGGTTCACGTCCACCGGCATGAAAGCCAGCTCGTTGAGCCAGCCGGTGATGTTGCCCTTCTCGTCCACATAGCCCACAGCCTCGCTGGTGCCCATGGCGATGCCCAGTACGTTGTTCTCGCCCAGGCCCATGGCGCCCGCCAGGGCGGACACGTCGCCGTCGTTGCACACCACCAGGGGGATGTCGGGGCCGAACACGTCCCGGGCGGCCCGGATATAGATGTCCTTTACCTTCTCGTTGAACTTGTCTTTGGGCACCTTCAGGAACAGGGAGGCTACCATAGTCCGGTTGTCGATGTAGATGCCGGCGGAGGAGACGCCCACCGCATCCACCCGGGGCATCTTCTCGGCGGCGGACTTGAAAGCGGAGACGATGCCGTCATAGTGATAGTCGGGGTCCTCGGTGATCTTGGGGAACCAGACCACTTCCTCGGAGTAGACGGGCTCGCCGTCGATGACAGCGGACACCTTGCGGTCGCTGCCGCCGGCGTCGAAGCCCACCCGGCAGCCCGCCAGATGGCGGCCGACAGCCTGGGAGGCGCCCGCCTCCTGGGGGACCTTGTCGCAGAAGACCACCTCGAAGGGGCGCTCGTACACGCCGGCCATGAAGTCGGAGTCAAAGGAACGGGCGCCGCCGGGGGCGAAGGTCTTTTTCAGATAGCTGTAAATGTCCTCGTCCCCGCTGACATACACCTTGAAGCCGCCCTTCATCCACAGCATGGACTTGACCAGGCGGTCGATGTAGTATTGGTCGGCCTGGCGCATCTCCGGGGTGCCGTGGATGAAGGTGTCACACACTGCCACCTGGCCGCCGGAGCGCTCCAGGGCAATGGAGACCGGCTTCTTCGCCGTCTCAAGAAACGCGCGGTTGAACTTCAGGATGGGCATGAACTCCGGGTCCAGGCTGGGCTTGTTTTTGACCTCAAATTGGATACCGTACTGATTCACGACAAATCGCCTCCTAAAATTTTTGGAAGTCCTTCTTTCTGGCTGTTGCGATTCCCGTCGTTCGGGGATATAATGAGAAGCCGGAAGCGCGGTTTGGAGCAAGACGCCCAATCGAGGGGGGAGATATTCCAACGCTCTTGTATAATTGTATCATGCAGGGAGTGGATTGTCACCTAAAATGCGGGAAAAATTTTTCACAAATTATTTCATTGAAAAAACTTTCCTGGAGTGCTATGATGGAGTTACAGATTTGGATCGTTGTGGAAAAATCCAAAAAACAGCGGCTTTTGCCGTCATAAGGGGTTGAAATTTATGGACAGAAAGAGATTGCAGGAGACCAGGGAGTGGGTCAGGAAGGAACTGGCGTCCAGTGCCGAATTTTGGCTGAAATACGGCATGGACAAGGAGCACGGCGGCGTCTACACCTGTATCGACCGGACAGGGCGCCTGTTCTCCACGGACAAGAGCGTGTGGATGCAGGGGCGGTGCGGCTGGACCTACGCCTATCTGTGCACCGTCTACGGCACCCGGCCGGAGTGGCTGGAGGCCAGCAAGAGCTGTCTGGACTTCATGGAGAAGCACTGCATCAACCGGGAGGCGGACGGCCGGATGTACTTCACCGTCACCGGCGACGGCAAGCCGCTGCGCCAGCGCCGCTACTGCTTCTCCGAGGGCTTCTACGCCCTGGCCAACGCGGAGTATTACGCGGTCACGGGGGACAGGGAGTGCCTGGAGCGGGCCCGCCGGGCCTATGAGCTGATCTATCAGCTGAACAACGGCCTCATCAAGGACCCCGCCGGCATGGGCCCCAAGACCATCCCGGAGACCCGGAGCGGCCGCGCCCTGGCCGACCCCATGATCTATCTGAACATCACATCAGTGATGCGCCGCTGCGACCCGGAGCACCGGGAGGTCTATGACGCCCGGGCCAAGCAGTGCGTGGAGACCATCTTCCGCTATCACCACAAGCCGGAGCTGAAGTGCACCCTGGAGACCGTGGGCATGAACGGCGAGTTCTGGTCCGATATCTCCGCCGGCCGCTTCGTCAATCCGGGCCACGACATCGAGTGCAGCTGGTTTCTGATGGAGGAGGCCAAGTACGAGGACGACCCGGAGCTGCGGGCGAAGGCCATGGAGGTCTTTGATATGGCCATCGAGCGGGGCTGGGACAAGGAGTACGGCGGCCTGCTCTACTTCGTGGACTGCATGGGATTCCCGCCGGAGGCCTATGAGCACGACATGAAGCTGTGGTGGCCCCACAACGAGATCCTGATCGCCAGTCTGATGATGTACCGGGACAGCGGGGACGAGAAGTATCTGGACTGGTTCTACAAGACCGTGGACTACTGCAAGACCTATTTCGCGGACCCGGAGTACGGCGAGTGGTACGGCTATCTCCGCCGGGACGGCAAGCCCACCGAGCCCGCCTGCAAGGGCTGCACCTTCAAAGGGCCCTTCCACGTGCCCCGCAGCCTGATCATGGCGGATCAGCTGATCGGGCAGATCCTGGAGCAGAACTGAGGGCCGGAGGACGGCCGGGGGAGAAGAGGAAGGAGAGAGCATGACGGCGCATAACATATTTGAGACCATTAGCAGCCAGTATTTTCAGCTGACCAACTCGGAAAAGAAGGTGGCCGACTATGTGCTGAGGCACCGGATCGATGTCCAGTACATGTCCATCTCCGAGCTGGCGGAGGAGTGCACCGTGGCTGACGCCACCATCTCCCGCTTCTGCCGGAGGCTGGGGCTGACTGGATACAACGCCTTCAAGCTGGAGCTGGCCAAGGCATCGATGACCCGGGACAGCCACCGGGCGGACGCGGCCATCCTCCAAGAGAGCAGCGGCTTTCACGCCATGTGCAAAAAGCTGCTGGGAGAGAATGTGGCGGTGCTGGAGCAGACCATCCAGCTGCTGGACCCCAGACAGGTGTCCCGGGCCGTGGACCTGCTCCGGCGATCCCGCCGGGTGGTGTGCATGGGACAGGGCAGCTCCATGGTGCTCTCAGAGGAGGCCTGGACCCTCTTCTCCACCGTGTCCCCCAAATTCCTGTTTGTGCCCGACTCCCACCTTCAGATGAACACCCTTGCGCTGATGGACCCGGACGAACTGGTCCTGTTCTTCTCTTACTCCGGCTCCACCCGGGACTTCCAGGACCTGCTGGAGGTGGCCCGGCAGCGGCAGGTGAAGGTGGTGCTGGTGTCCCGTTTCCCCAAATCGCCGGGGGGACAGTTGGCGGATGTGGTGCTCCAGTGCGGCGCCGACGAGGGGCCGCTCCAGGCCGGCTCCGTCAATGCCCGGATGGCCCAGCTCTTTGTGCTGGACGTGCTGTTCCAGGAGTTCTGCATGCGGGCCCCTGAGGAGACAGAGCAGAGCAGGGAGCAGATCGCTGAGGCCGTGGCGAGAAAACACCTGTGACCGGGGCCAGATCGATCAGAATTCAGAATAGATAAGAGCCGTCCCCCTGAGACCAGTGGGACGGCTCTTTCTGTCTTATAACAAAAGGACAGGGGGCGGTATGCGATGCATACCGCCCCCTGTCCCTGTTCCGCATTGCACGGATGGACTGCGATGGGGGAGGGATCAATAGTTCCCCTTGCCGTCGTTCCACTTCCAGTCCCGGACCTCGGGCAGGTCCTGGCCGTAGGTGGTGATATACTGGCGGTGCTCCACCAGCTTATCCTGCATCTCCTGAATGAGATAGGAGGCAGTGTTGCCCAGCTGGGGCAGACGCTTGACGGTGTCGATGACCAGGTCGAAGCGGTCGATGTCGTTCTGCACCCGCATGTCGAAGGGAGTGGTGATGGTGCCCTCCTCCTTGTAGCCGCGGACGTGCAGATTCTTATTGCGGCGGCGGTAGGTCAGCTCATGCACCAGGGTGGGATAGCCGTGGAAGGCGAAGATGATGGGCTTGTCCTTGGTGAAGAGGGCGTCATAGTCCTCGTCAGTGAGGCCGTGGGGGTGCTCGGTGTGGGGCTGGAGCTTCATCAGGTCCACCACGTTGACCACCCGGATCTTCAGGTCGGGCAGGTAGTGGCGCAGGATGGTGACAGCAGCCAGGGTCTCCAGAGTGGGGGTGTCGCCGCAGCAGGCCATGACCACGTCGGGCTCACAGCCCTGGTCATTGGAAGCCCACTGCCAGATGCCGATGCCCTGGGTGCAGTGCTTGACGGCCTGCTCCATGGTCAGCCACTGGGGACGGGGGTGCTTGGAGGCGACCATGACATTGACGTAGTTGCGGCTCTTGATGCAGTGGTCGAAGCAGCTGAGCAGGCAGTTGGCGTCCGGGGGCAGGTAGAGGCGCACCACGTCCGCCTTCTTGTTGGCCACGTGATCCAGGAAGCCGGGGTCCTGGTGAGTGAAGCCGTTGTGGTCCTGCTGCCACACGTTGGAGGAGAGGACGTAGTTCAGGGAGGCGATCTTCTGCCGCCAGGGCAGCTGGTTGCACACCTTCAGCCACTTGGCGTGCTGGGCTACCATGGAGTCCACGATGCGGATGAAGGCCTCGTAGCTGTTGAAGAAGCCGTGGCGGCCGGTGAGCAGATAGCCCTCCAGCCAGCCCTGGCACAGGTGCTCGGAGAGCATGGAGTCCATGACCCGGCCGTCCCGGTCCAGGTTCTCGTCCAGGTGCTCGTCGATGGGGTCCTCCCAACGGCGGCCGGTGACCTCAAAGACGGGGGAGAGGCGGTTGGAGGCGGTCTCGTCGGGGCCGAAGACCCGGAAGTTCCGGGACTCCATATTCAGCTCCATCACGTCCCGGACATAGGTGCCCATAACGGTCATGTCCTGGGCCTCCACCGCGCCGGGCTGGGGAACATCCACCGCGTAGTCCCGGAAGTCGGGGGTGCGCAGGTCCCGGAGGAGCAGGCCGCCGTTGGCGTGGGGGTTGGCGCCCATGCGGCGGTTCCCCTTGGGGGCCAGGGCCTGGAGCTCAGGGATCAGAGTGCCGTTCTCATCGAACAGCTCCTCGGGGCGGTAGCTCTTCAGCCACTGCTCCAGCTCCTGGACGCGGCCGGGGGCGCCGTCGTGGACGGCGATGGGCACCTGATGGGCGCGCCAGCAGCCCTCCAGCGGCTTGCCGTCCACCTCCTTGGGGCCGGTCCAGCCCTTGGGGGAGCGCAGGACGATCATGGGCCAGCGGGGCCGGGTGACGTCGCCGGTGGAGCGGGCGTACTCCTGGATGCGCTGGATCTCCCGGACGGCCCAGTCCAGGGCGGCGGCCATCTTCTGGTGCATGACCATGGGGTCGTCCCCCTCCACGAAGCGGGGCTCCCAGCCGCAGCCCTTGAAGAACATCTCCGCCTCTTCGTGGGAGATGCGGGAGAAGACGGTGGGATTGGCGATCTTAAAGCCGTTGAGGTGGAGGATGGGCAGCACCGCGCCGTCCGTCTTGGGATTGAGGAACTTGTTGGAGTGCCAGGCGGTGGCCAGGGGGCCGGTCTCCGCCTCGCCGTCGCCCACCACGCAGGCGGCGATCAGGTCGGGGTTATCCATGACCGCGCCAAAGGCGTGGGACAGGGAGTAGCCCAGCTCGCCGCCCTCATTGATGGAGCCGGGGGTCTCGGGGGCCACGTGGCTGGCGATGCCGCCGGGGAAGGAGAACTGCTTGAACAGCTTCTTCATGCCCTCGGCGTCCCGGCTGATGTTGGGGTAGATCTCCGTATAGGAGCCGTCCAGGTAGTCCTGGGCCACCATGGCGTTACCGCCGTGGCCGGGGCCGGAGAGGTAGATCATGTCCAGGTCATACTTGTTGATGACCCGGTTCAGGTGGGTGTAGATGAAGTTCTGACCAGGGCAGGTCCCCCAGTGGCCCACGATGGTGCGCTTCAGGTGCTCGGGCTTCAGGGGCTCCCGCAGCAGGGGGTTGTCCAGCAGGTAGAGCTGGCAGGCGGCCAGATAGTTGGATGCCCGCCACCAGGCGTTGATGAGCTCCAGCTGGCTTTTGGTGAGGGGGTCCTTCTTGGACATGCGGGCGGGCGCTTTGGCGGCCGCTTTTTCCTTTGCATTGGTCTGATTAGACATAAGATAGCCTCCTTCTTCAAGCTATTTACAAGGATTAGTATATTCTAAACATTGAAAAAGTCAATAAGAAAAGAAAAAATAATATGTTAAAAAACGGTGAATAAAATTTATGAAATGAGTTAAAGTAAACAAATGGCCCGGCGGCCCGCTGGAATATCCAGAGGGCCGCCGGGCCGGAGCTTATGGAAGAGCCTCGCAGAGTTCGCGCCCGCAGGCGCAAATCAAGTTGTGATCTGTTTTCCCCCGCGGTATGTGCGCCGGGGGAAGGCACTGCTCAGGCTACTGAGCGCTCCGCTTGGAGCGGTTGATGGCAGAGAGGATGCCGCGCAGGGGGGCCAGGTTAATGTTATGGGAGACGCCCACGCCCCAGTACTTCCTGCCGTCCCGCTGGTCCTGGAGCAGGATGTAGGCCACGCCCTGGGAGTCGGAGCCGTCGGTGATGGCGTGGGACTTGTAATCCAGGAAGGTGAAGTGGGACATCTTCTCGTCCTTGATGGCGTTGAAGAAGGCGTCGATGGGGCCATTGCCCTCGCCGGAGACCTGGAAGATCGTGTCCGTGTGCTGGATAGTGCCCCAGAAGGTGACATGGGAGTGCCCCTCGGCGTCGATGCTCTCGGTAAAGGCGTGCTTGAGCATCCGGTAGGGGGTGTCAATGTTCAGGTACTCCTCCTTGAACAGCTCGTAGATGCGCTCGGGGGCGATCTCGGTGCCCACCCGGTCGGTCTCCTTCTGGACGACGGCGCCGAACTCGGGGTGCATCAGCTTGGGCAGGTCGAAGCCGAAGTTGTGCTCCATCACATAGGCGGAACCGCCCTTGCCCGACTGGCTGTTGATGCGGATGATGGGTTCATACTGCCGGCCCACGTCGGCGGGGTCGATGGGCAGGTAGGGGATCTCCCAGAAGTCGGAGTTGGACTCCTTCATATACTGGGTGCCCTTGTTGATGGCGTCCTGGTGGCTGCCGGAGAAGGCGGTGAAGACCAGCTCGCCGGCATAGGGCTGCCGCTCGCCCACCTTCATCTTGGTGCAGCGCTCGTACATCTCCCGGATCTTGTTGATATTGGAAAAGTCCAGCCTGGGGTCCACGCCCTGGGTGTACATATTCAGAGCCAGGGTGATCATATCCACGTTGCCGGTGCGCTCACCGTTGCCGAAGAGGGTGGCCTCCACCCGCTCCGCCCCGGCCAGCAGTCCCATCTCGGTGGTGGCTACGCCGGTGCCCCGGTCATTATGGGGGTGGAGGGAGATGATGGCGCAGTCCCGGGAGGGGAGCCTGCGGATGAAATACTCCAGCATGTCGGCAAACTGGTTGGGCATGCAGTTCTCCACCGTGGTGGGCAGGTTGAGGATGACCTTACGCTCCGGGGCGGCGTGGAGGTGCTCCAGCACCGCCTGGCAGACCTCCACGGCATAGTCCATCTCCGTGCCCATGAAGGACTCGGGGGAGTACTCGAACCGGAGGTTCATACCCGACTGGATCAGGGGCTGGGACATCTCGTAGATCAGGTCGGCGGCATCGGTGGCGATCTTGGTGATCTCATCGGTGTCCATGTGGAAGACCACCTTGCGCTGGAGGGTGGAGGTGGAGTTGTAGAAGTGGAGGATGACGTTTTTGGCGCCCTGGATGGCCTCGAAGGTCTTGCGGATCAGGTGCTCCCGGGCCTGGACCAGCACCTGGATGGTCACATCGTCAGGGATGTGGCCCCCCTCGATCAGCTCGCGGCAGATCTCATACTCGGTCTCACTGGCGGAGGGAAAGCCGATCTCGATCTCCTTGACGCCGATGTCCACCAGGGTGTGAAAATATTCCAGCTTCTCCTCCAGGTTCATGGGGTCCACCAGAGCCTGGTTGCCGTCCCGCAGGTCCACAGAACACCAGACGGGGGCCTGGGTGATGACGCGGTCCGGCCAGGTGCGGCCCTGGATGGGCTGGGGCTGGAAGGGGATGTACTTTTGATATCCGGGTTTCATATGGGGTGCCTCCTTTACATTCTGCGGGGGACAAAAACGACGCCCCCGACTTTTTCAAGTCAGGGGCGTCGGAAATGACGCGGTACCACCCTGGTTCGGCCGCCGGTTACCCGAAAGCGGCCCTCATAAGCCTCGAACAAGGCTGAGGCCGGTAACGGGGCCATACGTCTCATCCTACTCACAGATTCGGACAAGCTGCTCGGGGACCAGTATCCACAGGGGGCCGCACGCCGGTTCCCACCAACCACCGGCTCTCTGAAGGGGGCTGACCCTGTCTTTTTTCCCGTCACTGCATTTGTTGAATGTTATTTTAGCGGAGGAGGCCGGCTTTGTCAAGAGAAAAATGAGACAGACCTGAAAAAGGCGGGGACAAATTAAAAAATCTTAATGGAGCGGGAAAAACATAAATGGGATATTGATTCGGCTTGTGGTACAATTGAGGGGACAAGGAGGCGGGAAAGGGATGAGACGGATCGGTGCGTGGATGATGGCGCTCCTGCTGTGCGTCGTCGGGACAGGATGCGGGAGGCAGCTCGGGAGCCCAATATCCTATGAGGATTTTACGGGCACCTATCCCGTGGAGGGCTATGTCCCAAGCCAGGAGGACCTGGGGCGGGCACCCTATTCCTATGCCGGAGCAGGTCCGCATTTTTCTGTGGTCCTGAACGTCAGACAGGCCAGCGAGGCGGAACGGTCCGTGCTCATACAGGGAAAGTGGGCCTCAGCAGAGACCATGGCTCAGAGCGGGGCGGATTTCCCGGAGCGCAGTGAGGAGTACAACGCTCTGGCTCTGAAGGCGACGGAGGAGGCCATGGCGCTGGAGGAGGCGGAGCAGATCTATCTGACGGAGCTGCTGGTGACCCATAACGGAACGGAAGCAGAGCAGTTCCGCTACTCCGTCTCTGACGGCGGGACTCTTTATCTGTCTGGGTATGCGGCGGGCGGAGAGGTCTGGTGCCGGCTGGCCAACACGCCGGACGGGAGCTATACCGAGGGGCTCCTGCTCCCCTTCCGTCAGCAGTACAGCATGGAGATCTGTTATGGGGAGGAACGGGAGGAGATCGCCCTCACCCTTCAGGAGCAGGCGGGATGAAAGGCGCCGGCCGCGGGCATGCGGCCGGCGCCTTTCCCACAGCGGCATATCCACGCCCCCGGGGTGCATAAAGTGGAGCGAGACGGGGAGAGGGAGGGACAGGCCGTGGTGGAAAAGATCATGCTGGAGGGAGGCGGGACCCTCTCCCTGCGGGAGGACGGCCCCAGGGTGCACACCGAGGCGCGCCGCCAGAACGACGGCCAGGGGCTCTATAAGGTGTGGCTGCGGGGCGGCGGAAAGGGACGGCTGCTGCTGGGAACGCTGGTGCCGGAGGGGGGAGAGCTGGTGCTGAGCCGGACCCTGAGCCGCCGTACTCTGGAGGATGCGGGCTGCTGGCCGGTGGCGGGAGGGAAGGCTGTGATGGCCTATCCTTTTACAGAGGAGAGCGCCGGGGAGTGGTACTGGGAGGAGGAGCCCTGGAAGCTGGTGTCCGACCCAGTGCTGGTGCAGGCGGCCCGGAGCTGGGGGCCCCTGCTGGTACAGCGGGGCGGGGAGGAGGTGCGGCTGGCCGCCTCCTTCCGCGGCGGCGGGCAGTTCCCGCTGGTCCCCCTCTTCTGCTTCGGGACGGTGGGCCAGATCCGGGGAAGGGAATATGTGATCTTTCTGTTTGATCGGCAGGGGACCCCTAAAATGCCGTATAATTTGGAAAAAGGCGGGAAACCTAAGGCCGTAGATCAGAGCCGATGACGGCTGAAGGAGGAATTCGTATGCCCATTTTGACCACCAAGGAGCTCCAGGCCCTCAATGACCAGCTGGACTTTGAGCGGGTGCTCCACTGCAAGTATCTGGCCGCGGTCCAGGAGAGCACCGACCAGGAGCTGAAGACCATGTTCCAGAACTGCGCCAGCCAACACCTTCAGAACTACAACACCCTGCTGGATCAGCTGCGCTGAGGAGGAGAACGAATGAACGATCAGGAACGTATGACAGATTTTCTGTGCAGTGAGAAGAAGATGACCTCCAACTATGACACCTACGCCTCGGAGTGCGTCAACATCCCCCTGCGGGACGCCTTCCTCGGCCTGTTCAACCAGGGGCACCACACCCAGACCGAGCTGTTCCAGCTGGCCCAGTCCAAGGGCTGGTACCAGCCCGAGCAGGCCCAGGCGGACAAGATCAGCCAGGCTTACACCAAGTTCTCCAACCAGAAGCCCACAGGACAGCAGTAAGACCGGAGCGCAGCCCGCGCCGGGCCCCAAGTGCGGAGGCCCGGCGCGGGCCCTTTTTCCGGGGCGGGAAAAAGAGTTGGGGAAAAAGGCCGGCATCCATTGAAAAACAGGGGGAGATTGCGTATAATCAAGGGGATAAAACGCCAAGTGAGGAAAGAGACTGACTATGTACCGTATCGATATCATGACCCTGTTCCCCGACGTGGTGGGGGACATGCTGTGCGAATCCATCCTGGGCCGGGGGCAGGAGCGGGGCTACATCCGCATCGAGTGCCACCAGATCCGGGACTACACATTGAATAAGCAGCGGCAGGTAGACGACTACCCCTACGGCGGCGGCCGGGGGGCGGTGATGCAGGCCGACCCCCTCTACCAGTGCTGGAAGCACATCTGTGAGGAGGCGGGGGAGCGGGTCCATACCATTTACTTATCTCCCGCAGGCAGGACCTTCCGCCAGGGGGATGCCCGGCGGCTGAAGGACGGCTACCAGCGGCTGATCCTGGTCTGCGGGCACTACGAGGGGATCGACGAGCGGTTCGTGGAGGAGTGCGTGGACGAGGAGATCTCCCTGGGGGACTTTGTGCTCACCGGCGGGGAGATCCCGGCCATGGCGGTGGCGGACGCGGTGTGCCGGCTGGTGCCCGGGGTGCTGTCCGACCCGGAGTGCTATGAGAACGAGAGCCACTGGAACGGTGCACTGGAGGCGCCCCAGTATTCCCGGCCGGAGGTGTGGCACGAGAGAGCGGTGCCCCCCATCCTCCTGTCAGGCAACCACGCCAAGGTGGACCAGTGGCGGCGGAAGCAGTCCATCCTGCGTACCCGCCGCCGCCGCCCCGACCTCTATGAGCGGCTGGATCTGTCCTCCAAGGCGGACCAGAAGATCCTGAAGGAGCTGCGCGCCGAGGAGCCGGAGCTGTTCCCGGAGGACTGACCCGGGCCGCGGGGGGATCTGGAGCAGTACACTGCCCCAGGCCCCGGTTTTCTGTGGAGGCGCTGATCCCTTCCGGCCCATGTAGGGGCGGAGCTTGTCCTGCCCTTCTCGAAAAAGCGGGACGGGGAAAGGAAGACCCCTCATCCGTCGCGGCGTGCGCCGTGACACCTTCCCCCCGGAGGGGGGAAGGCTTTTCGGGCGGCTGGAAGCCGCCCCTACGGGATGCCTTCGGCCAATTCGTAGGGGCGCACATTGTGCGCCCGCCGTCTTTGTGGGCGCGGCCCGATGGGGTATCGGGCCCTATGAGGTACGGGCTGTTTCCAGTCACTCCGTAGGGGCGGGGCTTGCCCCGCCCTTCTCGAAAAAGCGGGACGGGGAAAGGAAGACCCCTCATCCGTCGCGGCGTGCGCCGTGACACCTTCCCCCCGGAGGGGGGAAGGCTTTTCGGGCGGCTGGAAGCCGCCCCTACGGGATGCCTTCGGCCAATTCGTAGGGGCGCACATTGTGCGCCCGCCGTCTTTGTGGGCGCGGCCCGATGGGGTATCGGGCCCTATGAGGTACGGGCTGTTTCCAGTCACTCCGTAGGGGCGGGGCTTGTCCCCCCCTTCTCGAAAAAGCGGGACGGGAAAAGGAAGACCCCTCATCCGTCGCGGCGTGCGCCGTGACACCTTCCCCCCCGGAGGGGGGAAGGCTTTGGGGGGCGGGGCCGAGAGGGGGACAGCCCACGCCGCAGCATTTCTCCCTAAAGGGGAAGGTTTGGGCGGTTACAGAGGTCCGCCTCGGTAAGCGGCGGGGGACTGCGCCCTCCGGGGCGATCCTGCACACGGGAGGCGCCGCGGTTTTACTTTACATTTGGGCGGAACTGTGGTATAGTATCGTAAATCTAATATCTAATATCATGTTCGGGGATGAAAAGTATGAGTTTCAAGATCATTGTGGACAGCTGCTGCGACCTGACCGGGACCATGTTGAAGGACCCCTGCTTTGTGAAGGTGCCTCTGACCATCCGGGTGGAGAACAGCTCCTTCGTGGACGACGCCTCCCTGGACCGGAGCGACCTGCTGTGGGCCATGAAGCAGAGCGAGGACGCCCCCTCCACCGCCTGCCCCGCCCCCCAGAGCTATCTGGACGCCTACCAGTGCGGCGCGGATGACATCTATGTGGTCACCCTGTCCGCCCTGCTCAGCGGCTCCCACAACAGCGCGGTCCAGGCCCGGGTCCTGCTGGAAGAGGAGGAACCGGAGCGCAACGTCCACGTGTTCAACTCCTGCTCCGCCTCCTCTGGAGAGGTGCTGACGGCGCTGAAGATCCGGGAGCTGGCGTCCTCCGGGATGCCCTTCAAGAAGGTGGTCCGGGAAGTGGAGCAGTATATCTGCCAGATGCAGACCCTTTTCGTGCTGGAGTCCCTGGAGAATCTGCGGAAGAACGGACGGCTGACCAAGCTGCAGGCGGTGGTCACCGGGGCGCTGCGGATCAAGCTGCTGATGGGGGCCACCCCTCAGGGGGAGATCTGCAAGCTGGGCCAGGCCCTGACCATGAAGCAGGCTCTGGGCAAGCTGGTGGACCGGATGGCGGCGGACCCGGATCATCAGGGGCGGGTGGCGGCGGTGTGCCACTGCAACTGCCTGGAGCGGGCTTTCGCCCTGAAGGAGCAGATCGAGGCCAAATGCCAGTTCCAGCAGGTCCTGATCCTGGAGGCCGGCGGGATCACCACCGTCTACGCCAACGACGGCGGCGTGGTCGTGGCCTATTAAAACAGTCAAAAGCCCCGCTCCGTCTGTATGCCCGTCCCCGGCGGGGGAGGGCCGGGGGAGCTTCGTCCCCAGGAGCACAGAAGGAGCTCAGAAGTGAAAAAAGGAGTGTTTCAGAGATGTCCATGACAAGAGAGCAGGCCTGGGACCTGCTGACCCAGTATAACCAGGAGGAGTTCCACCTGCGCCACGCCGTTACAGTGGAGCACGTGATGCGCTGGTTTGCCCGGGAGCTGGGCTATGGGGACCGGGAGGAGTTCTGGGGGATCGTGGGTCTGCTCCACGACCTGGATTTTGAGCGCTGGCCGGAGGAGCACTGCAAAAAGTCCCAGGAGCTGATGCGGCAGGCCGGGGTGGAGGAGGAGATCGTCCGGGCCACCGCCAGCCACGGCTGGGGCCACTGTGTGGACATCAAGCCGGAGCAGGAGATGGAGAAGGTCCTCTTCACGGTGGACGAGCTCACCGGGCTGATCGGGGCGGCCGCCCTGATGCGCCCCTCCAAAAGCGTGTCCGACATGGAGCTCAAGTCCCTGAAGAAGAAATTCAAGGACAAGAAATTCGCCGCAGGCTGCTCCCGGGACGTGATCGCCCAGGGGGCGGAGCTGCTGGGCTGGGAGCTGGACCAGCTGCTGGACCGCACTCTGGCAGCCATGCGGGCGGAGGAGGCGGCCATTGAGGAGGCCGCTGCCCAGGGCTGAGACATATAAAAAACACCCCCGGGACCGTGAACGGGTCCCGGGGGTGTTTTTTGTACAGAGGCGCCCATCAGGGCATGTCCAGCAGGGAACAGGAGAGAGCCTCCCCCTCTGGGAGGACGAGGCCGAAGGTGCTGCGGGCGCTGCCTGGATTGAGGACCCAGAGGCCGTCCGGTTCCTGGAAGCAGCAGGGGCGGTGGGTGTGGCCGAAGAGCAGAAGGTGGGCCCCGGCGTTCCGGGCCGCCCGGAGGGCGGCGTCATACCCCTGCTTCACATGCCAGATGTGCCCGTGGGAGAGGAGGACGCGCTTGCCGCACACCATGAACTGGCGCTCCAGAGGATCTGTGGTCCAGCCGTCGCAGTTGCCGGGCACGGTGACCATGGACAGCTTGGGATAGAGGAGGGCCAGCTCCTCGGCGTCCCGCTGGAGGTCGCCCAGGTGGACCACCAGGTCGGGCTGCTGCTCCTCGATGGCCTGGATCATGCCGCCGGTGTAGCGGTGGGAGTCGGAAAACACAAGAATTTTCAAAAGAGTCACCTTACCTCGTCTGGCGCATATACTGGAATGAAATCCTCTTGGAAGGGAGATCCGGTATGAATCAGGAAAGAAGCGGCAAAAAGGGGCAGGAGAGCCTGCCCGCCGATCTGGTCAAAAATAAGGAGGCCCTCAACCGTCTGGCCAGATCCGGCGATGCCCAGCGGCTGATGGAGCTGCTGCGGCAGGGGGGCGGTATCCAGGGGGCGGCGGAGGCCGCCGTGAAAGGGGACACCAGCCAGCTGGTGGGAATGATGCAGCGGCTGATGAACACCCCGGAGGGAGGCGAGCTGGTGGAGCGCATCAGCCGCCAGGCCAGGCAGTCGGGCCTGACCGACTGAGTCCCCGCACAGGAGGGGGAAAGGAGGGGCTGCCCTGTGGGGGAGATGGAAGACAAGCTGAACGCGATCCTCAATGACCCGTCCGCCATGGGGCAGATCATGGCGCTGGCCCAGTCCCTGGGCGGCGGCGCTCCCCGGCCGCAGGCCTCCCCGGCGGGGGAGGCCGCCCAGGGGGCGGAGCAGACCGGCGCCAGGGAGGCGGAGGCGCCCGCTTCGGCGGGGAGCGCTCCGCCGGCCCTGGCGGGGGGAGAGGACCCGCTGGCCGCCCTGGGGGAGATCGACCCCGGCATGATCCAGATGGGGATGCGGCTGCTGCGGGAGTATCAGGGGGAGGACGACCGAACGGTGGCTCTGCTCAACGCCCTGCGCCCCTTCCTGAAGGAGAGCCGCCTGGCCAAGCTGGACCGGGCGGTGCAGATCTCCCGGCTGGCCCGGGTGATCCGGGTCCTCTTCCGCGGCATGGGAGAAGGGGGGCGGGGCGATGTATAACCGCTATATCCCCCAGAATGGTACTTATACCCGGGTGGTGGAGCAGGACGGCCCGGAGGAGGGGGCCCGGCGTCCGGCACCCCATCCGCCCGGGCCGGAGCGGGGGGAGCCGGGGGAGAACGGGCCCCGGGGCTCCGCAGGACCTCCACACGGGGCAGCCCGGGGCGCGCCCGGAGGAGGAGGCCGCCGGCCTGCCCCGGGTCCCATGGGCTTTGGCGGCCTGGGGGACCTGCTCTCAGGGGAGAAGAGCCCGCTGAACGCCCTGTTCGGCGGGGACAAGGGGGGGATCAACGGCATCCTGAAAGTCCTCCGGCTGGAGGAGCTGGACAGCGGGGATATCCTGCTGATCCTGATCATCCTGCTCCTGCTGGTGGAGGGGGACAACATGGACCTGGTCATCACCCTGGGGCTGCTGCTCCTGCTGGGGCTGGCGGACGACAGGAAGGAGGAGAAGCAAGGGGGGTGAGCTCCTCCTCAAATGCTGTGGAGCACCGTTCCGTCCGGCAGCTGAAAGGTGGTGCCGGAGGGGCAGGACTGGATGGGAGAATAGGCGGTCATGCGGTAGAGCAGCTCCTCCCCCTCCAGAGTCTCAGAGGAGATGAGCAGCCCGCTCTCCACGCTGATCCAGTAGCGGTCCACCCGCTCCCCGCCGGGGGCGGATACCTCCACATAGATGCAGGGGATGCCCCCCCTGGAGTCGTCGTAGCCGGTGCCGGTGATCTGCTCCGGGTCCGCGTCCAGCACGGTCTCATAGGTGGGGATGTGCTGGGCCAGATCGGCGGAGCCGCCCTCCGCCGGGGCGGTGAGGTAGTCGGAGGACCCCTCATACCAGTAGTAGACGGTGTCCTCGCTGATGAGGTCGTGGCGGATCAGACCGGAGGGGAGGACCTGACGGGTATGGGACCAGCCTCCGTCCACCCAGGTCTGGACGGAGGTGGCACTGGAGCCCCCGGTCCAGAAGGTCTCTACCGTCAGCTCCCAGTAATAGCTGGTGGAGCGCTCCAGGGTGCGGATGACGCTCTGGACGGTCTGGGGGGTCACCTCCACCCGCTGGAACAGCTCGGCGGACTGAGAGGAGCCTCCCCCCTCCTGGCTG
This sequence comes from Lawsonibacter asaccharolyticus, assembly GCA_003112755.1. Classification (NCBI taxonomy): domain Bacteria; kingdom Bacillati; phylum Bacillota; class Clostridia; order Eubacteriales; family Oscillospiraceae; genus Lawsonibacter; species Lawsonibacter asaccharolyticus. The sequence continues at coordinate 3,246,405 of BFBT01000001.1, read as the reverse complement.
CTGGAGGAGGCGCCGGGCTCAGGGAGCTGGATATGTTCGGTGCGCATAGAGAAGAGGCTGCGGCCGAAGCTGGTGAACATGGCCGCCACGATGAGAAGGGTGACGGCGATGGCGATGATCAGGCGGTTTTTTTGGTCCATGGCCGGCTCCTTTCTCGTGGGGTCAGACAGAGGTCAGGGATGGAAGGGGGCGGGGGGCTGCGCCCGCAGACCGAAGCGGTACTCGATGGCGTCAGCGATGCGCCCGCAGGCCCGGCCGTCGCCGTAGGGGTTGGCGGCGTGGGCCATGGCGGCATAGGCCGCCGGATCGGTGAGCAGGCGGGAGGCCATCTGGAAGATGGGCTCCTCCTCGGTGCCCGCCAGCTGGACCGTCCCCGCGGCCACCGCCTCGGGGCGCTCCGTCTCCCGACGCAGGACGAGCACCGGCTTGCCCAGGGCGGGGGCCTCCTCCTGGAGCCCGCCGGAGTCGGTCATCACCAGATGGCAGCGGGCCATCAGGTTGTGCATCTCGTCCACCGCCAGTGGGGCGATGAGGTGGATGCGGGGGTGGCCGTCCAGGTACTGATGGGCCGCCTCCTGGACCACCGGGGAGAGGTGGACCGGATAGACCAGCTCCACGTCGGGGAAGGCGTCGGCCACCCGGCGCAGGGCGGTCATGATGTGGGCCATAGGCGTTCCGTAGTTCTCCCGCCGGTGGCAGGTGACCAGGATCACCTTTCGGTTGACATAATCCAAATCATTGAGGACGCCTTCTGAAAAATGAAAGTCTTTTACAACTGTGGTCTGGAGCGCGTCGATCACCGTGTTGCCGGTCAGAAAGACGCCCTGCTCGATCCCTTCCCGGGCCAGATTGTCCCGGTTGGAGGGGGTGGGGCAGAAGTGCAGGTCAGCGATGGCGCTGACCATCCGGCGGTTCATCTCCTCCGGGTAGGGGGAGTATTTGTCATAGGTGCGCAGGCCGGCCTCCACGTGGCCCACGGGCACCCGGTGGTAGAAGGCGGCCAGGGCGCCGGCGAAGGTGGTGGAGGTGTCACCGTGGACCAGGACCAGGTCGGGTCGGGCCTGCTCCAGCACCTCCTCCATGCCAAGCAGGCACTTGGAGGTGATGGTGGACAAGGTCTGCCGGGGCTCCATGATGTTCAGGTCGAAGTCGGGCACCAGGCGGAAGATGTCCAGCACGGAGTCCAGCATCTGCCGGTGCTGGGCGGTGACACAGCACAAGGCGTCGATCTGGGGGCGGCGGGAGAGCTCCAGGGCCAGGGGGGCCATCTTGATGGCCTCCGGCCGGGTGCCGAAGATGGTCATGACTCGGATACGGTTCATTTGTCGGAACGGTCCTCCTCACCGAAGAAATTGTCGTTGCCGGCGATCTGGGTCTTGGAGGGGGGGCGGTGCTGCCGGCCCTTGGCCTCCCCCGCGGCGCCGGAGCCGCCGCTGTCGCTGTGGGACAGGTAGAGCCTGCCCCCGAAGGCGCCCGCCATGCACAGGGCCAGCAGGAAGAGCATGGCCTTCATGGCGTTGTTGGTGGTGAGCACCACTGCGGACAGGCCCAGGATGGCGCTGATGAGATAGAGCACCGCCACCGCCTGCTTCTGGGTGAAGCCCATGTCGATGAGCCGGTGGTGGATGTGTCCCCGGTCGGGGGCCATGGGGCTCTGCCCCCGGGCCAGCCGCCGCAGGATGGCGAAGCAGGTGTCGAAGATGGGCAGGCCCAGCACCAGGAAGGGGACGGCGAAGGAGATGATGGCGTAGGACTTGAACAGCCCCTGGATGGAGACGGTGGCCAGCACGAAGCCCAGGAAGGTGGAGCCGGTGTCCCCCATGAAGATCTTGGCCGGGTTCAGGTTATAGGGGAGAAAGCCGATGCAGGCGCCGGCCAGGGCGGCCATGAGGATGGCCACCTGGGCCTCGGCCACCGTCAGGGCGATGACCAGCATGGTCATGGAGCTGATGGTGGACACGCCGCAGGCCAGGCCGTCCAGCCCGTCGATCAGGTTGACGGCGTTGGTGATGGCCACGATCCACAGCACAGAGATGGGGATGGACAGCACGCCCAGGTGCCAGTAGGGGTCGCTGCTGAAGATGTTGGGGTTGGAGAGGTAGTCGATCTGGTTGCCCATCAGCACGGCGATGAGGGCCGCGCCGATCTGGACGGCGAACTTCAGCTTGGCGGACAGGGCATAGATGTCGTCAAAAATGCCCAGAATGACGATGACCACCGCGCCCAGCAGCATGCCCCGCAGCTGGGTGGTGAGGGGCAGGAAGAGCAGCACGCTGAGGATGAAGCCGAAGAAGATGGCCAGCCCCCCCATCCTGGGGATGGGGTGGTCATGCATCCGGCGGCTGTCCCGGGGGACATCCACCGCGCCGATCTTGAAGGCCAGGGAGCGGACCACCGGGGTGGCGATCAGAGCCACCACCGCGGCCACCAGCAGGGCGGCGGCCACAGAGCCCACCACCTGAAGGGAAATATCCGTGGGAACGTTCATGGGAAAACCCCTTTTGCAGAATTGATGTGGGGAAGGAGGCGGGAGCGGGCGCCCGGTCAGCGGGCCACAAAGCCCACCTTTTTATAGACCTTCCGCAGAGTCTTGGCGGCAAGGTGGGAGGCGCGCTCCGCACCCTCCTTGTAGATGCCCTCCAGATACGCCTTGTCGGCCATGAGGCGGCCGGCCTCCTCCCGGATGGGCCGGAGGAGCTCCACCACCGCGTCGCCCACCGCGGGCTTGAACACGCCGTAGCCCTGGCCCTGGAAGGCCTCCTCCGCCTCCTCCGGACTCTTGCCGGTGGCGGCGCAGTAGATGGTCAGCAGGTTGGAGATGCCCGGCTTGTGCTCCGGGTCGAAGCGGACCTGGGTCTCGCTGTCGGTGACTGCCCGCTTGAACTTCTTCTGGATGACCTCGGGGGCGTCCATGAGGAAGACGCAGCCGTCCGGATCGGACTTGCTCATCTTGCTGGAGGGGTCCCCCAGGCTCATCACCCGGGCGCCCATCTTGGGGATGAAGGGCTCGGGGAGGGTGAAGGTGTCGCTGTACACGCCGTTGAAGCGCTGGGCCACGTCCCGGCACAGCTCCACGTGCTGCTTCTGGTCCTGACCCACCGGGACCAGGTCGGCCTGGTAGAGCAGGATGTCCGCCGCCATCAGCACCGGGTAGGTGAACAGGCCGGCGGTGATGTTGTCGGCGTGCTTTTTGGACTTGTCCTTGAACTGGGTCATGCGGGACAGCTCCCCAAACTGGGTGTAGCAGCCCAGCACCCAGGCCAGCTCGGCGTGCTGGGGCACGTGGCTCTGGATGAAGATGACGCTCCGGACCGGGTCCAGGCCGCAGGCGATATACTGGGCCAGCTGCTCCAGGGTGCGCCGGCGCAGCAGGGCCGGGTCCTGGCGGACGGTGATGGCGTGCATGTCCACGATGCAGTAGATGCAGTCGTACTCATCCTGAAGGGGGACCCAGTTCTTGATGGCTCCCATATAAGAGCCCAGGGTCAGATCGCCGCTGGGCTGGATGCCGCTGAAGATGCGCTTGCGGGGGGCGGAGTTGGCTTGCTCCATGGAAAAGACCTCGTTTCTGTCGTGATTTCAGATCGGGAAGGGAAGAAGACCCCTATCTTAACAAGAATAGCACAGGAATGGAAAAAGTGCAAGAATCCCGTTGAAATTCCGGCGGAGTGTTTCATTGAAATTTTTCTTCTTCTGTGATAACATACCATAAAACCCATAAAACCAGTCAAATTTTTTCCGCGGCCTCAGGCCGCGGCGGCCCAAATCGGGAAAGGAGCGTATCCCATGTCCGACATCAGGGAATATTTCGACAGTCTGCGGGGGAAGAGGATCGCCGTGATCGGCATGGGGGTCAGCAACACGCCGCTGATCCGGATGCTGCTGCGGGCGGATCTGGACGTGACCGTGTGCGACAGGGCCCAGCGGGAGCGGGTGGAGGAGCAGGCGGAGGAGCTGGAGAGCCTGGGAGCCCGGCTGCGGCTGGGGGAGGCGTATCTGGAGGGGCTGGATCAGGACGTGATCTTCCGCACCCCCGGCCTGCACCCCGGCCACCCCGCCCTGGAGGCGGCCCGGGCCCGGGGGGCGGAGGTCACCTCGGAGATGGAGCTGTTCTTCCGCCTGTGCCCCTGCCGCCTGATCGGTGTGACGGGCAGCGACGGCAAGACCACCACCACCACCATCCTTGCGGAGTTCCTGAAAGAGGCGGGATACAACGTCTATGTGGGGGGCAATATCGGCAAGCCCCTGCTGCCCGATGTGTCCGGCATGGAGCCGGAGGACTTTGCGGTGCTGGAGCTGTCCTCCTTCCAGCTGATGACCATGGAGCAGAGCCCCCACATCGCCGTAATGACCAATCTGTCCCCCAACCACCTGGACTACCACAGATCCATGGGGGAGTATATCGCCGCCAAGGAGAACATCTTCCTCCACCAGGGGGAGGGGGACCGGGCCATCTTCAACTATGACAACCAGCTGACCCGGGACCTGGCGGAGAAGGCCGGGGGGGCGGTCACCTTCTTCAGCCGCCGGGAGCGGCTGGAGGAGGGGGTCTACCTCCGGGACGGGGCCATCTGGCTCACCAACGCCCAGGGCAGCCGGGAGGTGCTGCCCACCCGGGACATCCGGCTGCCCGGGGTGCACAACATCGAAAACTACATGGCGGCCATCGCCGCCGTGGACGGACTGGTGCCGGACAAGTGCGTCCGGGCGGTGGCCGCCCGCTTCCAGGGGGTGGAGCACCGCATCGAGCTGGTGCGGGAGCTGGACGGAGTGAAGTACTACAATGACTCCATCGGCACCAGTCCCAGCCGCACCGTGGCCTGCCTGGAGTCCTTCCCGGAGCCGGTGATCCTCATCGCCGGGGGCTATGACAAGGGCATCCCCTTCCACGCCCTGGCCCTGGAGATCCGGGAGCGGGTCAAGACCCTGGTCCTCACCGGGGACACGGCCCGGGCCATCCGGCAGGCAGTGGAGGAGGCGGAGGGCGGCCGCGGCTGCCCGGAGATCATCCAGACCGAGGACCTGGCCGGGGCGGTGGAGGCCGCCCGCCGGGCGGCGGGGCCGGGGGACGTGGTGGTGCTGTCCCCCGCCTGCGCGGCCTTCGACCGCTTCAAGAACTTCATGGAGCGGGGCCGGGCGTTCAAGGAGCTGGTCCGGTCCCTGTGACCGGAAGCACAAAGGAGGAACACTGAGTTGGATCATGATGCGATACTTTCCCGCCTGTGCGGCCTGGGCGCCCCCAGCGGATTCGAGGGGCCGGCGTCCCGGGCGGCGGCGGAGCTGCTCCGCCCTCTGGCGGACGAGGTGACCGTGGACCGGATGGGCAGCGTGCTGGCCCTGCGCCGGTGCGGCAGGGAGGGGGCGAAGCGGCTGCTGCTGGACGCCCATCTGGACGAGATCGGCTTTGTGGTCACCGGCCATGAAGAAGGGTATCTGAAATTTGCCCCCCTGGGCGGAGTGGACCCCAGGATGCTCCCCGACCGGGAGCTCACCGTCCTCACCGATCCCCCCCTGGCTGGGGTGGTGGCCTGTCTGCCCCCCCATGTCCAGACCCGGGAGGACATGGACAAGTCCATCCCCATCCGGGAGCTCTGCCTGGATGTGGGGCTGAGCCAGGAGGAGGCGGAGCGCCGGGTGCCGGTGGGCACCCCGGCGGTCTTCCGCGGGGGCTGCTTTCCTCTGGGGCAGGAGCTGATCTGCGGCAAGTCCCTGGATGACCGCGCCTGCTTCGCCGCCCTGCTGGGGGCCCTGGAGCTGCTGAAGGACCGGAGGCTGGATGTGGACCTGTACGTGCTGGGCAGCGTGTGCGAGGAGGTGGACAGCACCGGGGCGGTGACCGCGGCCTATGGGGTGGTCCCAGACCTGTGCGCGGCGGTGGACGTGACCCACGGGGACAGCCCGGATGCCCCCAAGGAAAAGACCTTCCCTCTGGGCAAGGGGCCCGTCATCGGCGTGGGCCCCAACTGCACCCGCTGGATGGAACAGCGGATGCGCCGCAAGGCGGAGGAGCTGGGGATGGCGGTCCAGACCGAGGTAATGGCGGGCCACTCCGGCACCAACGGCTGGCCCCTCCAGGTGAGCCGGGAGGGGGTGGCCACGGCGGTGCTCTCCCTGCCCCTGCGGTATATGCACACCCCCATCGAGGTCATCAGCCGCCGGGACCTGGAGGACCTGGCCCGGCTGCTGGCCGCCTTTGTGGAGGGGATCGGAGAGGAGGCGGAGTCCCGATGAAGGAGCTGCTGAAGACCCTGTGCGCCCTGAACGGCGTGTCGGGGGACGAGGACCAGGTGCGGGAGTTCCTGGCGGAACGGGCCAGGCCCTGGGCCCGGTCTATGAAGGTGGACCCCCTGGGCAACCTGATCGTGTGGAAGAAGGGGGCCAGAGCGGCCGGGGACCGGCTGATGCTGTGCGCCCACATGGATGAGGTGGGGCTCATCGTCACCCACGTCACCGAAGAGGGCTTTCTGAAATTCGACTTCGTGGGCGGCGTGGACCGCCGGGTGGCCATCGGCAAGCCGGTGGTCCTGGGCCCGGACCGGGTGCCCGGCGTGGTGGGGATCAAGGCCATCCACCTGGTCAGCCGGGACGAGGAGAAGAAGGTCCCCAAGACCGACGCCTTCTACCTGGACATCGGGGCGAGGGACCGGGAGGAGGCCCTCTCCAGGGTGGAGCCGGGGACCTACGGCTCCTTCGTCTGCACGCCGGAGGAGTTCGGGGAGGGCCTGTTCAAGGCCAAGGCCATCGACGACCGGGTGGGCTGTGCCGTGCTGCTCAAGCTGCTGGAGGAGGACCTGCCCATGGATGTGGTCTTCGTCTTTACTGCCCAGGAGGAGGTGGGCACCCGGGGAGCCTTTGGGGCCGCCTTCTCTGTGGCTCCGGAGACCGCCCTGGTGCTGGAGACCACCACCGCCGCTGACCTGCCCGGGGTGGAGGGACACCGCAGGGTGTGCGCCCCCGGCAGGGGCCCTGTGATCTCCTATATGGACGGGGGGACCATCTACGACCGCGGGCTCTTTGAGGACCTGCGCCGGCTGGCGGAGGACAACGGCATCCCCTGGCAGACCAAGGAGTATATCGCCGGGGGCAACGACGCCCGGACCATCCAGCGCTCCCGGGCCGGGGTGCGGGTGGCCGCCCTCTCCGCCGCTGTGCGCTATCTCCACGCCCCGGCCAGCGTGGGCAGCCTGGCGGATTTTGAGGACATGCTCGCACTGACCCGGCTGTTCGTGGCCGACCAGGCCGCCCGGCTGTGAGAGAGGAAGCGGGCTAGGTGAACGAGAGAAAGGGCCGGGTCCTGGAGGCCCTGCTGGAGACCGTGGAGTTCGCGGTCCTCAGCTATGCCATGTCCGGGGCGGCTTTCGCCCTGCGGAGAGATCCCCTGTGGATCTTGTTCATGGTGGTGGAGATCCGGCTGCTCCAGAAATACTGGGCAGCCCTGGGCCGCTGCCTGACCGCCCGGTGGGCCCGGTGGACGCTGGCCGCCCTTGGGGTGGCCGCCTGCCTGACCGCGGCGGCGCTGTTCGGCCCCCTGCCGGTGCCGGAGGTGCCCGGCCTGCTGGGGTGAGGGGGCCCAGCCTCCGCCCAAAGAATATGAGAGTGCATGAAAATAGGAGTGAACTATGGAACTGTTTGAATTGATCCAGACCTTGAACCGGGCCCACGGCCCCTCGGGGGACGAGGGGGAGATCCGGGAGGTCATCCGGGCCCTGGCGGAGCCCTATGCCGACGAGATTACCGCAGACACCATGGGCAGCCTGATCGTCCACAGGCGGGGGAAGGGGCCCAAGCTGCTCCTCGCCGCCCACATGGACTCCATCGGCTTCGTCGTCACCCACATCGAGAAGGAGGGCTTCCTCCGGGTGGGGCGGCTGGGAGGCGTCAGCCCCAAAGAGGCGGCCTACACCCCCGTCCGCTTCAAAAGCGGCCTGCGGGGGGTCTTTGCCCCGGAGGAGAAGGCCGACTTCGGCAAGCTGAAGCTGGACGAGTGCTTCCTGGACATCGGCGCCGGGGACGAGGCGGCGGCGAAACAGCTGGTCCAGGTGGGGGACAGCGCGGTCTATGACACCCCCGCTTTCCGCACAGGGGACCTGGTGGTCTCCCCTTATCTGGACGACCGGATCTCCTGCGCGGTGCTGCTCTCCGCCCTGGAGCGGATCGGGGAGTGCCCCAACGACCTCTACCTGGTGTTCACCGCCCAGGAGGAGGTGGGGCTGCGGGGGGCACGGACCGCCGCCTGGTCCATCGCCCCGGACTACGCCGTGGCGGTGGACGTGACCGATGTGGACGACACGCCCGGCTCGGAGCGCGCGGGCACGGCCCGGCTGGGCCGGGGCGCGGCGGTGAAGGTGATGGACTCCTCCGTCATCTGCCACCCCGCCATGGTGGCGCTGCTGGAGGACACCGCCCGGGAGGGGGACATCCCCGTCCAGCGGGACATCATGCGGGCGGGGGGCACCGACGCGGGGGCCATCCACCTGACCCGCACCGGCGTCATCACCGGGGGCATCTCAGTGCCCTGCCGGTATATCCACACCCCGGCGGAGACCGCCAGCCTGTCCGACGCGGATGCCTGCGTCCGGCTGGCAGCCGCCCTGGCCCAGCGGCCGCTGGAGCAGCCCTGAGGGGGCGGCCGGGCGGGGAGAGCCCGTATGAAACCAAAGAAAGATAGGAATGAGCAAGGAATATGACATTACAGATAAGCCAGCGGGTCCTGGACCTGGGGGAGAAGGCCCGGCAGGGCCTGGCGGAGCAGTTTGCACGCATCGACGCCATTGCCGAGGAGAACACCGCCCGGGTGCTGTCCGCGTTCCAGAAGCACCGGGTGGCAGAGGGGTACTTTGCCGGCACAACCGGGTACGGGTATGACGACCTGGGCCGGGACCAGCTGGACCAGATCTACGCCGACCTGTTCGGCACCGAGGCGGCCCTGGTGCGCATCCAGTTCGTCAACGGCACCCACGCCATCACCTGCGCCCTCTTCGGGGCGCTGAAGGCGGGGGATGTGCTCCTGTCCGCGGTGGGGGCCCCCTATGACACCCTGATGGGGGCCATCGGCACGGCGGACAAGGGCCACGGCTCCCTGCGGGACTACGGGGTGGAATACCGGCAGGTAGAGCTGAAGGATGACTGCCCGGACCTGGAGGGGCTGGCTCGGGCGGCGGCGGACCCCCGGGTGAAGGCGGTGCTGATCCAGCGATCCAAGGGGTACTCCACCCGTGCCTCCCTGTCGGTGGCGGAGATCGGGGAGATGTGCCGCATCGTAAAGGAGGTCAACCCGGGCGCCGCCGTCCTGGTGGACAACTGCTACGGGGAGTTCGTGGAGACCCAAGAGCCCACCCATGTGGGGGCGGACCTGGTGGTGGGCTCCCTCATCAAGAACCCCGGCGGCGGACTGGCCCCCACGGGGGGATATGTCGCCGGCCGCCGGGACCTGGTGGAGGGGGCGGCCATGCGGCTGACCGCACCGGGCATCGGCGGGGAGTGCGGTTGCACCCTGGGGCAGAACCGCCTGCTCTACCAGGGGCTCTTCCTGGCTCCCCACACGGTGGCCCAGGCGGTGAAGACCGCCGTCTTCGCCGCCGGCGTGATGGAGCTGCTGGGCTATGAGACCGAGCCCGCCTCCTCCGCCGTCCGCCACGACATCATCCAGATGATCCATATGCGGGAGCCGGAGGCGCTGAAAAAGTTCTGCAAGGGCATCCAGTTCGGCGCGCCGGTGGACTCCTATGTGACGCCGGAGCCCTGGGACATGCCGGGCTACGACTGCCAGGTCATCATGGCCGCGGGGGCCTTCGTCCAGGGGGCCTCCATCGAGCTGTCCGCCGACGCCCCCATGCGCCCCCCCTACACCGTCTATCTCCAGGGCGGCCTCACCTTCGAGTCGGGCCGGCTGGGCGTGCTGCTGGCGGTGCAGGAGCTGCTGGGCGGGAAAGATTGACATAGGCCAAGCGCCCTGATGAATATCCTGACCCATAGGGGGTGAGGATATGGATATGCGATGCCGCCTGCGGGCCGTCCGCTGGCGGCTGGACCCGCCCCTCCGGGGACGGGCGCCCCGGCGGGGACCGGGGGGAGGACGGGGGCGGGGGTGGCTGCTCACCGCCCTGGTGGCCCTGGCCCTGGCCGCCGGGATCGTGGGGTGGCTCCAGCATCAGCTGCGCCCCCTGGTGGAGGCGGCGGCCCGGGCCCAGGCAGCCAACGCCCTCACCGCCGTCATCGACCGGGCCATCGCCGCCGACCTGGCGGAGCGGGACGTGGACTACGGGGACTTCGTCACCATCCAGCGGGACGCCTCCGGGGCCATCACCGCCATGACCACCGATATGGCGGCCCTGAACCAGCTGCGGGCTCAGCTGGTGGCCCAGATCCTCTCCGCACTGGAGGGGGTGGACGCCTCCGAGATCCGCATCCCCCTGGGCAGCCTGGTGGACAGCGAACTGGTGTGGGCCCGGGGCCCGGAGCTGCGGGTGCGGGCCCTGCGGGTGGGGACGGTGTCGGCGGAATTCCGCAGCGACTTCTCCCAGGCGGGGGTGAACCAGACCCTGCACCGCATCGAGCTGGAGGTGGCCGTCCCCGTGACGCTGATCCTGCCCGGCGGGCAGACGGAGCTGACCGTAGAGACCGGCCTGCGGGTGGCGGAGACCGTCATTGTTGGGGCGGTGCCTGACACATATCTGACCCTGAACGGGGCCGCGTGATACAGAGGAGAGATGCCTTTCATGGATGAAAAACAGGAGCTGGAGTGCCTGCGCCGGGAGCTGGTGCAGGCCAACTATGAGTATTATGTCCAGGACGCCCCCACCATGACGGACTACGACTACGACCACAAGCTGCGCCGGCTGGAAGAGCTGGAAGCAGCCCACCCGGAGTGGATCACCCCCGACTCCCCCACCCAGCGGGTGGGGGGGAAGGCCCTGGACGCCTTCCAGCAGGTGGTCCATCGGGTGCCCCTGGAGTCCCTCCAGGACGTATTCGACTTTGAGGAGCTGCGCCAGTTTGACCAGCGGGTGCGGGGCGCGGCGCCGGACGCCCGCTATGTGGTGGAGCCAAAGGTGGACGGCCTCTCGGTGGCGCTGGAGTATGAGGACGGGGTCTTCGTCCGGGGGGCCACCCGGGGGGACGGCCGGGTGGGGGAGGACGTCACCGAGAACCTGCGCACCGTCCGGTCTATCCCTATGGTCATCCCTGACGCCCCCGCCAGGCTGATCGTGCGGGGGGAGGTGTTCATGCCCAAGAAGGTGTTCCACGCCCTCAATGAGGAGCGGGAGCGGCGGGGGGAGCCCCTCTTCGCCAACCCCCGCAACGCCGCCGCCGGCTCCCTGCGGCAGCTGGACCCCAAGGTGGCGGCCCGCCGCCGCCTGGACATCCTGGTGTTCAACGTCCAGTGGGTGGAGGGGGAGACCTTCAGCACCCATCTGGAAACCCTGGAGTACCTGAAAACACACAGCTTTAAAGTGATCCCGCATTATAGCTGTGACCAGGTGGAGGAGGCGGTTGCCCGCATCGCACGGATCGGGGAGGAGCGGGACAGCTTTCCCTTCGATATCGATGGAGCGGTCGTAAAGGTAAATGACCTGTCAGAACGTGAACTGCTGGGCAGCACGGCCAAATTCCCCCGCTGGGCGGCGGCCTACAAGTACCCCCCGGAGGTGAAGCCCTCCAGAGTGGTGGACATCACGGTCCAGGTGGGCCGCACCGGGGTGCTCACCCCCAAAGCGGTGCTGGAACCGGTGCGGCTGGCGGGGACCACCGTGACCAGCGCCACCCTCCACAACCAGGACTTCATCACGGAGAAGGACATCCGCGTCGGGGACACGGTGCTGGTCCGAAAGGCGGGGGAGATCATCCCGGAGGTGCTGTCCGTGGTGGCGGAGGAGCGGCCGGAAGGCACCCAGCCCTACCGCTTCCCCCAGGTCTGCCCGGTGTGCGGCGCTCCGGTGGAGCGGGAGGAGGACGGGGCCCACATCCGCTGCACCGGAGCGGAGTGCCCCGCCCAGCTGCTGCGCAATCTGGCCCACTTCGCCAGCCGGGACGCCATGGACATCGAGGGCCTGGGCATCGCGGTGGTGGAGAACCTGGTGAACGCGGGGCTGGTGAAGACCCCCGGCGACCTGTACTTCCTGAAGGAGGAGGACGTGGCCCAGCTGGAGCGGATGGGCAAGAAGTCGGCGGAAAACCTGATGGCCGCCATCCAGCGCTCCAAGGAGCAGGACCTGTCCCGGCTGATCTACGCCTTTGGCATCCGGCAGGTGGGGCAGAAGGCGGGCAAGGTCCTGGCGGCCCGCTTTGGGACCCTGGAGGCCCTGGAGAACGCCACCCTGGAGGAGCTCACCGCCGTGGACGACATCGGGGAGATCACCGCCCGGAGCGTCCTGGAGTGGATGGCCAGCCCCCAGAGCCGGCACCTGATGGCCCGGCTGCGGGAGGCAGGGGTGAATACCGCCGCCGCGGAGAAGGGGGAGGACCAGCGCTTTGCGGGGATGACCTTCGTGCTGACCGGCGCCCTGGAGCGCCTCACCCGGGAGGAGGCGGCGGCCATGATCGAGGACCGGGGGGGCAAAGCGGCCTCCTCCGTGTCCAAGAAGACCACCTATGTGGTGGCGGGGGAGGCTGCCGGCTCCAAGCTGCGCAAGGCCCAGGAGCTGGGCGTCCCGGTGCTCAGCGAGGAGGAATTTTTCCGGCTCATGGAGTGAGTGGAGGGGCAGCAGGGCATTTGGAGAGTTGGATCGTCTGGACTGGAGCGGCGGGGCGTCAGCCCTGCCGCTCGGTGTTTTCCCCGGAAGAGGGGGAGAGGGCGGGGAAGAAGAGCGAGGCCGCGTCCCGCATGGAGATGAGGGCCCGGCAGGCTCCGGGAGCACAGGGACAGAACAAGAGCGGGACCGCCCGAAAGCGGTCCCGCTCTTTGCCGGCAGGGACGGAGGGATCAGTCCTGCTCCCAGTTGTGGTAGACGTTCTGCACGTCGTCATTGTCCTCCAGGAACTCGATGAGCTTGGTCATGTTCTTGATGTCCTCCTCATCGGTGAGCTTCACATAGTTCTGGGGCACCATCTGCACGCCCGCCTCCAGGAAGGTGTAGCCCTTGGCCTCCATGGCGGCCACCACGGCGTTGAAAGCGTCGGGATCGGTGTAGACCTCGAACACCTCGTCGTCAGCCTGCATGTCGTCGGCGCCGGCATCCAGGGCGTCCATCATCACGGTGTCCTCATCCAGGTCCTCGGCGTCCAGCACGATGACCCCCTTCTTGTCAAAGGACCAGGACACACAGCCGGTGGCGCCCAGGCCCTTGCCGTACTTGTCCAGCAGATGGCGCACCTCGGGGGCGGTGCGGTTGCGGTTGTCGGTGAGGGCCTCTACGATGACGGCCACGCCGTTGGGGCCGTAGCCCTCATACACCACGTTCTCAAAGTCGTCGGTGTTGCCGGAGCCCAGCGCCTTGTCGATGGTGCGCTTGATGTTGTCGTTGGGCATGTTGGCGGCCTTGGCTTTGGCGATGACGGTGGCCAGGCGGGAGTTGTTGGCGGGGTCGCCGCTGCCGCCGGTCTTGACCGCCACGATCATCTCACGGGCGATCTTGGTAAAGATCTGGGACCGCTTGGCGTCCGCCGCGCCCTTGGTCTTCTGGATATTGTGCCACTTGGAATGTCCGGACATATCTCTCGTTCCCTTCTCTGAGTTCATTAAAAAGCGATGGTATTATATCACTTCTCCCTGTCCTTTGCAACCCCTGGATGGGGACAGTCTACCCCATCGGGGGCCGGGGGGAAAGATTTCAGGCGAATTGACGAAATACGGGATTCCCTTCGGTCTTTGCGTAGGGGCGCATATCATGCGCCCGCCGGTTTTACACCGGCTGTCCCTATTCTGCCAGGGTAGGCGCGACACCACCGTGGGGTCTGCGCGCCCATTGGACCCACCAACGGCGGCAGCACAAACGGGGGAAGCGGGTGTCATCCCCCACCCGCGCCGGACGCCGGCGCCATACCCAAGGCCCGTGTCCCCGGCATCGGGGGTCCGGGGGAAAGCGGACTGCGGGACCTAGGCGGAACGGATGTGGAGCCGTGGTCCCGCCGGGAGCGTCACCCGGCGATTCTTTGGTTTTTTTCTGATCGCTCAGAAAGAAACCCGCCCCACAGGGCGGAACCTCTTTAACAGATCCTAAGGATTGATATGGGGTCGAGGGAGGGAAGGCCCCTCATCCGTTGCGGCATACGCCGCGCCACCTTCCCCCCTCAGGGGGGGAAGGCTTTTCGGGCGGCTTCCAGCCGCCCCGGAGGCGTGGGAGGATCAGCTGAAAAAAACTCTTGACTTTATTGCTTTTGTGCGTTACAGTTTAACGCAAGAAAGTTTTTGGGAGTGTGATCGCTATGATCGTCAAACTGGGTATGCTGATCGTGTTCTTCGGCGTGATGGTGGGCATCGGCCTGTACTGCCGCCGCCACGCCACGGATGTGAACGGATTTGTGCTGGGCGGGCGCTCTGTGGGCCCCTGGCTCACCGCTTTCGCCTACGGCACTTCTTATTTCTCCGCCGTGGTCTTCGTGGGCTACGCCGGACAGTTTGGATGGAAGTACGGCATTGCGGCCACCTGGGCGGGAATCGGCAACGCCCTGCTGGGCTCGCTGCTGGCCTGGGCGGTGCTGGGCCGCCGGACCCGCATCATGACCCAGCACCTCAGCTCCGCCACCATGCCGGAGTTCTTCGGCAAGCGCTTCGGCAGCGACAAGCTGAAGATCGCCGCCTCAGTCATCATCTTCATCTTCCTCATCCCCTACACCGCCTCGCTGTACAACGGACTGTCCCGCCTGTTCGGCATGGCCTTTAACATCGACTATTCCGTGTGTGTCATCGTCATGGCGGTCCTCACCGGGGTGTATGTCATCGCCGGCGGCTACATGGCCACCGCCATCAACGACTTCATCCAGGGCATCATCATGATCGTGGGCATCTGCGCCGTCATCGCCGCCGTCCTCAACAGCCAGGGAGGCTTTATGGCCGCCCTGGAGGGACTGGCCCAGGTGAGCGACCCCGCCGTCTCTGACATCCCCGGCGTCTTCGCCTCCTTCTTCGGCCCCGACCCCCTGAACCTGCTGGGCGTGGTGCTGCTCACCTCGCTGGGCACCTGGGGTCTGCCCCAGATGGTCCAGAAGTTCTACGCCATCCGGGACGAGAAGGCCATCGAGACGGGCACCGTCATTTCAAGCGTATTCGCCCTGCTGGTGGCCGGCGGCTGCTACTTCCTGGGCGGCTTCGGGCGGCTCTTCTCCGACCAGATCGACGTGGCGGCCAACGGATATGACTCCATCATCCCCACCATGCTCTCCGGACTGTCCGATGTGCTCATCGCCGTGGTGGTCATCCTGGTGCTCTCCGCCTCCATGTCCACCCTGTCCTCCCTGGTGCTGGCCTCCAGCTCCACCCTCACCCTGGACTTCCTGAAGGACCACTTCATCAAAGATATGGATGAGAAGCGCCAGATCCGCATCATCCGGGGCCTGATCGTGGTTTTCATCGCCATCTCCGTGGTGCTGGCCATCATCCAGTACAGGTCCAGCGTCACCTTCATCGCCCAGCTCATGGGCGTGTCCTGGGGCGCGCTGGCGGGCGCCTTCCTGGCCCCCTTCCTCTACGGCCTGTACTGGAAGAAGGCCACCTCCGCCGCCTGCTGGGCCAGCTTTCTCTTCTCCACTGTGGTGATGCTGTCCAACATCTTCGTGGGCTCCCGCTTTCCAGCTCTGCTCCAGTCGCCCATCAACGCCGGCGCTTTCTGCATGCTGGCCGGACTGGTGATCGTGCCGGTGGTGAGCCTCTTCACCCGCAAGCCCGACCCGGTGCTGGTGGAGGACGCCTTCTCCTGCTACAACAAGCCCGTCATCGTGGCCCAGCGGGAGGCCCTGGGAGACTGAGCGGCGGGCCATCCGCAGATGGATTTGACAATCCGCCGGTTTTCCTGTATCATAGACGGGCAAGTAAGCTGGACAGCCGCGCGGGCGGGGTGAAAGGCCCGCCTGTGAGGAAAGTCCGGGCTCCGCAGGGCAAGGATAACGGGTAACACCCGCCGGGGGCGACCCTAGGAAAAGTGCAACAGAGATATACCGCCTCGATCCCCTGTGAGCGGGGGAGGAGGCGCGGTGGAATGAGCGAGCTTTCCTTTGGGGGAAGCGAGGGATATGAAACTTGCGCCGGTGAGGTAAGGGTGGAAAGGTGAGGTAAGAGCTCACCCGACGGCTGGGAACTGTCCGTCGCTGTAAACTCTATCCGGAGCAACGCCGTGGAGGGACACACAGGTCGGCCCGACCGTCCCAGGGAGGCGGCTGGAGCGCACCGGCAACGGTGCGTCGAGATAGATGGCTGTCTTAAAAGACAGAACCCGGCTTACAGGCTTACTTGCATCTTCAGAAAAAAGAGTGGAGGGAGATCCTTCACTCTTTTTTTGTGTGTTGGCCATGCTCTTTTTAAGTGGATCTCCGCGTTCTCCGGCATCACAGGACCGGCGTTGGAAGAGCAGGCACCTGCCGGCGGGCCATCGCGGCCGCCAGGGACAGGACCCACGCCGGCGGCAGCCAGTTCACCTTCACCGCCCGGGATAACAGACCGCATGGGCGCGCCCATGCGGTCCTGTCAGTCCTGTCCCTCTGCTCCCCCTGCCTCCGCCATGGCCGCCTCCTCCCGCAGGCGGGCGGCCAGCTTCCGGGTCAGCTCCATGTCCTGCTCCCGGCTCCAGGAGCGCTCCCGGGCGGGAGCCGGGGGCCTGCCCGGACGGTCCCCCTGCTGGCGGCGCAGGGCCCGGGCCTGCCGCTGGCTGAGCCACCGCTGGGTGTCCCGCAGGACGGCCGCCCCCAGAAAGCCGCAGGCGATCCTGGTCTGGCCGGACATCTGGGGGTAGTGGTCCAGGATCTCCTCCATGGTCACCGACGGGTCCCGCCACACCCGCTCGGCGTAGACGCACAGGGCGGACAGCAGCCACCCCCGCTGGTCCGGGGGGAGGTCCTCCACCACAAAGTAGTTGTCAAAGTAGAAAACAAAACCCCGTTTCGCGTTCTCCAATCCGCATCCCTCCTTACTCCTAACGGAAAAGGGGGGAGAAAGTGGCACATTTCCGTGCAATTAGGGCCCCGTAACAGTAACAGTCAGAGAAATAGAAAATGTCATTGTTATCTCTGTTATAGTGATAGGAAGAGCGATGGTCACGGTGCCGCGCCGGGCGGCGGAGGAGAGAGGGGGGAGGGGACCGTTTTTCCCCCGCGGGGGGACGGGAGCGCTGTCAAGAACATCTTTCCATCCAAACCGCGCCTCAGCCACAACGAAAAAGCTGTGGCTGACACAGTGATTTTCCTGGGATGTTGGAGCGGGGCGGTTGACAAGGCCCCGCTTTTGTGGTAATTTGATAACAGCAACAAACTTAGGGATGTTTTTTATGTTGGATTTCAACCCGGGGGAGCATATCTGCGTGGTGGGGGACGCCCGCCCGGAGAAGACCAACCCCATCTACCTGGCCCACGAGAAGGTGATCCTCATCCTGGTGGTGGAACGGGCCACCGGCCTGATCGTGGACGCAGACACCAATATGGTCTGCGAGCTGACCCGGCGCTTCCTCCGCTCCGTCTTTGTGGGGCACAGCCTGGTGGACGACCTGGAGGAGATCCGGAACAGCCTTTTGGACAACTATCTGGGGGACTCCAAGCGGGTGCTGTACGCCGCCGCCCGGTCCGCCCGGATGAAGTTCCTGGACAGCACCAGTCAGGCGCGTGAATAGTCAGCATTTTGCTATGCGGCGGGAAGTGGACTTGTCCTTTCTGCCATCCAGTAGCAGGACGCACTGAACCGCAGCGGGACGGAACGCCCCGCCGGGCAGGTGCGTCCTTTTGCATCCCAACAGACAAGCGAGACAGCAGAAAGAATGGAGGTATCCCTATGTATGATCTGATCCTGCGGGGCGGCACGGTGGTGGACGGGAAGCGTTCCCAGCCCTATGCCGCTGACATCTGCATCCGGGAGGGACGCATCGCCCGCATCGCCCCGGAGGGCGGCGAGGAGGCCCGGGAGGTGGTGGACGTGTCCGGACTGGCGGTGGCCCCCGGCTTCATCGACATCCACACTCACTCTGACGCCTGCCCCCTGGTGGACTATGAGCCGGAGAGCAAGCTACACCAGGGCATCACCACCGAGATCACCGGCAACTGCGGCATCTCCATCCTGCCCAGCACGCCGGAGAGCCGGGACGAGATCGGCCGCTACTTCTTCAGCCAGCTGGAGCTGCCCGCCGGGAGCCTGCCCCAGCTGGGAGTGTCCGGCCTGGAGGAGTACGCCCGGATGGTGGCGGACCACGGCTGCGCCGCCAACTACGGCCAGCTGGTGGGCCACGGCACCCTGCGGGGGGCGGTGATGGGCTTTGTGGACCGGGACCCTGAACCGGAGGAGATGGAGCAGCTGAAGGACCTGCTGGAGCGGGAGCTGAAGGCGGGCGCCTTCGGTATGTCCCTGGGGCTGATCTATCCCCCCAGCGCCTTCTGCAAGAGCGAGGAGCTGGTGGAGCTGGCCAAAGTGCTGAAGAAGTACGACGCCCTGCTCACCGTCCACATGCGCAACGAGGGGCCCCGCATCTTCCAGGCAGTGGATGAGATGATCGACATCACCCGCCGCTCCGGGGTGCACCTGCAGATCTCTCACCTGAAGCTGATGGGCAAGCCCCAGTGGGGCCGCTCCCAGGAGCTACTGGACAAGATCGAGGCGGCCCGGCAGGAGGGGATGACCATCACCTGTGACCAGTACCCCTACACTGCCACCTCCACCTCCATGACCGCCCTGCTGCCCAAGTGGGCCCACGACGGCGGCGTGTCCGCCCTGGTGGCCCGGGTCAAGGCCCCCGACCAGCGGCTGAAGGACGAGACGGCGGCGGAGATGGAGGACCGGGGCGGCCCGGCCCATGTGATGGTCTCCGGCACCCACGGCTACCACCCGGAGTGGGAGGGCAGGACCGTGGCGGAGCTGGCGGAGGAGCTGGGGCTGTCCCCGGTGGACACAGTGATGCATGTGCTGTCCGCCTGCGAGGGCTCGGTGGCCTGCATCTACTTCTGCATCAACGAGGACGACATGCTGAACATCATGAGGGACATGCGCATCGCACTGGGCAGCGACGGATACGGCTTCTCCTATGACCGGTCCATCACCCGGACCAACCCCCATCCCCGCAGCTTCGGCACCTTCCCCCGCTTCCTGGAGCTGGCCCGGGACCACAGGCTGATGCCCCTGGAGGACGCGGTGTACAAGATCACCGGCCTGCCGGCGGACATCCTGGGCCTGAAGGACCGGGGCACCCTGGAGGAGGGCCGGATCGCCGACATCACGGTCTTTGACCCGGAGCAGGTGCGGGACCTGTCGGAGTACACCGACTCGGTGAAAAAGCCGGCGGGCATCCGCCACGTGCTGGTGGGGGGCACCTTCGCCCTGAAGGACGGCGCGGCTACCGGCTCCAGAACGGGCACGGTGCTGAAGAAGGTCTGAGACAATCTGGCCTGCCAATATAGAGGGACCGCCGCGGCGGTCATCCCTCCCCTTTCCGGGGAGAGATGGCCGGGGGAGCTGAGGGCTCCCCCGGCGGGCCTCTGGAGAAAAAAGGAGGGAAGGAGCCTTGTATGATCTGATCCTGCGGGGCGGCACGGTGGTGGACGGAACGCGTTCCCGGCCCTATGCCGCCGACGTATGCATCCGGGACGGGCGCATCGCCCGCATCGCCCCGGATGCGGGGGAGGAGGCACGGGAGGTGGTGGACGTGTCCGGGCTGACGGTGGCCCCGGGCTTCATCGACATCCACAGCCACTCCGATGCCTGCCCCCTGCTCAGCTTCCAGCCGGAGAGCAAGCTCTTCCAGGGCATCACCACCGAGATCACCGGCAACTGCGGCACCTCCATCCTGCCCAGCCTGCCGGAGAACAGCCGGGAGATCGTCCAATACTTTTTTGATGACACCAGCATGTTCAGTCAGGTGGTCCTCAACGAGAAGGACCGGAGCCTGGACGGCCTGTACGGGGTGGAGGAGTATGCCCGGGCGGTGGCGGCCCACGGCTGCACCGCCAACTACGGCCAGCTGGTGGGCCACGGCACCCTGCGGGGGGCGGTGATGGGCTTCGTGGACCGGGACCCCGGCCCGGAGGAGATGGAGCGGCTGAAGGACCTGCTGGAGCGGGAGCTGAGGGCGGGCGCCTTCGGCATGTCCCTGGGGCTGATCTATCCCCCCAGCGCCTTCTGCAAGCGGGAGGAGCTGGTGGAGCTGGCCAAGGTGCTGAAGAAGTACGACGCCCTGCTCACCGTCCATATGCGCAACGAGGGGCCCCGCATCTTCCAGGCAGTGGACGAGATGCTGGACATCACCCGCCGCTCTGGAGTGCACCTGCAGATCTCCCACCTGAAGCTGATGGGCAGGCCCCAGTGGGGGCGCTCCCGGGAGCTGCTGGACAAGCTGGCGGCCGCCCGGCGGGAGGGGCTGAACGTCACCTGCGACCAGTACCCCTATACCGCCACCTCCACCTCTATGACCGCCCTGGTGCCCAAGTGGGCCCACGACGGAGGCCGCGCCGCCCTGCTGGAGCGGCTGCGGGACCCCTCCCGGCAGCTGAAGGCGGAGATCGCCGCCGAGATGGAGGACCGCGGCGGAGCGGACCGGGTGATGATCGCCGGCACTCACGGCTGCCGCCCGGAGTGGGAGGGCAGGACCGTGGCGGAGCTGGCGGAGGAGCTGAAGCTGTCCCCGGCGGACACAGTGGTCCACGCCCTGGACTGCTGCGGCGGCCGGGTGGCCTGCATCTACTTCTCCATCGATGAGGGCGACATGCTCAACATCATGAAGGACATGGACATTGCGGTGGGCAGCGACGGATACGGCCTGTCCTTTGACCGCTCCATTACCATCACCGACCCCCACCCCCGCAGCTTCGGCACCTTCCCCCGCTTCCTGCGGCTGGTGCGGGAGCACCAGCTGATGCCGCTGGAGGACGCGGTGTACAAGCTGACCGGCCTGCCGGCGGACATCCTGGGCCTGAGGGACCGGGGCACCCTGGCGGAGGGACGGATCGCCGATATCACAGTCTTTGACGCGGAGCGGGTCCGGGACACCTCGGAGTTCACCGATTCCGTGCGGAAGCCGGAGGGCATCTGCCACGTGCTGGTGGGGGGCGAATTCGCCCTGCGCCAGGGCAGGTCTGCCGGAGGGAGAAAGGGGGCGGTCATCCGGCGCGAGAGCGGAGGACCTGTCTGAGGACAGGGAGAAAACAATATGTGTGAGCCGTCCCGGCCTGCCTGTCTGGACCGGGGCGGACAGAAGGGAGAAACAGATATGGAATTAGGTAGTTGGTCTATCATTCAGGCGCCCTCTCTGCTGGCTCTGATCCCCCTGGTGGTCATGATCGTGCTGATCTTCCGGGGGAAGAGCAACGTGTCCGCCATCATGGTGGGCGTGCTGGTGGGCGCTCTGCTGCTGGGGCAGGACCTGGGGGCCATGGCCAAGGCTTTCGCCACCTCGCTGGGCTCCTCCACGGCCCTGATCGGCCTCATCATCATGATGGGCGCCGGCCTGGGCGTGCTGATGAGCGAGGCGGGGGTCACCCACACCCTGGTCTACTGGATCGTCAAGCGCATCGGCGTGAACACCCAGACCAAAGGCAAGATCGCCCTGGTGGTGGTGTCCATCATCGTCTGCGGCCTGCTGGGCACCCTGGGCGGCGGCAACGCCGTCATCGCCCCCATCATGCTGCCCATCATGGCCTCCCTGGGGGTCACCCCCACCGTGGTGGCCACCCTGTTCAAGGTGGCGGGTGAGATCGGCCTGATCCTGGGCCCCCTCACCGGCGTGACCCTCATCACCATGGAGGTCACCGGCCTGTCCTACGGCGAGCTGATGATCCAGGCGGCCATCCCCTTCGCCGTGTTCTGGCTGGCTGGCGCCTGGGTGGGCGCGAACCGCGCCCAGAAGCGCACCTTCGGCAAGGAGGGCTATGCCCTGGGGGAGGACGTGCAGCACCTGGATCAGGTGGTCATCACCCCCCGTCAGAAGCGGACCACGGTCGCTTTCCTGATCTCCTTATCTCCTTTGTCCTTCTGGTGGGCTACGGCATCGCCACCAAGCAGGGCACCAACTACGCCCTGATGGTCATGATCGTCCTGGCTGCCGTGGTGGCCATCTTCGGCGGCATCGAGATCGACCGCTCCGTGGACTGCATCACCAAGGGCGTGGCCTCCCAGGCCAACATGTTCCTGATCTTTGTGAGCATCGACGTGCTGCTCAACCTGGTCACCCTGGGCGGCGGCTTTGACGCCCTCTCCAACCTGCTGGGCGGCCTGGCGGGCAACAGCCCCACCGCTGTCATGCTGGTGGCCTCTGTGGTGGGCGGCTTCGGCATCGAGGCGGCCGCCGTGGCGGAGATCCAGATCATCACCGACATGTTCGGCGGTCTGGCCACCCAGGTGGGCCTGCCCATGGGCTGCTTCGCCGTCTCCATCCTGGCGGCCACCCGGCTCACCGGCTCCGCCTATCCCACCACCAACTTTGCCGGCCAGCTGGGCACCGCCCAGTGCAGCAACACCAAGGAGGCCCTCCAGGCCTGCTGGATCAGCGTTGCCTTTGCCTGCGTCTTCGTGGTGGCGTACTCCTTCATCGGCCCCCTGATCCTGGGCTGAGCCCGGCGGGACTGAAAAAGAGTGAAAAAAGCCCCCTGTATAGGTCTGTTCCTATACAGGGGGCAGCTTTTTTGAGGCGGTCAGAGACCGGCCAGATCCCGGATGACCGCCCCGGCCAGCACCAGCCCGGCGGCGCCGGGGACAAAGGAGACCGAGCCCGGGACGGCCCGGCGGGGGGAGGAGGCGGGGCGGGTGTCCCCGCCGGGGGGGAGCTCCGCCTCCGGGGGGCCAGGGGGGCGCGGGGCTCCTCCCGGGACCAGACCACCTTCAGGTGGTGGATGCCCCGCTTCCGCAGCTCCTTCCGCATCACCCGGGCCAGGGGGCAGCCCTCCGTTTTGGACAGGTCGGAGACGGAGAAGGCGGAGGGGTCCAGCTTGTTGCCCGAGCCCATGGCGCTGATGAGCGGGACCCCCAGGGCATGGCAGCGGACGGCCAGCTCCAGCTTGGCGGAGACGGTGTCCACCGCGTCCACCACATAGTCGTACCGGGACAGGTCCACCTCCCCGGCGTTTTCCGGCAGGTAGAACATCCGCAGGGCCCGCACCCGGCAGGCGGGGTTGATGTCCCGGACCCGCTCCGCCATCACCTCCGCCTTGGGGCGGCCCAGGGTGGAGTGGAGGGCGATGAGCTGCCGGTTCAGGTTGCTCTCGGAGACGGTGTCGTCATCGTACAGATCCAGGGCGCCGATGCCGGCCCGGGCCAGGGCCTCAGCGCAGAAGCCCCCCACGCCGCCCACCCCGAAGAGGGCCACAGAGGCGTGGAAGAGCCGCTCCTGGGGGCCGTCGCCCAGGAGCATGCGGGAGCGGGAGAATTGATCGGACACAGGTCCCACCTCGTCTTTCCAAAGGGGTGCCCCGCCCGCCGGGCGGGGCGTTCTTGCTTGGCGCGTGCGGTGACGGCTGAGGGAATTTCCCGGGGCTCTGCGGAAAAGATGCAGATCCGGCCTCTGTTTTTGTCACCACACGGGCCATCATATCATAAGATTTGGGTGAGTTCAACGGCAAGGAGGGCGGGACAGAGCGCAAAAGCGGGGGAAAAGGGATAAAATTCCCGTGGAAGGAGGCAAAATGAGAAAAGGCCATTGAGTATTCCAGGGATATGTGCTAAAATATCTGGCTAGCATATTATTATAAGACAGACCTGATGAGGTGTTGAATAGGATGAAGATCGTGGTATTGGCGGGCGGGCTCAGCCCGGAGCGCAACGTCTCCCTGTCCTCCGGCGCTATGGTGAGCGAGGCCCTGCGGGAGCAGGGCCATCAGGTGGCGCTGGTGGACCTGTTTTTCGGGACAGAGGGGGTGGAGGGCCCGGCAGAGGCCCTCTACGACGCCCCGGTGCCCCAAGCGTTCAAGCGGATCGGCCGGCAGGCCCCCGACCTGGCCCAGGTGCGCGCCGCCCGCCGGGACAGGAGCCCCTCGTCCATCGGCCCCGGGGTGCTGGAGCTGTGCGCCGGCGCGGACGTGGTCTATCTGGCCCTTCACGGCGCCTGCGGCGAGGACGGCCGCATCCAGGCGGCCCTGGATCTGCTGGGAGTGCCCTACACCGGCTCCGGCTGCCTGGCCAGCGCCATCGCCATGGATAAGGACCTGACCAAGCGCCTGGTGGCGGGTCAGGTCACCACCCCGGCCTGGCGCTCCGTCACCGTGACGGAGGAGAACCTGGAGGAGCTTGCCCGGCAGACCCGCCTGCCTGTGGTGGTCAAGCCGGTGGACAGCGGCTCCTCCATCGGGGTCTTCATTGCCCGGGACGGACAGGAGCTGCGCCGGGCCCTGGAGGAGAGCCGGAAGCTGGGGGGCCGCACCGTGCTGGAGGAGTATATCCAGGGCAGGGAGATCCAGGTGGCGGTGCTGGAGGACCGGGCCCTGCCCTCCATCGAGATCATCCCCAAGGAGGGCTTCTACGACTACGAGAACAAGTACCAGCCCGGCGCGGCCCTGGAGGTCTGCCCGGCCCAGATCCCCCCGGAGTGGGAGCAGCGGCTGGGGGAGGCGGCGCTGGCCGTCTTTCGGACCATCGGGCTGTCCGTGTACGCCCGGGCGGACTTTATCGTGACGCCGGACGGGACCCCCTATTTCCTGGAGATCAACACCCTGCCCGGCATGACCCCCACCAGTCTGGTGCCCCAGGAGGCGGCCGCGGTGGGCATCGGCTACGGCGCCCTGTGCCAGACCATCGTGGAGGCGTCTCTGAAAGCCAGAAAAGGAGGAGCCTGACCAGATGGAAGCCATCACTCTGGCCCAGCTTCTGGAGGCCGTCCACGGCACGCTGCTGGGCGACTTCCGGGATGAGAACGTGATCGTCCAGCGGGTGGACACCGACAGCCGGACCATCCACCCCGGCTCCCTGTTCATCCCCCTGGTGGGAGAGCGGTTCGACGGGCACGCCTACATCAACGCCGCCCTGGAGGGGGGCGCTCTGGGCTGCCTCACCGCCCGGGAACGGGAGAGCTACCGCCCCGACAGATTCTATATCAAGGTGGCCAGCACCCAGCGGGCCCTGCGGGACCTGGCGGCCTGGTACAAGGCCCGATTCCCCATCCCCTTCATCGCCGTGACGGGCAGCGTGGGCAAGACCACCACCAAGGACATGATCGCCGCCGTGCTGAGCACCCGGTACCGGGTGCTCAAGACCGAGGGCAATTACAACAACAACATCGGCCTGCCCCTGACCCTGCTGCGGCTGGACAGGAGCTGTGAGATCTGCGTGCTGGAGATGGGGATGGACCGCCCGGGGGAGATCGACTACCTGGGGGAGATCGTCCAGCCGGACGTGGGAGTCATCACCAACATCGGGGACGCCCACATCGAGCGCCTGGGCAGCCGGGAGAACATCTTTCGGGCCAAGTGCGAGCTGCTGCCCCACATCCGGCCCGGCGGGCTGGTGGTGCTCAACGGGGATGATCCCATGCTGGCATCCCTCCGGGGCCGCACCCCGGTGCCCGCCGTCTTCTGCGGCCGGGAGGAGGGCTTGGAGTACCGGGCCCGCCGGCTGGAGGGGGACGGGGACAGCCGCATCCTCTGCCAGATGACCACCCCCCGGATGGACCGGCAGGTGGAGATTCCTGCCCTGGGGGAGCACATGATCTACCCCGCCCTCATCGCCGCCGCCATCGGGGAGCGGTTCGGGCTCACCCAGGACCAGATCGTGGAGGGCATCCTCCGCTTCGTCCCCACCCGGATGCGGATGAATATCCTCTACCGGGGGGATGGGATCGTGATCCTGGACGACACCTACAACGCCAACCCCCAGTCCATGCGGGCGGCCATCAGCGTGCTGTCCGACCGGCGCAGCCAGTGGAGCATCGCCGTGCTGGGGGACATGTTCGAGCTGGGGCCCTTCGCCCCCGCCCTGCACACGGGGGTGGGGGAGTGCCTGGGCAAGGCCCGCATCGACTGCCTGGTGGCGGTGGGGGAGCTGGCGGAGCACATCGCCCAGGGGGCCCGGAACTCCGGCGTGCCCCTGGTGTACCACTGCAAAGACAAGGCGGAGGCCAAGCCTGTCCTGGACCAGCTGGTCCGGCCGGGCAGCACCATTTTAGTGAAGGCGTCCCGCGGGATGGAGCTGGAGGAGCTGACCGCTTACCTGCTCTCCATCACCCCGGAGGCGGAGTGACCCCCAGGGCCCTCCCGCGGACGGACCGTTTGGAAGGCCCGCCTGCGGGAGGGCCCTTCCCAGAGGCCAACACAGGAGAGACAGAGGACCGTTATGATCGATATCGCCATTTCCGACCTGGTCAAGGAATTTGAGGTCGGCAAAAAAATACTGGACGGGCTCACCTTTCAGGTGGACTCCGGCGAGCGGGTGGGACTGCTGGGCAAGAACGGCTGCGGCAAGACCACCCTGCTGCGCATCCTCACCGGCCAGCTGGACTGGGACGAGGGGGAGGTGGTCCTGGCCCCGGACAAGCGGGTGGGCCTGATCTCCCAGATCCCGGTCTACCCCGCCGGCTACACGGTGGAGGATGTATTGGACACCGCCTTCCGCCCCCTGCGGGAGATGGAGGAGGAGATGGAGCAGCTGGCCGCCCGGATGGAGCGGGGGGAGGACCCCGCCCTGCTGCGCCGGTACGACCAGCTCACCGCCGCCTTCGAGGCCGGGGGCGGCTATGACACCGATACCCGGAAGAACAAGGTGTGCAGCGGCCTTCAGATCGGCCCGGGGATGCGGGAACAGCTCTTCGACCGGCTCTCCGGCGGGGAGAAGACCCGGGTGAACCTGGGCCGGCTGATCCTGGAGGACACCGACATCCTGCTGCTGGACGAGCCCACCAACCACCTGGACCTGAAGGCCACCGAGTGGCTGGAGGAGTATCTGGACAAGTTCAAGGGCACCGTGCTGGCGGTCTCCCACGACCGCTGGTTCCTGGACCGGGTGGTGGACCGGGTCATCGAGATCCAGGAGGGGAAGGCAGAGTTCTACTCCGGCAATTACAGCTTCTATGTGGTGGAGAAGGAGCGCCGCTACCAGGAGAAGCTGAAGCAGTATGAGAAGGAGCAGGCCAAGATCCAGCAGCTGGAGAAGGCCGCCGAGCAGCTGCGGATCTGGGCCTATTCGGGCAACGACAAGATCTTCAAGCGGGCCCAGTCCATGGAGAAGCGCATCGAGCGGATGCGGACCACCGACAGGCCCACCCGGGAGCGGAAGATGGAGGTCCGCTTCGGGGAGCGGGAGTTCCGGGGGGATGAGGTGCTCACCATCAAGGGGCTGTCCAAATCCTTCGGCCAGCGCGCCCTGTTCTCCGGGGTGGACCTGGAGGTGGTGGGGGGCGAGCGCATCGCCCTGCTGGGGGACAACGGCACCGGCAAATCCACCCTCATCAAGATCCTGATGGGGGAGGAGGGGCCCGACGAGGGGAAGATCCGCATGGGCCCCACGGTGAAGATCGGCTACCTGCCCCAGATCATCCACTTCGACCACCCGGAGCGCAGCCTGCTGGACACCATGCTCTATGAGCTGGACTGCACCGCCCAGACCGCCCGCAACCGGCTGGCCTCCTTCAAGTTCCGGGGGGAGGACGTATTCAAGCCGGTCTCCGCCCTGTCCGGCGGGGAGCAGTCCCGGCTGCGGCTGTGCATGCTCATGGACGAGAAGATCAACCTCCTGATCCTGGACGAGCCCACCAACCACCTGGACATCCAGAGCCGGGAGTGGATCGAGGAGGCGGTGGAGGAGTACGAGGGCAACCTGCTCTTCGTCTCCCACGACCGCTACTTCATCGACCGCTTCGCCACCCGGGTGTGGGTGCTGGAGGACGGGCAGGTCACCGACTTCCGGGGCAGCTACGGCGAGTACCGGGCGGCCCGGGAGAGGAAGCAGGCCCAGGCCGTCCCCGCCCCCGCGGCGGCGCCGGCGGAGAAGAAGGAGAAGCCCCGGCGGCCCGGCGGCACCAAGAACCTGGAGAAGGAGGTGGCCGCCGCCGAGCGGGCGGTGGCTAAGGCAGAGGAACAAATGTACGAGCTTGGGCTCCAGATCGAGGAGGCCGCCTCCGACTATCTGAAGCTCCAGGAGCTGTATGAGCAGCGGGAGGCGCTGGAGGAGGAGATCCTGAAGCTGTACGGGACTTGGGAGCGCCTGTCGGCGGAGCTGGAGGAGGCCAGAGGATGAAGCGGCAGATCAGCAGTTATAAAGGAAAGAAGCTCTGTCTCTGGCAGAAGCTGCTGCTCTCGGCGGTGCTGGCCGGGGCCGTGACCTTTGCCGGGCTGTTCGGCGCGGTGCTCTACGGCTCCTACGACCATATCCAGGGGGACCCCCGGGCGATGGTGGTGCTGGGCTGCCAGGTGATGCCCGACGGGGAGCCCTCCATCCTTCTGCGGGACCGGCTGGACCGGGCGCTGGACTACCTGGAGGACCACCCGGACCTGACGGTGGTGGTCTCCGGGGGCCAGGGGGACAACGAGCCCGTCACCGAGGCCCGGTGCATGGCGGACTACCTGATGGAGCGGGGGGTGGAGGAGGACCAGCTGCTTCTGGAGGAGCGGTCCCACAACACCGACCAGAACCTGCGCTATTCCCGGGAGCTGCTGGAGGCAGAGGGCTGTGATCTGTCCCAGGGGGTGGTGGTGGTCTCCAACGGCTTCCACCTGACCCGGGCCCGGATGCTGGCGGAACGGGCCGGATATGACAGTGTCTCCACCCTGGCGGCCCCCTCCAGCCACCTGCCCTCCCGGCTGCACATGTATGTGCGGGAGCCGCTGGCCCTGGTCAAGTCGTTTTTCCTGGACCGGTGAGGGGCCGGGGGAGAGGAGGCAGCTGTGGATCAGATCACCATTCGGAATATGCGGGTGGAGGAGTATGCGACGCTGAAGGACCTCCTCTATGAGGCGATCTACGTCCCGCCGGGGGACGCTCCGCCGCCCAGGTCGGTGGCAGACCGGCCGGAGCTGCGGGTCTATTTCCAAGGATTTGGAAGTGGACCGCTGGACCGGGCTCTGGCAGCGGTGGATGGGAGCCGGGTGGTGGGCAGTGTATGGTGCCGGCTTATGGATGACTACGGACATATCGACGATGAGACGCCCTCCCTTGCGGCGGCGCTGTATCCGGAGTACCGGGGCCAGGGCATCGGAACAGAGTTGCTGCGCGCCATGATGGATGCTTTGGAGCGGGAGGGGGTCCGTCAGGTCTCCCTGTCCGTGCAGAAGGGGAACCCGGCGGTCCGCCTGTATCGGAGAGTGGGATTCCGCATAGTACGGGAGACAGAAGAGGAATATATCATGGTGGACCGCCTGGGGCGGGCATCAAGCGGAAAGGAGCATGCCCATGCTGGACAAGCTGGCGGCCGTGGAGGCCCGATACAGCCAGATCGAGGCCAGGCTGGCCGCGCCGGAGACCTATGACGACCCCGCCCAGGTGGCCCGGCTGAACAAGGAGCAGAACGAGCTGTCCCCGGTGGTGGAGACATACCGGGCCTACCTCCGGGCCCGGGAGCGGGAGCAAGAGGCCGGGGCCCTGCTCTCCGACCCGGAGCTGCGGGAGCTGGCCCAGGAGGAGCAGCAGCAGGCCAGGCAGGAGCTGGAGCGGCTGGAGCGGGAGCTCCAGCTCCTGCTGCTCCCCAGGGACCCCAACGATGGGAAGAACGTCATCGTGGAGATCCGGGCCGGGGTGGGGGGAGAGGAGGCCGCCCTCTTCGCCCACTCCCTCCACCGCATGTACTCCATGTACGCCGAGAGCCGCCGCTGGAAGACGGAAGTGGCCAGCCTGAACATGACGGAACTGGGAGGGATAAAGGAGATTTCCTTTACTGTCGAGGGGGACGGGGCCTGGTCCCGGATGAAGTTCGAGAGCGGCGTCCACCGGGTCCAGCGGGTGCCGGAGACCGAGTCCGGCGGGCGTATCCACACCTCCACCGCCACGGTGGCCGTCCTGCCCGAGATGGAGGAGGTGGAGGTGGACCTGGACCCGGCGGACGTGGAGATGCAGGTGTTCCGCGCCTCCGGGGCGGGGGGCCAGCATGTGAACAAGACCTCCTCAGCGGTGCGGCTCATCCACAGGCCCACAGGCATGGTGGTGGAGTGCCAGCAGGAGCGCAGCCAGTTCCAGAACCGGGACAGGGCCATGCGCATCCTGGCTTCCCGGCTGTACGAGGCGGAGCAGGAGAAGCGCAGCAGCGAGTTCACCGCCGAGCGCCGCAGCCAGGTGGGCACGGGGATGCGCAACGAGCGCATCCGGACTTATAACTTTCCCCAGGGGCGGGTCACGGACCACCGCATCGGGCTGACCCTGTACAAGATTGAGAGCGTGATGGACGGGGACCTGGACGAGCTGATGGACGCCCTGGCCGCCGCCGACCAGGCGGAGCGGCTGAAGCAGACCCAGTAAACGACGACGAAAGGATCGGGAGGGACCGACATGGATTTTTATATTCACTATACCGCCCTGCCCCAGGGGAAGAGCCTGGCGGACGTGGTGGGCGAGCTGAACGAGGTGCTGGAGGACGGCGGCGCGGTGTGCGGCGGCCAGACGGACGGCCCCGGCGGACGGCTGGATCTGGAGCTGGAGGACGAGAAGGTGAACCCCAAATTCGCCCAGATGGCGGTGAAGGCCTATCTCCAGCGGGCCCAGTTTCCCCGGGATACCCGGGTGGAGCTGGGGGGCATGGAGATCGGGGTCTACGAGTGAGGCCGGGCCGCTATGTTCCAAAATGTGATCTTTGATCTGGACGGCACTCTGCTCAATACCATAGACGACCTGGCGGATGCGGCCAACTGGGTGTGCGCCCGGCACGGGTGGCCCCTCCACACGGTGGAGGAGTACAAGCGCTTCGTGGGCAACGGGATACCCCGGCTGGTGGAGCGCTTTGCTCCGGCCCCGGAGCGGACGCCGGAGGGGCTGGCCCGGGCCCTGGAGGAGTTCTCGGAGCGCTATGGCGCCCACAGGGCGGACAAGACCGCCCCCTACGCCGGGATGCCGGAGGCGGTGGAGCGGCTGAGGGCGGCGGGGGTGCGGACGGCGGTGCTGTCCAACAAGGCCCACGCGCTGGCGGGCCCGGTGGTGGAGGACTACTACCCGGGGCAGTTCCCCTGGGTGCAGGGGGCCCTGCCCGGCCTGCCCACCAAGCCGGACCCCACCCTGCTGCACCGGCTGATGGAGCAGATGGGGGCCTCCCCGGAGGATACTCTGTTCGTGGGGGACAGCGATGTGGACATCCGCACCGCCAGGAACGGCGGCCTGACCAGCTGCGGCGTGCTGTGGGGCTTCCGCGGACGGGCGGAGCTGGAGGCGGAGGGGGCCGACTGTCTGGCCCGGACGCCGGAGGAGCTGGTAAAGGCGGTGCTGGGAGATGGCTGAGACTATTTTAGAGACTGA
Source organism: Lawsonibacter asaccharolyticus (assembly GCA_003112755.1). Lineage (NCBI taxonomy): Bacteria > Bacillati > Bacillota > Clostridia > Eubacteriales > Oscillospiraceae > Lawsonibacter > Lawsonibacter asaccharolyticus. The sequence continues at coordinate 3,214,934 of BFBT01000001.1, read as the reverse complement.
CCGACTGATACTGCGGGAAATGACGGACAGAGATTTTCCTGCCCTGTGCCGGATGCTTCAGGATCGGTCAGTAATGTACGCCTATGAGCATGCCTTTTCAGACCAGGAGGCTTGGGAATGGCTTCGCCGCCAGCAGGCGCGGTATCGAAAGGATGGCTTCGGCCTGTGGGCAGCAGTGGAGAGAACATCCGGAGAGATGGTGGGCCAGTGCGGACTCACTTGGCAGGGGCTGGGAGATGGCACACGGATACCCGAGGTTGGCTATCTTCTGGAGCGGACGGCCTGGCACAAGGGCTACGCCGTTGAGGCGGCCCGGGCCTGCCGGGACCATGCCTTTTCAGCCCTGAAATTTGAGGAGGTATTCTCCATCATCCGGGACAGCAACCTTGCATCCCAAAGAGTAGCTCGGTGCATCGGGATGGAGGAGCGGGGCTCTTTCATAAAGCACTACTATGGGATGGATATGCTCCACATCGTGTTCTCCGTCCGGCAGGGGGAACAGCTTCCGCCTGCTGGAAGCCCTTGAGGGGCTCCATAGAAGCTCCCACACACCTTCCCTTGGAGGAAAGGTGCCGCGGCATATGCCGTGTCCCCACCTCAAGCCTTCCCCCCTCTGGGGGGGGAGGTGGCACGGCGAAGCTGTGACGGATGAGGGGGCGTCCTTCCACCGGGCCGGTCTCAGTCACAGGATTTGTCAGGGGGGTTCCGCCCTGCGGGGCGGAATCCATTTGGGGACACCCTGCCGCTGAAGCCGGGCGGGCCAAGCCCGCCCCTACGCAGGGCGCGGGCCCCATAGGGAGACCGGCGGGGAAAACGGGGTCCGACGAAGCAGCGCGCCGGGCCGCTGTGCGCTGCACAGGGGGCACGCCCCGCCCGGATGGAACCCTCGGAAAACGGGCACGCGCCCAAGAGAGATAGGAAGTGGAAAAGGATGGAGACAAAGCGCCTCTCCCAACAGGACATCCAGACCGCCGCGGACCTGCTCCGCGCCGGCGGCCTGGTGGGCATCCCCACCGAGACGGTGTACGGCCTGGGGGCCAACGGGCTGGACCCCGCTGCGGTGGGCCGGATCTTTCAGGCCAAGGGCCGCCCCCAGGACAACCCCCTGATCCTGCACATCCCGGGGGCGGACTGGCTGGAGCGGTACTGCCGGGACATCCCGGCGGCGGCCTATGAGCTGGCCCGGCGCTTCTGGCCCGGTCCGCTGACCATGGTGCTCCGGCGGCGGGACAACGTGCCCGATCAGGTGACGGCGGGGCTGGACACGGTGGGGATGCGCTGTCCCGCCCACCCCCTGTGCCGGGCGGTGATCCAGGCGGCGGACGTGCCGGTGGCGGCCCCCTCAGGGAATACCTCCGGGCGGCCCAGCCCCACCACCGCCGCCCACATGCTGGAGGACATGGACGGCAGGATCGACGCCATTTTGGACGGCGGCCCCTGCTCCGTGGGGGTGGAGTCCACCATCGTGGACCTGACATGCACGCCCCCCCGCCTGCTGAGGCCGGGGGGGATCACCCTGGAGCAGCTGCGGGCGGCCCTGGGGGAGGTGGCGGTGGACCCGGCGGTCACCCGGCTGATGGGGGCGGGGGAGAGGCCCCGGGCCCCTGGGATGAAGTACCGCCACTACGCCCCCAAGGCCCCCGTCACCGTGGTCACCGGGGAGCCGGAGCGGAGCGCGGCCTATATCGCCGCCCACGCCGGACCGGGGGACGGGGTCATCTGCTTTGAGGAGTTCCTGCCGATGTATGCGGGGGGCGCGCGGCCCGTCATGAGCCTGGGGCCGGCGGGGGACAAGGGGGAGCAGGCCCGGCGGGTGTTCGACGCCCTGCGGGCCTTCGACCACACCGCCGTCTCCGCCATCTGGGCCCAGTGCCCGGACAGCGGCGGGATCGGGCTGGCGGTCACCAACCGCCTGAACAAAGCGGCGGGCTTCCACATCGTGGAGGCCTGACCAAGGAAAGGAGCGAGGGCAGTGAAGCGGTCCCACTATTTCCCCTGGATGGGGCTGATTCCCCTGGTCCTGGGGGGCTGCTATGTCTACTCGGTGGCCATCCCGGTGGTGGGGACGCTGCTGTTCACCCTGCTTCCCTGGCTCATGGTGCTGACCTGGGCCTGGCTGGGGATGGACTGCGGGCGGCAGAGGCGGCCCTTCTGGCTCAGCCTCCTGGCCGGCCACTGGGGGGTGCTCCTCAGCGTGCTGTGCGGGGCGTGGCAGTTCTGGCTGGTGGACGACGCCGCCCGGAGCATCCCCATCGCCCTCTTCGGCCAGTTTATCTCCGGCGTGGTGCCCGGGGCGATGATGCTGGTCACCCCCCTGTGCATCGTGGACGGCACCTACATGGGCAGCCTGCTGGTGGTGTGGGGAGGCATCGCCTCGGCGGTGCTGCTGATCCTCATTTTCACCGTGTCCTACTGGGTGGGCCGCCGCATCGCCAAGGCCCCCTGACCGGCCCGGAAAGGAGGCCCTTCGATGGAAGAGTACACATGGAAACGCTTCCAGTGGCGTATGGAGCGCAGGCACGCCCGGCGCTCCCTGCTGAAATTTCTCTTCCTCTTTCTCGCGCTGTGTGTCGTGCTGGACGTATGGGGGCCGGGGCAGATTGCCCTGATGGCCCTTCTGGGGCTGTTCGTCCTGTGGCTGCTGGCGCGGTATCTGCGGGTGCGAAACGAGGGACTGGACGGCGACGCAGATCAGCTGATCTATTTCGACCTGCTGGGTCGCATGAAGGCCCTGCCATATTCCCAAATCGGGAGCTATACCAAAAAGCGGAGTTGTGTGGTGATACGGGACCGGGACGGCCGGAGGTTCGCCAAGGTCCGGAAGCAGCTGTGCAGCCCCCGGGAGCTGGAGGAGCAGCTCCGGGAGGCATGTCCGCATTTGAAGTGGGAGGGATCACCATGACTGTCATCGGCATCACCGGCCCTACCGGGGCGGGGAAGACCACCGTCCTGAAGGAGATCGAGGCACTGGGGGGCGCGGTCATCGACTGCGATGCCGTGTACCACGAAATGCTGGAAAGTGATAGAGCCTTACAGGAAAGCCTGGAGAGGGCCTTTGGCCCCCTCCGGGACGGACAGGGGGCCATTGACAGAAAAAAGCTGGGCGCCCTGGTGTTCGGGGACCCGGCCAAGCTGGAGCGGCTGAACGCCATCGCCCAGCGGGCCGTGGTTCAGCGCACCCGGCAGATGGTCAAAGAGAACAGGTCCCGGGGCATCGGCCTGACGGCCATCGACGCCTTCGCCCTGCTGGAGAGCGGTCTGGCCGACCTGTGCACCACCACGGTGGCCGTACTGGCCCCGGCGGAGGCGCGGGTGGCGCGCATCATGGCCCGGGAGGGAATTTCGGAGGACTATGCTTGGGCCCGGGTGAGGGCCCAGCGGCCGGACCAGTTCTTTGCGGAGGGCTGCGCCCATATCCTGTACAACGACTGCGGCACCGCGGAGGAGTTTTCCAGGAAGGCAGAGGAGTTTTTGAAAGAGATCGTGTAGGGGCGCACAGTGTGCGCCCGTGCGCGGCATAATAAGAGAACGATGAGGCGCGCAAAGCGCCCCTGTGAGATCAAAGGAGGACTGTTTTATGAGTGAAGAAAAAGAACTGACCCGGGGCGAGCAGCTCCGCCGGGCCCTGGTCTATGAGCGGAAGAACGGCTGGGACCGGCTGGACGCGGAGGAGGGCGCGGCGCTGGAGGCGTACTGCACCGGCTACAAGCAGTTCCTGGACGCGGGCAAGACCGAGCGGGAGTGCGTGGACCGGGCCATCGCCCAGGCGGAGGCCGCCGGCTTCCGGGCCTATGTCCGGGGGATGGAGCTGAAGCCCGGGGACCGGATCTACCAGGTGAACCGGGACAAGGCCATCATGCTGGCCGTGATGGGCCGGAAAGGCCTGGAGCACGGGGTCAACATCGGGGCGGCCCACATCGACTCCCCCCGGCTGGACCTGAAGCAGAACCCCCTGTACGAGAGCGATGAGCTGGGCTTCTTCAAGACCCACTACTACGGCGGCATCCGGAAGTACCAGTGGGTGACCATTCCCCTGGAGCTCCACGGCGTGGTGGCGCTGAAGAACGGAGAGGTGGTGCGGGTCTCGGTGGGCAACGGGCCGGACGACCCCATGTTCACCATCGACGACCTGCTGCCCCACCTGGCCACCGACCAGGTGAAGAAGCCCCTGGGGGAGGCCATCCCCGCGGAGAGCCTGAACATCCTGGTGGGCAGCCGCCCCCTGCGGGACGACGAGGGCAGCGACCGGGTGAAGCTGTCGGTGCTGGAGCTGCTCAACCGGAAGTACGGCATCGTGGAGGAGGACTTCCTCTCCGCCGAGCTGTGCGCCGTCCCCGCCTTCCGGGCGGTGGACATCGGCTTCGACCGCTCCCTGATCGGCGCCTACGGCCATGACGACCGGGTGTGCGCCTATGCCTCCCTGGCCGCCCTGCTCCAGCTGGGCACGCCGGAGCGCACCGCCGTGTGCATGCTGGCGGACAAGGAGGAGATCGGCTCCGAGGGGGTGTCCGGCATGAAGTCCAGGGCCTTCGACACCTTCATGGAGGACCTGTGCCAGAGCCAGAGCGTGCCCCTGCGGGCCTGCTATGAGAAGTCCTTCTGCCTGTCCGCCGACGTGACGGCGGCCTATGACCCCAACTTCGCGGAGGTGTACGAGAAGCGCAACAGCGCCTTTGTCAACTACGGCATGGGCCTGTGCAAGTACACCGGGGCCCGGGGCAAGTCCGGGGCCTCCGACGCCTCCGCCGAGCTGGTGGCCTATGTCCGCCGGGTGCTGGACGGCGCCGGCGTGGTGTGGCAGATGGCCGAGCTGGGCAAGGCCGATCAGGGCGGCGGCGGCACGGTGGCCGTCTTCATGGCGGAGCGGAACATCGACACCCTGGACGCCGGCGTGCCCGTGCTGTCCATGCATGCCCCCTTTGAGACGGTGTCCAAGCTGGACTGCTATATGACCTATAAGGGCATGAAGGCCATCTACGAGGCAGTCTGAGCCCATATGCCCCGTGATACCGGAAAAGGTGCAGCCGATCTTTCGGCTGCACCTTTTCCAATTCTGCTCCATGACGCCCAAGTTCGCTTTGCGGCCCCGGGGGAAGGGCACCCCTGCCGCGCCCGCCCCGCACGGGGCAGGGACACACCGGCAGATCGGGACCTGCGGGGCGGTGACGAGGCTGTTTTCCCGGCTATGTTTTTTTGAAATAAGACCGCAGCAGGACATAAATCGCGACAGCGAGGATCACGGCGGTGATCCCTAAGGAGACGGCCGTTTCTGCATCGCCGGTCTTCCAGTAGTCCCATGCAGCCAGACAGCACAGGACCAGAACACCTGCCCCAAGGACCGCCAATATCCAGACGAGCAGGGTGCCGATCACTTTGACCCACTTTTTCTGACCGCGGGTTTTCGCGGAGTCGGCTCCGAAGAAAATGAAAACTCCCAGCATAAACGCCAGCACGATCACGATGACCCTGTACATCACTGACCTCCTCTTTCCGACCGCAGAAAACAGAAGCTGTTTGATGTCTATTGATGATACGATACCTTGACGCGCTTTGCAAGGCGGAGCTGCAGGGGGATGGGGCGCGTGTCATTGACCGCTCAGCACCAGCTGGCAGCAGTCCCGGACCCGGCAGGCCTGGAAATACCGGTCCTCCAGCGGGACCCACTCCCCCTGGAAGCGGGCCAGCAGCTCCGGCCCGCCCCGGTCCAGAAGGCGGGCGCGCCGCACCGGCCAGGGGGCCTCCAGAAAGATCCGGAGGCGGTAGAAGTCCCGCAGGGCGGGGTGGAGGGCGTAGACCCCCTCCACCAGCACCAGGGGGGCGGGGGAGAGGGACACCGGGGGCCCATACGCCCCGGTATGGCAGCGGTAGGGGGAGAACCGGGCGGGCTCTCCCCGGGACAGGGGGGCCAGGACCTGGTCCCGCACCCGCTCCCAGTCCACATTTCCCCCCGGCTGGGCCAGGCGGGCGGGGGTCTTGCGCGCCGGGGGCAGGAAGAAGTCGTCCATGTGGACCAGGGGGCAGCCCAGCTGCCGGGCCGCCTGGCCGGCCAGGGTGGTCTTTCCCGAGGCGCAGGGGCCGTCCAGGGCGGCCAGCACCCTCCCGCCGCCCCCGGCCAGAGGGGACAGGGCCGCGCACATCTGTTCCAGGGCCGTCATTGGACTGGGGAGAGGCGGGCGCGCTGGAGGGAGAGGACCAGAGCGGGGATCAGCACCAGCTGGAGCAGGATGCCGGGGATGGCGTTGAGGACGGCCTCGGTCCAGAAGATGGCCAGGCCGAAGGGGGTGGGGGAGGCCAGGGTGATGAGGGCCCGCACCGCCCCCCAGACCATTCGCCCGCCCACCATGGCCCCTGCCAGAGAGGCATAGACACCGGCGGCGTTTTTGGGCAGGCGGCGGTAGAGCAGCCCGGAGATCAGGCCGTAGGCGGCCAGCTCAAAGGCCATGGAGAAGGCGGTGGGAAAGAATTCGGGGCGGCCCGCCAGCAGGGAGCGGAGCAGGGGGGCGGCCAGTCCCACCCCGGCCCCCCACCCGCCGCCGCACAGAAAGCCGCACAGCAGCACCGGCAGGTGCATGGGCAGCAGCAGATTGCCGATGGCGGGGATGCCGCCGGTAAAATAGGGCAGGACAAGGGCCAGTGCCAGCATCAGGGCGGAGACCACCAGCCGTTTGTTTCGGGCAGAAGACATCGGGGACATACCTCCTGGAGCCGCAGATCGGGCTGCGGCGGGATGAAAATTCCTGCCCCAGAGGCAGGGAACTGGCTTTATTGTAGCGGAAGGAAGAAAATTCGTCAACAATCTCCTGCCAGCTCTGCCCGGAAGAAAAGCGCCCTCGCATCAACTCCAGCCCATCGGCCAGAAAAATTTTTAAAGTCTGGAACATTTTGTGCCCGTTCTTCGTCTAGATAAGCAGAGATACTTTGCCCGGGGCACATTTCTGCAGAAGAGGACGTTTCTTAAGATAATCTTAAAAAATTGTAATTCTTATGTAGTTGCCACCCGGCGGCCCTGGGCATATAATGGACATGCTGGACAGGCTCGCACCTGACCTTGTGCCTGCCCGGCAAAAAACGTAGGAGGAACTTGAAATGCCAGAGATCACCACACCTCAGACCACCGAGACCGCGCCCGCACCCGCACAGACGACTCCGCGGCCTCCGGTCAAGCCCAACGGCGGCCGGAAAAAGAAAAAGATGGTCAAAAACCTGATCATTCTGGCCGTTGTGCTCGCCCTGCTGGCGGCCGGCGGCTTTGCCCTCTACCGATTCCTGTTCAGCACCGGCGGCGAGGAGGGGGAGATCTTCTCCCAGCCCGCCTTCCTCGGCTCCATCCAGAGCAAGGTGTCCGGCAGCGGCACCGCCAAGGCCAAGGAGACCGCCGCCATCACCCTCAACGCCGGCGGCACCGTACAGGAGGTGCTCATCGCTCCCGGCCAAACCGTCACGGCGGGCCAGCCCCTCTACACCATCTTCAGCCAGGCCGCTGAGGATGCGGTGAAGACCGCCCAGGAGAAGGTGGAGAACCTCTACAAGGACCTGTCTGACCTCCAGGAGGATGCCGCCAACCTGACGATCCGGGCCCCCTTTGCGGGTAAGCTCCAGGACGTGAAGGAGTTCCAGATCGACCAGGACGTGTCCAAGGGCACCGTGGTGGCCACCCTGGTCAACGACAAGCAGCTGAAGCTGTCCCTCTACTTCAGCTACGCCTATGAGGACCAGATCTCTGTGGGCCAGAGCGTGGACGTGTCCATCCCCGCGGTGATGCGCACCTTCACCGGAACAGTGGAGAAGATCAACAAGGTCAGCTACATATCCCCGGAAGGGGCCGTCCACTTTGAGGCCGTAGTGGTCTTTGACAACCCCGGCACCCTCACCGCCGGGATGGACGCCTCCGCCATGCTCACCGCCGGCGATGGCACCCAGATCTACCCCTACCAGAATGGGCAGACCGAGTTCTATGAGACCCGCACCATCGAGGCCAAGGCCAACGGCCCCGTGGTGGGCATGGGCAACCTGCTCGACCACGCCAATGTGGAGGCGGGAGAGGCCATGCTCTACCTGGGGTCCTCCACCATTGACTCTGACATCCGGGCCAAGCAGTCCGAGATCGAGGAGGCCCAGACTGCGCTGGATGAGGCCTCCAAGGCCCTGGCGGATTTCAACGCTGTGGCCCCGATCGACGGGACCGTCACCTCCTGTACCCTCTCCGAGGGGGCCGAGGTGAAGAGCGGCGACACGGTGGTCATCATCTCCAACACCACCACCATGCTGGTCACCATCACGGTGGACGACCGGAACATCTCCTTCATCAAGCCCGGGGACTACGTGGATCTGGACTGGAACGGCACCACCTATCAGGGCGTGGTCACCGCCATCGACATGGGAAAGGCTGAGAGCGGCAGCGGCATGACCAACTACCCCGTCACCCTGACGGTGGAGAACTACGACGGCTCCCTGATGGACGGGGCCTGGCTGCAGTACTCCTTTGTTACCAGCGAGTCCAGTGACTGCATCCTGGTGCCCACCAGCGCGGTGAAATATGCCTCCGACGCGGATGGAAACCGTCAGGCGGTGGTCTTCGTCAAGCGGGACGCCCGGCCGGACGATGTGCCGGAGCTGGACCTGCCCCAGGTCGAGCCCGGCCAGCAGCGCCAGTTCCCCTCGGAGGAGGACGGCTTCTACCCCGTCATCGTCACCACCGGCATCTCGGACACAGAAAACGTGGAGATCACCTCCGGCGTTCAGGAGGGGGACGAGGTCTTCGTCAACTTCATGGTCACTGACGGCAGCTACGCGTAACGAGGTGGAGCCATGCTGATCGAGATCAAAGACCTCTATAAGATCTACAACGAGGGCAAGGAGAGTGAGGTCCGGGCCCTGGACGGAGTCACGCTCCACATCGACCGGGGGGAGTTCGTGGCCATCGTGGGCCAGTCGGGCTCGGGCAAGTCCACCCTGATGAATGTGCTGGGCTGCCTGGACATCCCCACCTATGGGGAGTACCACCTGAACGGCACCGACGTCACCTCCCTGTCCGACAAGCAGCTGGCCCACATCCGCAACAGGGAGATTGGCTTCATCTTCCAGGGGTATAACCTGATCCAGGAGCTGGATGCCCTGGAGAACGTCACCCTGCCCCTGATCTATCAGGGGGTGTCCGTGTGGGACCGGGAGGACATCGCCATGGAGGCGCTGGAAAAGGTGGGCATGGCGGAGCGTGCCCACCACCGGCCCAGTGAGATGTCCGGCGGCCAGCAGCAGCGGGTGGCCATCGCCCGGGCCATCGCCACCCATCCCCCCATCATCATGGCGGACGAGCCCACCGGCGCTCTGGACTCCAGGACCGGCCGGCACGTGCTGGAGATCCTCCGGGGCCTCTACCGGGAGGGCACCACCATTCTTCTCATCACCCATGACGATGGCATCGCCGCCACCGCCCGGCGGGTGGTGCGGCTGTCCGATGGAAAGATCATTGCGGACCACGCACAGGAGGTGGATTGGGAATGAATCTGTGGCAGGCTTTCAAAATGGCCTTCAAGTCCATCTCCATGAAAAAGACCCGGTCCTTCCTCACCATGCTGGGCATCATCATCGGCGTGGCCTCGGTGGTCATCATGGTGTCCGTGGTCCAGGGCCAGAACCGGCAGACCATGGAGATGTTTGAAAAGATGGGCGACAACAAGATTACCGTCCGCGCCTACAACTACTATGATACCAATAATGAGACCTCCCAGAAGCTGTACGACTACTGTCTCACCCTTAGCGACCTGGTGGACGGCATCACCCCCGACGTGGAGATCGGCGACACTGTTACCGTCCAGTACGGGGCTAAGACCCTGCGGGTCAATGACTGGAGCAGCGGGAGCTATGACTGGGAATCCGCCATGCACATCAAGCTGGGCTCTGACCAGTACGGGGTGTGTAACAACTACACTCTGGCCGGCGGGCGGGAGATGTCCTACCTGGACGTGGAGAAGACCAACGCCGTCTGCGTCCTGGGGGCCGGCGCCAAGGAGGCCCTCTTCGACTTCACCGATCCGGTGGGGGAGTATATCACCATCAACGGACAGCCCTTCAAGGTGGTGGGCTACTACAACTCCATGGACATCGAATACTGGCCGGAGATGGACAACATCATCGTCCTGCCCTACACCTTCAACCGCTCCATGAACAACAACAGCAGCATTGACAGCTACGTGGTCAAGGCCAAGAGCGCCCAGGCCACCGTGGAGGCCATGACTCTGCTCACCGCTTACCTGAGCGGTATGTTCCCCCAAAACGAGATGGGTTACTGTGACTTCGGCGGATATAACGTAAACAGTGACAACAGCAGCGCCGAGCAGATCCAGTCCCAGAGCAACATGCAGTCTCTGGTGCTGGGCGCCATCGCCGGCATCTCCTTGCTGGTGGGCGGCATCGGCATCATGAACATCATGCTGGTCACCGTCACCGAGCGCACCCGGGAGATCGGCATCCGCAAGGCCATCGGCGCCGAGCGCAAGAGCATCATCGCCCAGTTCCTCATCGAGGCGGCCATGATCTGCAGCATCGGCGGCCTGATCGGCATCGCCATCGGCTATGTGGGCACCATGGTGGCCGGAAAGCTGCTGCTGTCCACCACCACCGATGTGCTGCTCCCCAGCCCCATCATCACCCTGGGGGCCTTCCTCTTCTCGGTGGCGCTGGGCGTCATCTTCGGCATGTACCCGGCCGTCAAGGCCAGCGGGCTCCAGCCTGTGGTGGCCCTGCGGGCCGAATGAGGGACCTCACCATCCTTTTGTGCGCTCCTTCCCGGCAGGGAGGGGAGCTCCGGAAGGTAGAGATTTCCCAGGAACACAAAATGAAATTGGAGATCAGAGAAAGACAGGAGATATGAGTATGAAATTAAAACGGATCCTCGCCGCGCTGCTGACGGCGGCGGCACTTCTCTCCCTTGCCCTGCCGGCGGCGGCCTCCGGCGGCTCCTTTTCCGACATCAACGACCACAGCACTGCCGTCAACGTGGACGTGCTGCGGCTGATGGGTGCGGTGTCCGGCGACAGTGACGGCACCTTCCGCCCCAACGATGTGCTCACCCGGGCCCAGTTCTGCACCATGCTGGTTGGACTGCTGCGGCAGCAGTCCAAGGTGCCCATGTACACCACCCGCACCATCTTTTCCGATGTGACTGCCTCACACTGGGCCAGGGGCTACATCAACCTGGCCGCCTCCATCACGGTGGGAGGGTCGGGTTCCGGCTCCGGCTCCTCCTCTGAGGGCGGAGAGGGGACTCAGGCCCAGACCAGGCTGATCTCCGGGCGGGGGGACGGCACCTTCGCCCCCGACGAGAAGATCACCTTCGCGGAGGCGGTGACCATCCTGATCCGGCTGCTCTCCTACGATGAGACCGACGCCGGAGCCGTCTGGCCGGAGGGCTATCTGAACCTGGCCAACTCCCTGGGGCTCACCGACGGGGTCTCCCTTGCGTACAGTGCCCCCATCACCCGGGCCCAGACCGCCCAGCTCTTTGTCAACACCCTGCGGTGCAAGACGGCCTCCGGCCGCCCCTACTACGAGACCCTGGGCGCCTCTGTGAAGGAGAAAGTCATCCTGCTGGACGCCAACGCCACCGCGGAGGACAACAATTCCGAGGGCGCCATCCGCACCTCGGATGGGACCTATCTCCCTGCGCAGGAGGGTGTGGTGCCCTCCGCCCTTCAGGGACGCCGGGGCGTGCTGGTGCTGGACGACAAAGACCGCATCGTCACCTTCCTCCCCGACGAGACCGCCTCCGTCACCGTGACCCTGTCCGGCGCCGCCCAGCCCACCTATCTCACAGGCACCAACGGCACCCGGTACAACATCGACGGCGACACCCCGGCCTATACCTCTTCCAAGGAAAACCCGGTGACCACCTATGAGAAGCTGTATCTGGAGCTGCGCTCCGGCAGCCAGGTGACCCTGTACACCGCGGACGGCAAGGTGGTGGGCCTGTACTATGGCTCCTCCGGCGCCTCCACTGACGCGGTGGTGGTCTCCGGCACCGCCACCGAGGCCATGTTCCACCAGCTCACCGGCGGTGCGTCCAACTACACCATCGAGAAGAACGGCCAGACCATCACCATGGCTGATATCCAGCCCTATGACGTGGTCACCTACGACAGCGTGGCCAATAAGCTGATCGTCTCCGACCTGCGGCTGCCCTGCGTCTACGAGAGCGCCGAGCCCAACCCCAGAGCGCCCCAGAAGATCACGGTGCTGGGACACGAGTTCACCGTCCTGGAGAGCGCCCTGGAATCCATCCAGAGCTTTGACGTGGGCAAGACGGTAGTCCTGCTTCTCACTGCGGACGGCAACGTGGCCGGCATGGCGGAGCCCGGAGCCAAGACCCGTTCCACCGCCATCGGCCTGGCCGAAGGCAGCTCCGTGAAGGTCTTCCTCCCCGCGGGGGGCACCATCGAGCTGAAGAGCTCCTCCAGCCTCTCCGACAGCGTGAAGGACCAGCTGGTCACGGTCTCCTCCTCCAAGGCGGGAGTCATCAGCGCCAGCCGCATGTCTGACCGCTCTGTGGGCGGCGTCTTCGACCTCCAGAAAATGACACTGGGCAGCTATCCCGTCACCGCCGGCGTCCACGTCTTCGAGCGGGTCAGCGGCAGCACGGTGGTCCAGCTGGAGCTGGCTGACATCCAGGCCCACTCCATCCCCGGCGACAAGATCGCCACCTATCACCTGAACTCCTCCGACATGGTGGACTTCATCATCCTGGAGGGCGCCACCGGCGACGCTTACCGCTACGGCCTGTTCTTCGCTGAAACCAGAGAGGTCAACCAGCCCGGCGAAGGAGATGAGCCCGGCAAGGTGTCCTATGTCCGCACTCTGCGGTTCGAGAGTCCGAAATGGAGTTCTGATTTCGACAATCGAGTGGGCTATATCGGAGACAACGGCGTACCCGGCGGCGTCGCGGTGGACGGCGACGGCAAGCTCCGCTTCCGGGTCACCCTGGAGGCTGTGGAGGGCGTGTCCCGCAGCGACTTCTTCGTCAGCAACGGCGCCTCCTACGTCAACGCGGGCGGCAAGGTCTACCAGGTGTCCAACAAGGTGGTCTGCTACAACACCACCACCAAGGTCTGGTTCACCGGCGATGACCCGCTGTATCAGATCCGCGCCTACTCCGACGACCTGACTATCTACGTAGACCCCTACGGCGAGAAGGTCCGGGTCATCACCACCCAGTAAGTACACCCTCTGTCCAAAACAGGGACCGGGAGGCCGCACGGCCTCCCGGTCCCACTGTTTTTATTCAGGAAAAGGGAATGGTGCCGCCGCTGGTCTGACCAATAGACGGGCAGGCCCTCTGTCCCGTACTGGAGGGGCGGGGGATTTCTCCTGAAAATGACATCTCGATTGTGACCTTTTTCTGGATGGACGGACTCTATAATAGGGCTTGTCGGACCGGCCCCAGGGGGCGGCCGGGGAGAACAAAAAGGGGCCGGACCGGCTCCGCGCGGAGAGGAGATGGCCGGCTTGACTGTGATCTATGTGGATACCTTGTTCCTGCTCAACGCCATTGTGGACTATCTGCTCCTGCTCTGCTCCGCCCGGCTGGCCGGGGAGCGGCTGAGCCGGCTCCGCTTCGCCCTGGGGGCGTTGCTGGGCGGGCTTTATGCGGTGGCGCTCTTTCTGCCCGGCTTCGGGTTTCTGGGGCGGCCCCTCTGCCGGCTGTCGGCGGCGGTGCTGATGGTGCTCACCGCCTTCGGCGGCTGCCGCCGCCTGCTGCGCCAGGTGGTGATCTTTTTTCTGCTCTCCTGCGCCTTCGGCGGAGGCGTGCTGGCCATCGGACTGCTGGGGGGGCGGGGGCTGAGCCTGGGGGGCGGGGTGCTCTACTCCTCCATGGACCTGAAGATCGTCCTGCTCTCGGCAGCGGGGTGCTATGCGGTCATCACCCTGATCTTCCGGGGGGCGGGCCGCCACACCGCTGCCTCCCGGGAGCTGCTCCCCGCCCGTCTCTCCCTCCGGGAGCGGCAGGTGGAGCTCACTGCCCTGGTGGACACGGGGAACACGCTGACCGACCCGGTCTCCGGGCGGCCGGTGATGGTGGCGGAGGGGGAGACCCTGTCCCCCCTGTTCCCACCGGGGACAGGGCCCGGGCCGGAGGACCTGCGGGACCCGGCGGGGGGGCTGGCCCGGCTGGGGGAGGGCCCCCTCCGGGGGCGCCTGCGCCTGCTGCCCTACCGGGCCGTAGGGGTGGACCGGGGCCTGCTGCTGGCGGTGCGGGTGGACCGTGCCAGGGTGGGCGGGGAGGAGCTGGGCCCCCTGCTGGTGGCCATGTCTCCCACACCGGTCTCGGACGGAGGGAGCTACCGCGCGCTCATCGGCGCGCTGACTTGAAAGGAGAACTGCTGTGAGACTGTTATGGATGGCGGTGAGGGAGCGGGCGGCCCGGCTCCTGGTCCGGCTGGGGCTGTACCAGCCGGAGAAGGTGATGTACATCGGTGGGAGCGACACCCTGCCCAGCCCCCTGACCCGGGAGGAGGAGGGGGAACTGATCGCCCGCCTGGGGCAGGGGGACCCGGAGGCCCGGGCCCGCCTCATCGAGCACAACCTGCGTCTGGTGGTGTACATCGCCCGCCGGTTCGAGAACACGGGGATCAACATCGAGGACCTGATCTCCATCGGGACCATCGGGCTGATCAAGGCGGTGGGGACCTATCAGCCGGCCAAGAGCATCAAGCTGGCCACCTACGCCAGCCGCTGCATCGAAAACGAGATCCTGATGCACCTGCGCAAGACCTCCTCCCAGAAGACGGAGCTGTCCCTGGACGAGCCGCTGAACACCGACTGGGACGGCAACGAGCTGCTCCTGTCCGACGTGCTGGGGACGGAGAACGACCTGGTGATGCGCCCCATCGAGGCGGACGTGGACCGGCAGCTGCTCCGCCAGGCCCTGGACCGGCTGGAGCCCCGGGAGCGGCACATCATCTCCCTCCGGTTCGGACTGGACGGGGCCAGAGAGCAGACCCAGAAGGAGGTGGCGGACCGGCTGGGCATCTCCCAGTCCTATATCTCCCGGCTGGAGAAGCGGATCATCGCCCGGCTGAAGAAGGAGATCGTCCGCATGATGTGACGCCCCCGGCTTTTTGCACAAAATGCGAGAAAAGTCCGGCAGCGTCTGGAACTCTTCCTGGATTTGTGGTATAATCTCCTCCGCGCAGAGCAGCGCCCCCGCCATGGATGACTGACGGGGGCGCCGTTCTGCCCGGACAGAGAGAAAGAAGGAGAGAGACGATGTTTGGAGAGATGATAGGGACCATCAGCGATTTCATGTACAGCTATCTGCTCATCATCATGCTGCTGGCGGTGGGGCTGTACTTCACCATCCGCACCCGGGGGGTGCAGCTGCGGCTTTTGGCGGAGTCCATCCGGGTGGTGGGGGAGAAGAGCTCCTCCAGGGAGTCGGTGTCCGCGTTCCAGGCCCTGATGGTGTCCACCGCCAGCCGGGTGGGGACGGGCAACATCGTGGGAGTGGCCAACGCCATCGCCGTCGGCGGCTACGGCGCGGTGTTCTGGATGTGGATCATCGCCCTGCTGGGCGGGGCGTCCGCCTTTATCGAGAGCACCCTGGCCCAGATCTACAAGGTGCGGGACAAGAACGGCGGGAGCTACGGAGGCCCCTCCTACTACATCCAGGCGGCGCTGAAGAGCCGCTGGCTGGGCGTGGTCTTCGCGGCGGCCCTGATCGCCACCTACGCCGGGGGGTTCAACATGCTGGCCTCCTTCAACCTGATCGACAGCATGTCCGGATACAGCTTTTACGGCGACCCGCAGACCAGCCTGGTCCCCCTGGTGGGGGGCGGCCTGCTGGCCGTCCTGGTGGCGGTGTGCGTCCTGGGCGGGGGCAGGCGGATCGTCAGGATTACCGGCCTGCTGGTCCCCTTCATGGGGGTGACCTACATCCTGATGGCGCTGGTGGTCATGGCGCTGAACTTCCAGATGCTGCCCCAGGTGTTCGGCAGGATCATCGCCGGCGCCTTTGACTTCCGGGCCATCTTCGGCGGCTTCGCCGGCTCCGCGCTGATGGAGGGCATCAAGCGGGGGCTGTACTCCAACGAGGCGGGCGTGGGCTCCGCCCCCAACGCCGCGGCGGCGGCGGACGTGTCCCACCCGGTCAAGCAGGGCCTGGTGCAGATGCTGTCCGTCTTTATCGACACTCTGCTGGTGTGCACCGCCACCGCCATGATGTGCCTGTGCACCGGCATCGTGCCCTCTGAGCAGCTGAAGGGGGCCGCTTTCGTGCAGCAGTCCCTCTCCACCACCTTCGGCAGCGTGGGGCCTTACTTCCTCACCCTGGCCCTGCTGCTCTTCGCATTCACCACCCTGCTGGGCAACCTGTTCTACTGCGAGGGATGCCTGCGGTACATCACCCGGGAGCGGATCGGGAAGAGGGGGCTGACAGTCTTCCGTCTGGCCGCCGCGGCGCTGGTCTTTGCGGGGGCGCAGATGGAGTTCGACCTGGTGTGGGACGTGGCGGACGTGCTCATGGGCGTCATGGCCCTGATCAATCTGCCGGTCATCGTCCTGCTGGGCCGGACCGCTCTCAGCGCCCTGAAGGACTACACCAGCCAGCGGCGGGAGGGGAAGGACCCGGTGTTCCGGGCCGCCTCCATCGGTCTGAAGGAGAAGACGGACTTTTGGAACTGAGACAGAGAGGAGAACGAGCGCGCGGCGCCCTGATGGGCGCCGCGCGCTCGTTCTCCTTCAGACCTTCGGCCGCTCACAGGACCTGTCGGAACAGGCCGTGCTGCGTGCAGTACCAATAGAGCATCCCGTGTCCCCGGCGGGGGATGCGCTGCTGGAGGTCCCACTCAGGCCAGCACTTCATCACGGTGGCCCGCTCGCCGGTGACCAGGGCCAAAAAGGACAGGCAGTGCCCTTTCTCCATGGGGTGGCCGGAGGTGATGAACCACTCGTCCTCCACCGGATGGATCTGGAGGCTGTGGGCCTCGTCCGGCTTCTGGACGGGCAGGGGCTCCAGCCGCCTCCCGCAGCAGGAGACGGCGGCCTCCCCGGTGGCGGTGATGAGATCGCCGCACTGGGGGCAGACAAAAAATCGAATGTGTTTCATGCTTCCTCCTGTGTTGTCGGGTTCCGGGAGACCGCCGGAGAGCAGTCCGGCCAGATCCACGCCCAGCTGGAGGGACAGGGCGGGCAGCAGGGAGAGGTCCGGGGACCCCAGTCCGCGCTCCCACTTGGAGACGGCCCGGTTGCTGACTCCCAGCAGCTCGGCCAGCCCCTGCTGGGTCAGCCCTTTTTCCAGCCGCAGGACCCGGATCAGCGCACCGGTCTTTTTTTGATCCATCGTGCTCCCTCCTTCTAACCGGCATTATGCCAGAAGACGGAGAAAAAAGCAATCAACGGACCGTTGACCGGGGCAGGGAACGGGCGGCGGGGGACCTGTGCCCCTGATTTTAGAAATTGACAACAGCCCCGGGATGGGGTAGACTGAAAAGAAAGACAGGCGCCCCGGGCGCCGACGGAGGATGGAGCATCACACGATGAAGAGAAATACAAAGGTTTCCACGGCGGTGATACGCCGGCTGCCGCGATATTACCGGCATCTGCTGGAGCTTCAGGGGAAGGGCGTGATCCGGATCTCCTCCAGCGCCCTGGGGAAGTCCATGGGGCTGACCGCATCCCAGATCCGTCAGGACCTGTTCTGCTTCGGTGAGTTCGGCCAGCAGGGCTATGGATATAAGGTGGACCTGCTGCGGGAGGAGATCGGGGAGATCTTGGGGATCAGCCAGGGTCACACCGTAGTGGTACTGGGGGCAGGCAACCTGGGCCGGGCCCTGATGGAAAACTTCAAGTTCGCCAGCAACGGCTTCCAGCTCCTGGCCGCTTTCGACGTGGGCGAGAGCGTGGTGGGCACCACCATCGGCGGAGTGAACGTGTACCATGTGGACCAGCTGGAGGAGTATCTGTCGGCCCACAAGGTCAGCGTGGGCCTGCTCACCCTGCCCCAGAGGGCGGCCCAGGGGGTGGCCGACCGGCTGGTGGCCGGGGGAGTCCGGGGGATCTGGAACTTCACCAACCGGGAGATCAGCGTCTCCCGGCCGGATGTGGCGGTGGAAAACGTACATTTTTCCGACAGCCTGCTGACGCTGAGCTATCTCATCACCCAGCGGGAGGAGCGTGAGGAGGAGACATGAAACGAAAGCATATGGTGCGCGCGGCGGCGGCGGTGCTGGCCTGCGCGGCCTTGACCGGGGCGGCGCTGGCCCTGAGCACAGGGGACAGCCTGATCTCCCTGAGCTATCTCAATGACACCTATATCCCCACCGTGGTGGCCCAGGGGACCAAGGCGGCGGACGAAAAGCTGATCCAGGCCTATCAGGCGGCCAGCCAGAAGCTGGACGAGGTGAACCAGGGGTACGGGGTGCAGCAGGGGAGCGGCGGAAGTTACAGCGCCGACCTGCGCAGCCGGGACATGGTCCGGGGGGATCAGCTGAAGCTGCCCACCGGTTCGGTGGTACAGCTGGCGGCGGGCGCCGGCACCGTTGTCCACACCGGGGCGGTGATCGACGTGACTGCGGGCCAGACGGTGGCATCCGGAGCCGCCCTGGTGAGCGGACACCGCTATCTGGTGGGGGAGGACACCTCCGCCGTCTTCACCGTGGACTCCGGCCTGGCCAAGGTGGGGGTGCAGGGGAGCTTTGAAAAGACGGAGAGCGGAGAAAAGGCTGCTCCCTTTACAGATGTCTCCCGCTCTGACTGGTACAGCTCCGCAGTGGATTATGTCTACTTTGAGCAGCTGTTTTCCGGAACCGGGGACGGACTCTTTTCTCCCATGGCCTCCATGGACCGGGCCATGATCGTGACCGTGTTTTACAACATGGCCGGTGCGCCCCAGGGGGAGATGGACGCCTCCACCGCCGTTTTCTCCGATGTGCCGGCAGGCCAGTGGTACGCCCCCTATGTGAGCTGGGCGGCGGACCAGGGGGTGACGGCGGGGACGGGGGAGGATACCTTCTCCCCGGAGCAGGCAGTGACCCGCCGGGAGGCGGTGGCCCTGCTTTACAGCTTCGGGACCAACTACCTGGGTCTGGAGCTGACGGAGCGGGCCGACCTGACCCCCTATGAGGACGCGGCGGCGGTGGCCAGCTGGGGCGGCGAGGCGGTGGCCTGGGCGGTGGGCGCCGGCCTGCTGTCCAGCTCGGACGCGGACCTGATGCTCCTCAGCCCGGACGAGAGCGCCACCCGGGCCCAGGTGGCGGTCATGCTGCAAAACTTTGCTGAGAAGTACCTGTGACACACCTTTGTCGTGCCTCCGCATAAGATAGGATTGAGAGCGGCGTTGAGCCGGCCTCGCAATTCATAAATTAGGAGGTACTCATTATGGGGTGCTGCAATAACGGCTGGGGCGGCGGAGGCTGCCTGTGGATCATTCTGTTGATCATCATCCTGTGCTGCTGCGGCGGCTGGGGCGGAAACAACTGCGGCTGCGGCTGCAACAACAACGGCTGCAACAACGGCTGCGGCTGCTGAACACGAGGAACAGGGCCCGGGGTGCCTGCGCACCCCGGGCTCTTTCTGTCCGGCGGACCGGAGCGGAAGGGGCTGTTTTCTATGGAAAAACACCCCTTTTTGAAAAAAAGATCCCCATCCAGGCAAAAACTGTCCTTGCGTTTTTTGGAAGATGGGTGTATGATAATGCACGTAATGCAGCGCGGAGCGGCCCGTCCAAAGGGAGGGGGCCGGAGCCGTGCGGACACCGACGGGGCCTTTTTCAAAGCGGAAAAGACCGGTCGGGTTTTGTTGTGCGTGGGCACAGTTCCGCGGCAAGTTCCATTTTATTTTATGCTTTTGGGGAGGGAGAGAAGGCGGCTGGACAAGCCCGGTAAAAAGGGAGTCCCCACCCGCCAGACGAAAAAGAGAACAAATGTGATCCCAAGAATGCAGTACAGGGAGGTTGAAATCTGAATGAGCAATTTTCTCAGACGTTCCGCGCAGGGCGCGGGAGTGCCCCACGAGAAGGGGACTTCCAACCTTGAGACGGTGGCGATGCCTCTGCCGTCCAAGATCGTCCTGTCCATGGGACAGCACATCGGCGCCCCCGCCGCCCCTGCCGTCGCCAAGGGCGACCAGGTGTATGTGGGCACCGTGGTGGGCAAGGCAGGGGGCTTCGTCTCCGCCGACATCCACTCCGGCGTTTCCGGTACGGTGACCGAGATCACCACCATTACCGCGCCCAACGGCGCGGCCCAGCAGGCCGTGGTCATCACCCCTGACGGCCAGCAGACGGTGGACCCCTCCATCGCCCCCCCGCAGGTGACGGATATGAAGTCCTTCGTAGACGCGGTCCGGGCCAGCGGTCTGGTGGGCCTGGGCGGCGCCGGCTTCCCCACGGCGGTGAAGCTGTCCCCCAAGAACCTGGACGAGATCGACATGCTGGTCATCAACGGCGCGGAGTGTGAGCCCTATATCACCTCCGACAACCGGTGCTTCATCGAGGACACCCATCACGTCCTCAACGGCATCAAGCAGGTGATGAAGTATCTGAACATCGCCAAGTGCGTCATCGGCATCGAGGGCAACAAGCCCGAGGCCATCGCCAAGATGAAGTCCGCCATCGACGACCCGGCCATCGAGGTCAAGACCCTGCCCTGCCGGTACCCCCAGGGTGCTGAGAAGGTGCTCATCGAGACCTGCACCGGCCGGGAGGTGCCCTTCCCCGGGCTGCCCTCCGACGTGGGCGTCATCGTGATGAACGTCACCTCGGTGGCCTTCGTCTCCAAGTATCTGGAGACCGGCATGCCCCTGACCACCAAGCGCCTCACCGTGGACGGCGACATCGTCAAGCAGCCCAAGAACGTGGAGGTCATCATCGGCACCCCCATCCAGGAGCTGCTGGACTTCTGCGGAGGCCTCACCGCCGAGCCGGGGAAGATCCTCTACGGCGGCCCCATGATGGGCACCTGCGTGGCGGACCTGTCCCAGCCCATCCTGAAGAACAACAACGCCATCCTGGCCTTCTCCCAGGAGCGGGCCAAGCTGCCCAAGGCCAGCAACTGCATCCAGTGTGGCCGCTGCGTCAACGCCTGTCCCCTGGGGCTGGCGGCCAAGGACATCGTGGTGGCCTTCAACAAGGGCAATGTGGAGCTGCTCAACCAGCTGCATGCCGACCTGTGCATGTCCTGCGGCACCTGCTCCTTTGTCTGCCCCGCCAAGCGGCCTCTGACCCCCTCCATTGCCCTGGCGAAGATCATGATGAAGAATGGAGGTAAGAAGTGATGGCCAATAAACTTATTGTCAGCGCCGCGCCCCATATCACCAGCGCGGACAGCACCAGCAAGATCATGGGCCGCGTGTGCATCGCCCTGCTGCCCACCCTGATCGCCTCTGTGCTGATCTTCGGCTTCCAGGCCCTGCTGCTCACCGCCGTCACCGTGGCGGCCTGTGTGGTCTTCGAGTACGCCTACTGCAAGCTGGTGGGCCGGGACGTGACCATCAGCGACCTTTCCGCCGTGGTCACCGGCCTGCTGCTGGCCTTCAACCTGCCCGCCGGTCTGCCGGTGTGGATGTCCCTGGTGGGCGCGTTCATCGCCATCGTGATCATCAAGCAGCTCTTCGGCGGCCTGGGCTATAACTTTGCCAACCCGGCCATCGTGGGCCGCATCGCCATGGCCTTGGGCTTCACCGGCGCCATGACCAGCTATACATATCCCGAGAACGGCATCGACGCCCTGGCCTCCGCCACCCCTCTGGCGGTGGAGGAGACCGCCCAGAACGCGGGCTCCTATGTCACCCTGCTGCTGGGCAACCACGGCGGCGTGCTGGGTGAGACCTGCGCCATCACCCTGCTGATCGGCGGTATCTACCTGATCTGGACCAAGGTCATCAGCCCCACCATCCCGGTGACCTATCTGGCCACCGTGGCGGTATTCAGCCTGCTGTGCGGCTATGACCCCATCTATCAGCTGCTCTCCGGCGGCCTGATCCTGGGCGCCTTCTTCATGGCCACCGACTATGTCACCTCTCCCACCACGGAGAAGGGCAAGCTGGTCTTCGGCATCGGCCTGGGCGTCATCACCTGCCTGATCCGCTTCTTCGGCACCATGAACGAGGGCGTGTCCTTCGCCATCCTGCTGATGAACCTGCTGGTCCCCTACATTGAAGTGCTGACCCGCCAGGATCTGCTGGGGATCTCCAAGCCTAAGAAGAACAAGGGAGGTGCCGCGAAATGAGCAATTGGAACAAGATCGGCAAGCCCATCGTGGTCCTGTGTCTGATCTGCGTCGTCATCACCGGCGCCTTGGCCGCCACCAACAGCGCCACCGCCCCCGTCATCAAGGCGGCGGAGGAGGCGGCTGCCCAGGCGGCCCGCACCGAGCTGCTGCCTGAAGCCACGGGCTTCACCCTGGTGGAGGGCGAGTTCGAGGGCGTCACCGAGATCTACACCGCCGACAACGGTGTGGGCACCATCATCACCAGCAGCGACAAGGGATACAGCTCCACTGTGGTGGTCATGGTGGCCTTCGACCCCGACGGCACCATCAAGCAGGTGAAGATCCAGAGCCAGGGCGAGACCGCCGGCGTGGGCACCAAGATCGAGAACGAGTCCTTCTGGAGCCAGTACACCGGCCTGCCCGCCGAGACCATCACCCTGGACCAGCAGGTGGACCGGATCACCGGCGCCAGCATCTCCAGCAGTGCTGTGAATGACGCCGTCAACTTCGCCATCGCCGCGTACAACGCGATCTCCTGAGAAAGGCAGGTGCGATAGAAAATGAGTAAAAGATTGAGTGTACTGACCAACGGCCTTCTGAAAGAGAATCCCGTTCTGCGTCTGGTGCTGGGCACCTGCCCCACCCTGGCTGTCTCCACCATGGCCTCCAACGGCATCGGCATGGGTCTGGCGGCCACCTTCGTGCTGCTGTGCTCCAACGTGGTCATCTCCGCCCTGCGGAAGGTCATCCCCGACCAGGTCCGCATCCCCTGCTACATCACCGTCATTGCCGGCTTCGTGTCGGTGGTCCAGATGCTGGTGAAGGCCTATGTCCCCAGCCTGGACAGCGCCCTGGGCGTGTACCTGCCCCTGATCGTGGTCAACTGCATCATCCTGGGCCGCGCTGAGATGTTCGCCTCCAAGAACGGCATCCTGGATTCCGCTCTGGACGGCATCGGCATGGGCATCGGCTTCACCATCACCCTGACCATCATGGGCACCATCCGCGAGATCCTGGGCTCCGGCACCTGGATGGCCGGCCTGGACGGCCTGCTGCCCTTCCTGCCTGAGGGCTTCAAGATCCAGGTCATCCCCACCTCCGTGGACCCCTTCACCCTGATGACCAGCGCCCCCGGCGGCTTCTTTGTCTTCGGCGTCATGATGGCGGCGGCCACTTGGCTGACCACCCGGCCCAAGAAGGAGAAGAAGCCCGCTGAGACCGTGGAAGGAGGGAATGCGTAATGGAGCTCGCACTGAAGCTGGCCAGCATTTTCTTCACCATGATCCTGGTGGACAACTACGTTCTGGCCAAGTTCCTGGGCATCTGCCCCTTCCTGGGCGTGTCCAAAAAGCTGGACAGCGCCGTTGGCATGTCCCTGGCCGTCACCTTCGTCATGGTCATGGCCACCGCCGCCACCTGGCCCATCTATACCTACATCCTCTCACCTGAGTGGGCCGAGGGGACGAGCCGCGACCTGGGCTATCTCCAGACCATCGTGTTCATCCTGATCATCGCCATCCTGGTGCAGCTGCTGGAGAACGTGCTGAAGAAGTTCATCCCCGCGCTGTACAAGGCGCTGGGTGTGTATCTGCCCCTGATCACCACCAACTGCACCATCCTGGGCGTGACCATCCTGAACATCGACAATGGCTATGATTTCGCGGAGAGCATCGTCTGCGCCGCCGGCGCCGGCATCGGCTTCCTGGTGGCCATGGTCCTGTTCTCCGGCGTGCGCCGCCGGGTGGAGGAGGCCGTCACCCCCAAGTGCTTCGAGGGCCTGCCCATCACCCTGGTGGCTGCGGCTGTGACCTCCCTGTCCTTCATGGGCTTCGGCGGCATCGTGGAATCCATTTTCGGGGCCTGAGCTTAGGAGGGGAGGAAAGAGTATGAATCCGATTTTACTGGCAGTCCTGATCGTCACCGTCATCGGCCTGATCGGCGCTGTCATTCTGGTGGCTGCCTCTATCTTTATGTATGTCCCGGTGGATGAGCGTGTGGAACAGATCACCGGGTGCCTGCCCGGCGCCAACTGCGGCGCCTGTGGCTGCGCCGGCTGCGCCGACTACGCCAAGACCATCGTGGAGGACGGCAACGCCGTCAACAAGTGCGTCCCCGGCGGTGCCAAGGTGGCCGGCGAGATCGCCGCCATCATGGGCGTGGAGGCTGGCGCCTCCGTCCCCATGAAGGCCGTGGTGGCCTGCTCCGGTACCTGCGGGAAGACCGGCAAGCGCTTTGAGTTTGAGGGCCTGCACAGCTGCCAGGCGGTCAAGGGCCTGTACGGCGGCGACGGCGACTGTAAGTTCGGCTGCCTGGGCTACGGCGACTGCGTCAGCGTCTGTGCCTTCGACGCCATCCATGTGGTGGACGGCGTGGCCCTGGTGGACCGGGAGAAATGCACCGGCTGCGGTGCCTGTGCCAAGGCCTGCCCCAACGCCATCATCAGCATCATCCCGGAGCACAAGCGCAAGCCTGTGGTGCTGTGCCAGAACAAGGACAAGGGCGCTCAGACCCGGAAGGCCTGTTCCGCCGGCTGCATCGGCTGCATGAAGTGCGCCAAGGCCTGCCCCAAGCAGGCCATCACCGTGGAAAACAACCTGGCCTATATCGACCAGGAGAAGTGCGTGGGCTGCGGCCTGTGCGCCAAGGAGTGCCCGGTGGGCGTGATCCACGTCCCCGCAGCCTACGCGCAGCAGGTCATGTCTCCCGCCCAGGAGGAGGCCCCCGCGGCCAACGCCTGATCGTCTGCGAGGAAAAAAGAGAGACGGGACTCCCGTCTCTCTTTTTCTGCTCAAAAGGCGGGGATCTCCCCCGGATAGGCCCGGGCCCGCTCCAGAAGGGGCCCCCGGGCCCCCATAGTGAAGGCGATGTCGCTGCTGCGGATGGCGAGCAGGACCAGACCAGGCGTGAGCTGGAGCTGCTCCATCAGCCCCTGAGGGAGGGACAGCTCCCCCTCTGGAGAGATGGGGAGCCAGCAGTAGGACCGCCCCTTATAGGCCAGTAGCCTGGCGGGCGGGAGGGAGCCATCCCCCAGCCCGGAGCAGTCGGTGAGGATATGCCCCAGCTTGGAGGGGAGCAGCAGGCCACGCCGGGTCACACAAAATCCACCGGTGCTTTTGCTTCCGGTGAACAGTATGACCTGTCCCTCCTCCGTGATTCGGTACTCCTCCACGGCTTGGGGCGGCAGGCGGAGGGAACCGTTCTCCCGGAGCACCGAGCGCCCAAAGACAAATTTCCCCCCTGGATTCAACTGCGGCACTGAAACCACGTCCTTTCTGGTCTGATGAATCGGGCACATCATAGCAGAACGGACCCGATCTGTCAATCGGCCTCACAAAAGCGCCGCCTGCGCATTGACAGGGGCCGCCGTATCCGGTACAATAGGACCGACAAAGCGCCAGAAGGTGCCCGGGGCCCGGAAAGGGCCGGCCGGGAGAATAGGGAAGCGGGTGAGAGGCCCGCGCGGGACCGCCGCCGTATGGGTGAGCGCCGGTTCATCAGCCACTGTGGGGAGGGGCCCCATGGGAAGGCGGACCGGAGGCTGGGAACCCGAGCCGGAAGACCTGCCTGCTGGAGGATACTGCCGAGAGAGGGCAGACACTCCCGGGTGGTCGGACCAATCATCTGGGGAGAATTTGGCGCGGCCGGAAAGGCTGGGACCGTGCTTTGTTGTCTCACACCTCTTTTCAGAATGTCTGGAGAGAGGTGTTTTTCGTGCCGCGGAAAAAAGGAAGGAAAAACAGATGAAAACCCCAAAGAAGTCCCTTGCAGCCCTGCTGGCCATGACCCTGACCGTGGGTCTGACTGCGTGCTCCGGCGAAACGGACAGCCAGAGCGCCCAGTCCGCCTCCAGCAGCCACACCCAGGAGGAGAGCGGCTTCCCCTTCACTCTGACCACCAAGGACGGCCAGGAGGTGACCTTCACCCACGTCCCCGAGACTATCATCTCCTGCAACCCCAACGCCGGCGACGAGCTGATGGCCCTGGGCCTGGGGGACAAGATCATTGCCACCGCCTACAACAACACCCAGGTCAATCCCCAGTGGCGGGAGGAGTATGAGGCCATTCCCACCGTGGCGGAGAGCTACATCTCCCTGGAGACCATCCTCTCCCTGGAGCCCGACTTCGTCTACGGCCGCTCCAGCTCTTTCAGCGAGAAGAACAACACCACCCACGACACCCTCAGCGGCTACGGCATCATGTCCCTGTCCTCCATCGAAGGCTACACCGTGGGGGCCGACGTGGACGTGGTCTACCAGGACTTCTATGATCTGGGCCGCATCTTCCAGGTAGAGGACCGGGCGGAGGAGATCGTCAGCGCCATGAAGGAGCAGATCGCCGCCGTGGAGGAGGCGGTCGCCGGGGCCGAGCCGGTGAAGGTCTTTGTCTACGACATGGCCCAGGAGGGGGGCGCCTACACCTGCGGGGATAACTTCACCGCCAAGCTGATCTCCCACGCCGGGGGCGTCAATATTTTTGAGGACATGGACACCACCTGGGCCACCGTCAGCTGGGAAGAGGTGGTGGAACGGGCCCCGGAGGTCATCGTCATCAACGACTACGGCAGCACCTCCCTGGAGGAGAAGATCGAGGAGCTGAAGGAAAATCCTGCTCTGGCGGACGTGCCTGCCATTCGGGACGGCCGCATCACCTCGGTGACCCTGTGCGAGTCCTTCGCCTCCTCCATGACGGGGGACACCATCGAAAAATTTGCCCGGTCCTTCCACCCGGACTGCTTCCAGTGAGCGCGGCGGGATGAAAAGGCTGTGCCGTGCGGTCCGGGCGCATACCGGGCTGGCCTGTCTGGCCCTGCTGGCGGTCCTGATGCTCTCCGTGGTGCTGGGCATCAGCCTGGGGCCGGTGACCATTCCCTTCCCGGAGGTGTGGCGGGTGATGCTCCACCGTCTGCTTACCCCCCTGGGCCTGGGGGACTGGATCAGCCTGGAGGGCATCCGGGACAGCACACAGAATATCGTCTGGCACCTCCGCGCCCCCCGGGTGCTGCTGGGGATGCTGGTGGGGGCCGCCCTCACCCTGTCCGGGGTGGGGATGCAGGCTTTCACCCGAAATCCCCTGGCGGAACCCTACGTGCTGGGCATCTCCTCCGGGGCCTCCCTGGGGGCCGTGCTGGCCATGCTGGTGGGGGTGTGGCTGCCCATGGGGCGGCTCTCCGTCCCCGCCGGCGCCTTTGTGGGGGCGCTGGTGTCCATCCTGCTGGTGTACGGCCTGTCCCGCTCCGGCGGCGCCGTCACCCCCGTCCGGCTGATCCTGGTGGGGGTGGCGGTCTCCGCCATGTTTCAGGCCTTTACCAATTATCTCGTCTATACTGCCCCGGATGACGCCGCGGTGCGGGAGGCCACCTTCTGGATGCTGGGCGGGCTGGGCAGCGCCAAATGGGAGGACCTGCCCCTGCTGGCACTGATCCTTCCGCCCCTGTTCCTGGTGCTGATGGCCCTGGCCCGTCCCCTGAACGCCATGCTCATGGGGGACAGCTCCGCCGTCACCCTGGGGGTGGATCTGGACCGGGTGCGGGGAGTGCTCATCCTGTCCTCCGCCCTGCTCACTGCCTCCGCTGTGGCGGTGAGCGGCTGCATCGGCTTCGTGGGGCTGGTCATCCCCCATCTGGTCCGGTCTGTGGTGGGGGCGGACCACCGCCGCCTGATCCCCCTGTCCGCCCTGTGCGGGGCCGTCTTTATGATCTGGATGGACGTGGGGGCCCGGCTGGCCGTCCGGCCGGAGGAGATCCCGGTGGGCATCATCACTGCCTTCATCGGGGCCCCCTTGTTTTTATGGATGATCCGGGTGCGGCGCTATGAATTTTGAAGAAAAGGAGGGGAGCGCCATGCTCTCTGCGGAGGGGATCTCCTATGGGACCCGGGACAGGGAGATCTTGTACGAGATCAGCCTGCGGGCGGAGGCGGGGGAGTTCGTTGGCATCATCGGGCCCAATGGGAGCGGAAAGTCCACTCTGCTGAAGAACCTCTACAAAGTGCTCCGCCCCAGGGCGGGGCGGGCATTCCTCATGGGGGAGGACCTGCTGGCCATGAGCGGCCGGGAGATGGCCCAGCGGCTGGCCGTGGTGGTCCAGGAGCACGAGAGCGGCTTCGACTTTACGGTGGAGGAGGTGGTCCGCATGGGGCGGCACGCCCGGAAGGGACTGCTGGAGGCCGACAATGGGCAGGACCGGTCGCTGGTGGACCGGGTGCTCCGCCTCACCCAGCTGGAGGAGGTGCGGGAGCAGAGCTACACCACCCTGTCCGGCGGGGAGAAGCAGCGTGTGCTCATCGCCCGGGCCCTGGTCCAGGACACCCCCTGCCTGATCCTGGACGAGCCCACCAACCATCTGGACATCAAATATCAGCTCCAGCTGATGGAGCTGGTGCGGGTCCTGGGCCGGACGGTGGTGGCGGCCATCCACGACCTGAATCTGGCGGCCCTGTACTGCCAGCGGCTCTATGTGATGAAGGCTGGCCGCGTGGCCGCCTCGGGCACACCGGAGGAGGTGCTGACCCCGGAGCTCCTCCGGGAGATCTATGAGGTGGAGGCGGAGGTGGCGCGGGACAGCCGGGGCTGCCTGCGCATCTTTTTTCAGCCCATCCGAAACGAAGGGGAGGAATCGATATGAGAGAAGCCATTCTGGCCGTCAGCTTCGGCACCACGGTGGACCAGGCCCGGAGCCGGGACCTGGAGGGGGTGGAGCAGGCGCTGTCCGCCGCCGCCCCGGAGCTGCCCCTCTTCCGGGCCTACACCAGCGGTCTGGTCCGGGCGCGGCTGGGGGACCGGGGGATCGCGGTCCCGGATGTGGCCGGTGCCCTGGAGCAGATGGCGGCGGAGGGGATAGAGTGCCCCCTGATCGTGCCCACCCATTTGCTCCCGGGCGCGGAATATGATAAAATAAGGAAGACCGCCGCCCGGTGGGAGGGCCGCTTTCCCGCACTGAGGCTCTCCCGCCCCCTGCTGGGGACGCCGGAGGACCTGAGGGAGCTGGGCGGGGCGCTGATGGACCTGATCCCCCCGGCAGAGGGGGCCCAGACCCTGTTCATGGGCCACGGGACCCACAGATCCGCCGACCTGGTCTACCCGGCCCTCCAGGGCATCTTCCATCTGGCCGGGCGGGACGACCTGGTGGTGGCCACGGTGGAGGGCCGGCCCAGGGTGGAGGAGGTGCTGCCGCTGGTCACCGCCCCCGCCGTGGAGCTGGTGCCGCTGATGCTGGTGGCCGGGGACCACGCCCTCCACGACATGGCGGGGGAGGGGCCGGACAGCTGGAAAAGGCTCCTCCAGAGCCGGGGGCATGCCGTGTCCTGCCGGCTCACCGGACTGGGGGCCCTGCCCCAGGTACAGGCCCTCTATGTCCGCCGCCTGGAGGAGCTTCGGGCCGGGTCCTGAGAGAAGAGACATGCCGCGGGAAAGGAGCTGCCGATGCCGGAGCACTACATTACTGCGGGCGGGAAGCGCCTGCGCTGCGGACGCACCACCGGGACCTGCGCCGCCATGGCGGCGGCGGGGGCGGTGCGGCTGCTCCTCACGGGGCGGGCCCCGGACCTGATCTCCCTGAACACCC